>NZ_NKFM01000022.1:0-133357 GCF_002223085.1 Burkholderia sp. HI2714 | reverse complement strand
GCGGCGTGATCTTCCCGCCGTCGACGTACTGGCCGGAAATCCAGCGGATCTGCCGCAAGTACGACATCCTGCTGGTGGCCGACGAAGTGATCGGCGGCTTCGGCCGCACCGGCGAATGGTTCGCACACCAACACTTCGGTTTCGAACCCGATCTCATCACGATGGCGAAGGGCCTCACGTCGGGCTACGTGCCGATGGGGGCGATCGGCATTCATGAACGCGTGGCGCGACCGATCATCGACAACGGCGAATTCAACCACGGCCTCACGTACTCGGGGCACCCGGTCGCGGCGGCCGTCGCGGTCGCGAACCTGAAGCTGCTGCGCGACGAAGGGATCGTCGAGCGCGTGAAGAACGACATCGGGCCGTATTTCCAGCGCCGGCTGCGCGATGCGCTGGGCGACCATCCGATCGTCGGGGAGATTGCGGGAGCGGGGCTGGTTGCGGGCGTTCAGCTTGCGCGCGACCGGGAGCGGCGCGAGCGGTTCGCTGCGAATGTCGATATCGGCACGATCTGCCGTGACTTCTGCTTCAACGGCAACCTGATCATGCGTGCGACCGGCGACCGCATGCTGCTGTCGCCGCCGCTCGTGATTCGCGAGGCGGAGGTCGACGAGATCGTCGACAAGGCGAAGCGCGCGTTCGATGCGACGGCGGAGCGGGTGGGGCGCGTGGAGTAAGCCGGTGTTCCGCGGCAAGCGCCGCGGAACACACTCGCCACCAAAACGAAAAGGCCCTGCGTCGTGAGACGCAGGGCCTTGAATTCTTTGGCGGTACTTCCCTTAAATTGATCGATGTGTTCCTTTCTCGGCAAGCGGGAGGTAGTTGGTAGGCTGAGACATACCCCCAAAAGTACCCCCGGATGTCACGCGCTGCGTCCCCCGTGCGCCCTGGGGTGCGTTCGTCATTGTCGCAATTCCTACTACAAGTCTTGAGCAGGGCCAGCCTTCCTTGGTACTGTACGGACGTGCACGATGGACTGTGCCGGCTATTGTCGCCCTGCGGCTGGGCGAGCGGTCGTGCCCGGCTGTTCCGCCAAAACCGGTCCCCTTGCCGGGCCCGGGCGGTTTCTAACCCAAGGGTCTTGCGTGTGGGAGCGCAATGGGCATCAAAGAAGATTTGGCCGAACGGGAAGCGAGCTTTGTGAGCCTCCGCAAGATCCTTGAGGGGTTGTGTGCAGCGCAAGCAGTAAGCCTCAAGGATGCCGCCACGTGGCTTTCGGAAGAGTTGTACAACGCGCACGCAATCGAGCTACCTGAATGGTATGAACTTGCACCGGGGCGGGGCTTGCTTCAAATCAGTGGAAATCGTGTCGCAGATGCCCAACGCGCACTGCAATACGTGATTACCCACGGGACATTTGCACCGGATTGGGAGCTCGACCCAGATGACATACCGTTCTGATTACGACCGTTTGGGTTTCAAAGTAGACGCAATCTACGAGTTTCTTGCCGACCGTGGAATCGTTCTTGAACAGGCTGAAGGAGCCGGGCACGATGTCGAACAGGTCGAAACGTCCGTCGCTGCTTGGTCCAAGCCGTTTATCGGTCGGTATCAGGTTTCTCTTCGCTGGGCAGCGGCGATTCTCGCCGGGATTGATCTTGATGCATCGGGATTTCTCAGCGACGACGAAGGTGCAGAAATCGGCAAGTGGCAAGATGCCTTGATCGATGCCATCGAAAATCAGGAAATCGCCGCCGGAAGTTGGGGCGCTGATCGAGGCGAACAGATGCTGTCGCATGCCGATATCCGCGCATGGTGCGCTAGTCGCGGGCACGTCTGGCCGATTCCCGAGCCGGATCCGAAACCGACCACTGACGCGGAGTTGTTGGAGCGATTGCGCGTTGCCGAAGCGGAATGCGCAAGCTTGAAACGCCAACTGACTCAAGCGTCGGCCATTACTGACGACCGCACGCAGCTTCGCGAGCAGATTTACGCGCTGAACGGCGTCGTGTCGAACCTGACGGCGTCGCTTGACGCAGCGAACGCGAAGATTCACGAGCTTGAGGTCGATCTACTGCAGGGCAAGAGTCGTACGATGGCGCTCAAGCTCATCGGCGGTCTCGCCATGACCGGGCACGGGATCGATATTCACGCTGATCGACTCGACGGTATCGGGGAAATCTTGTCGGACTTGGCCGCTAAAGGCATAAGCGTGAGCGAGCAGACTTTGCGCGACCGCCTCAAGGACGCAGCCGAACACATCGAACGGCGCAACCCCAATCCCTGACGCGCCTGCGTCCCAAACCCCAATATTGGGAACGCTGAACCCCAATATTGGGTTCTTTCCGTTTGTTCGTCTCTAGCCTTGGTTCCGTGTACCGGGAATGGCCCGGAACGTACTTACGGAGCCTCAAATGGCCGAGATCATCAAACAGGCACTCGTCCGCCGCAAGCAGGTCGAGATTGAAACTGGCCTGCCCCGTTCCTCGATTTACGCGAAGATGCGAGCCGGCACGTTCCCGCGAAACGTCCGTATCGGCACTCGTTCGGTCGCATGGCGGCGCGTTGATGTTGATGCGTGGATCGCTGATCCGGCCGGCTATCGCGTCGAGGGGTGAGGCGATGGAAAAGAAAAACGCCCGCCAACCGAAGCCGACGAGCGCGAACCAACACCGCAACTTTAACGGAACGGCGAACCCGCGTCACTTGCGCGCGCTGGCCGTTCTCCAAAACCGTCCGATGCCGCGCGAAGAATTGGACGGTTTCGTTGGCTGTAGCAATTCGCCCGACCTCATCGCACACCTGCGCGCAATGGGCCTCACCTTGCCTTGCGTACGCGTCCCGTGCATCGACCGCGATGGATTCGAAGTGCGTCGCGGCATCTATCACCTCACTACATCCGACCGACGCAAGGTTGCCCGTTGGCTGAAATCGCGGGAGGCTGTATGAGCGCGATTGCGTGGTGCCATTACGGGACGGGTAAATACCGCGTATGTTGCCCCGTATGTGGGCGCGGCGAACGTGATAAAACGCTCGGGTTGACCATCACCGCAAATGGCGCGGGCGTCGCGCACTGCTTCCGTTGCGACTTCACGGACACGTACCGACCCGAGCGCGGCGTGGGCGGCGGGATGTATGGCAGTGGGCGCATGCCGGTTGTTACGCCGCCCGTGAAGTATCACGTCCTGTCTGATTATGGGCACGACCTTTGGAACGCTTGTCGCGTCATTTCCTGCGATGCGCTGGCCTATCTCAACGCTCGCCACTGCCGCATCCCGCCGCCCGACGGCGATTTGCGCTGGCATCCCTCGCTGAAGCATCCGGCCGACTATGCCGGCCCGGCACTCGTCGGGCTCGTGACGCACGCGGTAACGCGCGAACCGATGACTTTGCACAAGACTTGGATTCGGACCGATGGCCGCAAGGCTGAAGTTGACCCGCCGCGCCTGCTGCTCGGCGGGCATCGCAAGGCAGGCGGCGTCATTCGCTTGTGGCCCGACGAGGCCGTAACGTGCGGGCTCGGCATCGCGGAAGGCATCGAAACGGCGCTGTCGCTCGCGCACGGCTATGCGCCGGTTTGGGCATGCATCGATGCGGGCAACCTGCAGGCGCTCCCGGTGCTGGCCGAAATTGAATCGCTGATCATCGCTGTGGACGATGATCCGGCGGGCAAGACCGCCGCCGCTGCGTGCGCGCAACGCTGGTCCGACGCGGGCCGCGAAGTCGTAGAGGTGAGCTATGGGGCATGACCTGAACGACCTTGCCGTGAGCGGCGGCGCAGAGGCCGTTCAATTGGCCATTGCGAACGGTAAGCACGCCACGAAAACCGAGCCGGTGCGGGATGGCGTGATTCTCGTCAACGGTTCCGACCTGAAGCCCGAACCGATTAGCTGGCTGTGGCACGAGTGGCTCGCTGGCGGCAAAGTGCACATTCTCGCGGGTCCACCGGGACAGGGTAAAACCACGATTGCGCTCGGACTGGCCGCGACTGTGACATGCGGCGGATGCTGGCCGGACGGCTCACGGTGCCAACATGGAAACGTGCTCATTTGGTCGGGCGAGGACGACCCCGCCGACACGCTGCTGCCCCGCCTGCTGGCATCGGGCGGCGAACGGAACCGGATTTACTTTGTGACCGGCGCGCGCGTGAACGGCGAAGTGCATTCGTTCGACCCGGCGCGCGACATGCTGGCGTTGCAGGAAGCGGCCGAGCGCATCGGCAACATTCGCCTGATTATCGTTGACCCAATCGTGTCCGCCGTGACGGGAGACTCGCACAAAAACACGGAAACGCGCCGCGCGCTGCAACCGCTGGTTGACCTTGCCGCCAGCACGCGGGCCGCACTTATCGGCATCACGCATTTCAGCAAGGGCGGTCAAGGTGCCGAGCCGGCGCAACGGCTCAACGGCTCGATTGCGTTCTCCGGCGTGCCCCGCGTGGTAATGGTGGCCGCCAAGGTGAAGTCTGACGAGGACGACGACCGGCGCATTTTTGCCCGTGCGAAGTCGAACATCGGACCGGAGGGTGGCGGATACGAATATCACCTTCAACAGTCCGAACCGCTGCCCGGGATTTCCGCCTCGTCAATCGCGTGGGGCGAACCGGTGGCGGGTACGGCGCGCGAACTGCTCACCGATCCGAATGAGCAAGTCGGAGAAGACGAAAGCGCGCTTTCGCAGGCCGTCGAATTCCTGCGCGCGGTGCTGCGCGAAGATGTGGTTCCGACCAAGGCGGTAGAAGCCGAAGCGAAGCTCGCGGGTATCTCCCTGCGTACCGTGCGCCGAGCATCTGAAAGGCTTCAGGTGAAAAAGCGTCCCGGCGTGGGCGGAAAATGGTACTGGAGCCTGCCAAAGAAGGTTAATCCCGACAACGTCCCCTCCACACACAACAACGTGGCCAACATGGACAACATGAACAACTTTGGCCAAGTTGGTCAAGATGGACAACAGGGCGTTGGCCAAGTTGTCCACGTGTCCAACGTATCCGAAGTGGACAAGTCGTTGAGCAACACCTCGCAAACCGGAGAACAACAATGATCGACGGGCTCATTGCAGGCAAGATGTTCGGTAAAGCGACCGAACGCACGGGTGCGACCGGCAGGCTGTTCGTGACGGCGAAGGTTCGCGCTGCTGTTAGCGACGGTGACGCGCTGTTCGTGAACGTGATTGCGTTTTCGGACGGCGCGAAGGCCGGGCTGTTGGCGCTCGATGACGGTGATGCCATCGCGCTGGCTGGTACGCTGATCCCGAAGGTTTGGACCGACCGAAACGGCGACGCTAAACCGGCGCTCGACATGGTCGCGCACGCGGTTCTGAGCGCCTATCACGTCAAGCGTAAGGGCGCCGCTGTGCAAGGTGCGAACGACGGCGACGAACGCGGGAGCGGACGCCCTGCTATGGATGATGCCCGACAGGCGGCGGCGCTCTACGGCGGCGACACGTCGGGCATGGCGGACGATTTGTAGGCGGGGGGAAACCGAATCGAACAGGCGTATTACTTTTTCAAATAGGAGTACGAAGTCATGAAAATTTCCGAACCAAAACGGCTTTTGGAACGGTTGCATTTTGACGAGATACGCGGCGAATACAGCATTTTTATTTGGCCCGGTCCGAGCGGCCAACCGCTGTATCGAGTCGTAAGGCCCGGCCCTGTGAAGTACCGCGTCGAAATTCGTCCCGAAGGTTACATCGTGTTGATCCCGCGCTAACGCGCCTTTTTGGAGAATCGCTATGAATCCGCTGAAGCGTCCCTTGCCCGAACGCATCGAAGCCCTTGAAGCGCTCGCAAACGATGCCGGTCTCACCGGCGAACTTGAAGCGAAACAGCGTGCCAAGGTTGACGAGCGCCGAGCGGAACTGGCGCGCGAACTCAAGTCGTTGCCGGACCGGAAACGCGAACGGTCCGCGTTGACCAACGACGCCGAACGTGCCGTTGTTGTCTTCGTCGCAGCGAAAGCCGCATATCACGAAGCCGAAAAATCGATGCTCGAAACGCGCGGTCGCCTCGCGGTTTGGACGATGACCGATAGCGGCGAGCGCGAACGCATCCTGACCGAACTCGAACGCACCGCGCCGTCCGAAGTCGGCGAGGCGCTCGACGACCTATCGGATGCCGATGACTTGTTGCGTGCCGCAGTTCGGACCGACGTATTCACGGAGAAAAACTGGCTGGGTGCTCGCGTCGGCAACGTTACGACGAACATGCCCCAAATCAAGGCGGCTCGCGCGAAAATCGCAGAGGCACAACGCGACGTTCGCGCGCTTGTTCATGACGGCTCGATTTCAAGCGAGGAACTGGTATCGCGTGCGCGGATGCTCGTAGATGCTGCGCTGGAACCGCTGTTCGACTTCGTGTCACGTCAGAAATGGGAAACCCGTCGTTCGCGACCGCACGGCGACCTGTTGGCCGAAGTCGCAGGCTATGGGAACTAGCTGCGGGCAGGCGGCGTGCATCGGCGGTGTGAGCCGTTCCCGCATGCCGCTTGCCGTTCAACAAGCTATTGACCGAAGCGAAATTCTCTCAATAACGTTCTTCGCAACTTGCGGTGAAATGAAGGCTGCCCATTCACCCTGAGTGGCATTAGTCGCCGCATTCTGCAATCAGCGTGTAGGCTAGGTCTTCAAACCCCTCGACACTTTCATCGCCGCGAAAGCAGCTAACGTCCATTCGCCCGTCATCAAAAACGTCGATCTCAACACGCATTCCGACGAAGGTCACCGACACCAGTATCGTGTCGCTACGATGACGCGAGAGGGAGTAGTACAGTCTCTTTTCATCTAATTTTTCGAGTAGCTTGTACAGAGGGTGGCTCATGATTTTCTCGGGTTCCTAAATTTCACCTTGCCGATGCCATTCTGAAACGCCGCTCTTCTCCCGGGGCTCTGGCTTGGCACCGACCACCGTTCGCCCTGTTGGTACCTCATACGTCTGCGCGATGGCCGTTATCAAAGAGATGCATGCCTATTGTCAACAACGTATACGTTGACGTCGAACGACGACCGAGCGCGCCGCGATACTGGCCGATTGTAGGCGCTTTGGCTGTCGGTGGGCGTACCGGCGGAGGAGCCTTGGCCGACTGGCGGGCCGGGCCGGAGGGCTTTCCGGGTCCGCAGAGATCCCGCATGAGGGTGGTAGGGGGCGCGAATCTCTAGCGCGACCGCGCCGATGATCGTGGCGCAAGTCGAATTTTTACCGCCGCGAAATTAAGCACGGGCGTGCTAAATTTGTATTCGCCGAGTGAGCCGGCCGGGCGGATACGCTGGAACGCGCAGTTTGTCGCTTAAACTTTCGGACAGGCGCGCGGGGGCGCATAAGGGGAGTCGCGATGAACGCCTTGCTGACCGGCGTCGTTACGGGTTGTTTGGCGATTGTAGGGGTCATCCTAACGTCGTATTTGACCCGGAAACGAGAGTATGACGCGGACTGGCGCAAAACGAAGTTGGAACACTATCGAGAGTACGTCGCGGCACTTTCCGGCGTAATCGAGGGTAGAAGTATCCCGGCGGCTGCCCATGAGCGGTATGCCGATGCGCTAAACGCGTTGGCGCTCGTCGCATCGGGCGAAGTTCTCGCGGCTTTATACGCGTACCAAGACGAAACAACTTATCGCAACGCAGACCGAAGTCGAGCGACGCACGACCGGCTGTTGAACGACTTGCTGCGTACGATGCGGGACGATGTTCAACCGAACACGGGTAAGGGCGTTGAGCTGCCTCCGTTCCGTTTGATCGGTGTGCCGCCGCTTACCTATGCGGATGCATAGCGACGAGAGTTCGACCGAATCGACGGCACCTTCGCTTGGACGTAAGTGAGTAGTGGAAACCGACCGCTTACCGTGCCGATGCACTCATCGGGATAACTTCCGCACCTGCCTTGAGTCGGTCGAGGTAGTCCGCCCATTTCTGCATCATTTCGCGACGCTGAGGAAGGAAGGTCGTTCGGTTGTACGCACGTCCGAGCGGGTCTTTCACGGTATGAGACAGTTGTGATTCGATCACCTCGACAGCGACGCCGAGCACTTCGACCATGATGGTACGTGCCATCGCTCGGAAGCCGTGGCCGGTGATTTCGGTGCGTGTATCGTAGCCGAGCCGGCGCAGCGCGGCGTTAATCGTTGCCTCGCTCATTGGCCGATTCCGGTCGCGTGCTCCGGGGAAGACGTAACGACCGCCGCCGGTCAACGCGTGCAAGTCGTGAAGGATGGCGACGGCCTGATCGGGTAGGGGCACGATATGCGCTCCGCCGTCCATCTTGGCCGCCTTGTTGCGTTTCATGCGTGTGCCATCAATCTCCCACGTCGCGTTATCTAAGTCGATTTCCGACCATTCAGCGGCACGCAACTCGCCCGGGCGACGGAACAGCATCGGCGCGAGCTTGAGCGCGCAGTGAACCGGAAACGTACCGCCGAAGGCGTCGAACGCACGCAGTAACTCGCCGACCTTGCCGGGGTCAGTGATGGCCGCGAAATGCTTTTGTTGGATCGGCGGAAGTGCGCCACGAAGGTCGGCCGTTACGTCGCGCGTTGTGCGACCGGTTGCGACGGCATATCGGAATACTTGGCCGCAGTTCTGTTTCGCCCGGTGGGCCGTGTCGAGCGTTCCGCGTGCTTCGATCCTGCGGATAACGTCGAACACCTCGGCCGGCTGAATTTCGGAGATAGGGCGCTTCCCGAGCCAAGGGAACACATCATTCTCGAAGCGGGCGATGATCTTGCTCGAATGGCTTTTTGCCCATCCGGGCGAATGCTTGTTGAACCACTCGCGCGCGACGGCTTCGAAACTCGTCGCGTCCGCGAGACGGGCGGCGCGCTTGTCCGCCTTCTTCGCTTCGCCGGGATCGATACCGGTCGCCAGCTTTTCGCGGGCGTCATCGCGCTTCTTGCGTGCTGCTTGTAGCGATACGTCCGGATAGACGCCGAGCGCGAGCAATTTTTCCTTACCGGCGATTCGATACTTGAACCGCCAGTAGCGCTGGCCCGCCGGCGTGACGAGTAGGAACAGACCGCCACCGTCAAACAGCTTCTGCGGCTTGTCGCCGGCCTTGGCGTTTCTTATTGCGATGTCGGTGAGCGGCATGGGGGTATCTCCGAACGGAGGCGCAGCATTTCGCGGCGCGTACCCCTAAAAATACCCCCACATACCCCCGGCTGCCGTTGGCGTTTTCCGGAATTCCCGGGAATGAAAAAACCCGCTAAGCCTTTCAGCTTAGCGGGTTTCGGGATGTTCCGAGAACACCCCGGAATATTCTTTGGTGGGCGGTACTGGGATCGAACCAGTGACCCCTGCCGTGTGAAGGCAGTGCTCTACCGCTGAGCTAACCGCCCAAAGAAGCTGAAATTATGTCAGGGCTTTGAGGGTCTGTAAAGCACTTTCTGCAAATATTTTTCAGATCCCCGCACATACCTGCCGGCCGCCGTGCGCTCAGCCCGCGAGCGCGGGCAGGGCGGCGATCGACGCGCGCACGTAATCTGCGAAGCGCAGCGCAACCGGCTCGGTAGTGCCGCTCCGTTTCAGCGCGAGCGTGCGCGATTCGAGCGACGCGTCCTTCAGCGGCCGGAACGCGAGTCGCTCGCTCTTCACCCGCTGCAGCACGCGCGGCACGAGCGCGATACCCATCCCGAACTCGATCATCGACAGGATCGTCTGCCACAGCCGTGCCTCGTGGCGGATCAACGGGCTGAAGCCGGCATTCAGGCACTGCGCGATGATCAGGTCGTGATAGTGCGGCGCCGCTTCGCGCGGGAACAGGATGAACGGTTCCGCGGCCAGGGCGGCGAGCGCGACCTGCTTGCGCTGCGCGAGCGGATGCGCGGCCGGCAGGCAGCACACGAACGGTTCCGCATAGACGGGCGTCGATTCGACCTCGGGCGGGAAATGGCCCCAGTGCGCGTAGCCGAGATCGATCTGGCCGCGCTGGATCGCCTGCACCTGCGCCTGCGTGTTCATTTCGCTCAGCACGACTTCGACGCCGGGGTAGTCGGCCTCGAAGCGTCGCACGGCATCCGGCAGCCCGCGATACAGCATCGAATGGACGAAGCCGATCCGCAGCCGGCCCGCGAGCCCCGACGCGGAGCGCACCGTCAGGCGTTCGGCCTCGGCTGCCTGCAGCAGCAGCCGGCGCGCTTCGCCGAGCAGCACCTCGCCCGCGTTGGTCAGCGCGACGGTCTTGTTGGTGCGCGAGAACAGCTGCACGCCGAGCGCGTCCTCGAACTTGCGGATGTCGAAGCTAAGCGCCGGCTGCGAGATGAACAGGCGTTTCGCCGCGCGCCCGAAATGCAGTTCCTCGGCGACCGCCACGAAGTAGCGCAACTGCCTCAGTTCCATGGTGTCTCCTCGCGGCGTCGGCATCGATAAGCGATATCTATCGTACCGGATAAATCCTGTATTGGACGCTTATCGATCGCGCGCCTACGCTCTGCGGAAGGCTTTGCACGGGACTGGCCAGGCGCCGCGGCGCCGCAGTCAGCCGACGTGCAGGCAACCCAGGAGACGCACGCATGAACGACACCGCTCGCACGCCGGAACCCGGCGCATCCAACATCCCCGACAGCCGGGGCATCAATTTCTTCACCGTCGATCCCGATCTCGGCGCGTTGCTGAAGCTGCATCTCGGCGATGCCCGCTATGCCGCGCTCGAGCCGCAACTGCGCACGCTCGGCGCACGCGTGTCGGGCGAGCTCGACGAATGGGCGTCGCGCGCGGACAAGCACCCGCCCATGCTCGAGCACCGCAACCGGCGCGGCGAGGCCGTGCAGCGGGTCGACAAGGATCCCGCGTATGTCGCGCTCGAGCGCGTCGCGTATGCCGAGCTCGGGCTCGCGTCGCTGAGCCACGGGTCCGAATCGGTCCCGCCGCTCGTCAAGTACGCGCTGACGTTCCTGTTCGTGCAGGCGGAATTCGGGCTGTGCTGCCCGGTCAGCATGACCGATTCGCTGACGCGCACGCTGCGCCGTTTCGGCGATCCGGCGCTCGTCGCGCGTTACCTGCCGATGCTTGCGTCACGCGACTTCGACACGCTGTACCAGGGCGCGATGTTCATGACCGAGCAGGCGGCGGGTTCCGACGTCGGCCGGATCGCGACGCGGGCGACGCGCGAGACGGACGCGCACGGCGAGACCCTCTGGCGCCTGACCGGCGACAAGTGGTTCTGCTCGAACGCGGATGCCGATCTCGCGATGGTGCTCGCGCGGCCCGACGGCGCGCCGGACGGCATCAAGGGCCTCGCGCTGTTCCTGCTGCCGAAGACGCTGCCGGACGGCACGCGCAACCGCTACCGGATCGTGCGCCTGAAGGACAAGCTCGGCAGCCGTTCGATGGCGAGCGGCGAGATCGTGCTCGAAGGCGCACAGGCGTACCTGATCGGCGAGATCGGCCGCGGCTTCCACCAGATGGCCGACATGATCAACATGTCGCGGCTGTCGAACGGCGTGCGTGCGGCGGGGCTGATGCGGCGCGCGTTGAACGAGGCGCTGCACGTCGCTGCGCATCGCGAGGCCTTCGGCCGCAAGCTGATCGAGATGCCGCTGATGCAGCGCCAGTTGCTGAAGATGCTGCTGCCGGCCGAGGCCGCGCGCGCGATGTTCATGCAGATCGCGCTGCTGCTGCCGCAGGCCGATGCAGGCGACGAGCAGGCCGCGCGCTGCGTGCGGATACTGACGCCGCTGATCAAGTTCCGCGCGTGCCGTGATGCGCGGCGCGTGACGGGCGATGCGATGGAAGTGCGCGGCGGCACCGGCTATATCGAGGAGTGGAGCGACGCGCGCGTCGTGCGCGATGCGCATCTCGGCTCGATCTGGGAGGGCACGAGCAACATCGTCGCGCTCGATGTCGCGCGGGCCGCGCAGCGCGAGCACGCGCTCGATGCGCTGCGTGCGTTCCTCGGCGACCGCCTCGGCGCGGCGCCGCTGCCCGATGCGAGCCGTGCGGCGCTGCGGCGCATTCTCGCGCGCGCCTGCGACGCGCTCGCGCGGGTCGCGGCCGACGGCGACGATGCACGCGTGCGGCAGGCCGCGTCGGCGCTGTACTACGCAAGCGCGGCGGTGCTGATGGCGTGCGAGGGCGCGCGGCTTGCGCCAGATTTCCGGCGGCTTGCGCTCGCGCACCTGGTCGTGCGCCACAAGCTGCTGCCGGTCGATCCGCTCGCGCCGGCATCGCGCGACGACGAATCGGCCGCATGCGCCGCGCTGCTGCGCGGCGCGCCGATCCCGCTCGATACCGCGCTCGACCTGCTGCCGGAGGTCGAACGATGAGCACGACACGTGGCGCGCTGGACGGCCTGAAGGTCGTCGACCTGAGCCGGGTGCTCGGCGGCCCGTACTGCACGCAGGCGCTCGCCGACCACGGGGCGACGGTGGTCAAGATCGAGCCGCCGGACGGCGACGAGACGCGCGGCTGGGGGCCGCCGTTCCTCGGCGATACCGCGTGGTATTTCATGGGCGTGAACCGCAACAAGGAAGGGCTCGCGCTCGACCTGTCGCGCGACGAGGGGCGCGCGATCCTGTGGCGCCTGCTCGAAGACGCCGACGTGCTCGTCGAGAACTTCAAGCCCGGCACGCTCGCGCGCTGGGGGATGGACTACGCGCGCGACCTGCAGCCGCGCTTCCCGCGCCTGATCCACTGCGCGGTGACGGGCTTCGGCGAAGGCGGCCCGCTCGGCGGGCTGCCCGGCTACGACGCGGTGATCCAGGCGATGGCGGGGCTGATGAGCGTCAACGGCGAGCGCGACGGCGACGCAACCCGCATCGGTCTGCCGATCGTCGACATGGTCACGGGCCTCAACGCGCTGGCCGGCATCCTGCTGGCGCTCGCGGAGCGAGAGAAGAGCGGGCAGGGGCAATCGATCGACATCGCGCTGTACGACTGCGGCGTGTCGCTGCTGCATCCGCACCTGCCGAACTTCTTCGGCTCGGGGCGCGTGCCGGCGCGCAGCGGCAACGCGCACCCGAACATCGCGCCGTACGACAGCTACCGCACGGCGACCGTGCCGATTTTCCTCGCGGTCGGCAACGACCGGCAGTTCGCGCGGCTCGTCGCGCATCTCGGCGTGCCGGCGCTCGCGAGCGATCCGCGCTTCGTCGACAACCGCAGCCGCTGCGCGCACCGGCCCGAGCTGAAGGCCGAACTGGAAGCACGGCTCGCCGCGCACGCCTGCGAGCCGCTCGCGCGCGACCTGATGGCGGCCGGCGTGCCGTGCGGGCCGGTGCGAACGGTCGCCGACGTCGCGCACGATCCGCATGCGCTGCACCGGAACCTGTTCGTCGAGATCGGTGCGTATCGCGGCACGGCGTCGCCGGTGAAGCTGTCGCGCACGCCGGCCACCTATCGTTCGCCGCCGCCCGCACTCGGCGGCGACACGCGCGCGGTGCTCGAGCGCCTCGGCGTCGATCCCGCGCTCCAGCAGCAACTGCTCGACGCCGGCGTGCTGAAGATCGCACCCAACCAGACGTGACCGACCAATGCGCGCGCCGGTGAGCATGGCCGGCCGACGAAGCGGAACGTCAGGCAACGCAACGTCAAGCAACGCCGCCGGCCGGCGGCGCGATGCCGGCCACCCGGGAAAGGCGCGCGACAGTCGCGCCCCCGACACACCAACATGGAGACATCGATGAGCCGCCAGCAATCCCCGACCGCCGCGCCGCAGCCGCGACCCGGCCGCGCCGCCTTCGCGGCGTTCGTCGGCACCACGATCGAGTGGTACGACTTCTACATCTACGGCACGGCCGCGGCGCTCGTGTTCGGCAAGGTGTTCTTTTCGAGCACGATGGATCCCGGCGTCGCGACGCTGCTTGCGTTCGTCACGTTCTGGGCCGGCTTCGCCGCGCGGCCGCTCGGCGGCATCGTGTTCGGGCATCTCGGCGACCGCGTCGGCCGCAAGACCGCGCTCGTGATCACGCTGGTGATGATGGGACTGGCCACGACCGGCATCGGCCTGTTGCCCGGCTATGCGCAGATCGGCGTCTGGGCGCCGGCCGGCCTCGTCGTGCTGCGCGTGCTGCAGGGCATCGCGGTCGGCGGCGAGTGGGGCGGCGCGGTGCTGATCGCGAGCGAGAACGCGCCGAAGCATCGCAGCATCCTGTATGCGGCGTTCGCGCAGCAGGGCTCGCCCACCGGCAACCTGCTCGCGACGGCCGCGTTCTTCGCGCTGAGCGCGCTGCCGACACCGTCGTTCCTGATGTGGGGCTGGCGCATGCCGTTCCTGCTGTCGGCCGTGCTCGTGATCATCGGCATGGTGATCCGGCTGAAGCTCGAGGAGTCGGCCGACATGCAGCGCGTGCTCGCGCGCAAGCGCACCGTGAAGCTGCCGTTGCGCGACGTCGTGCGCGATCACTGGGTGGTCGTGCTGCTCGCGGCCGGCACGCTGCCGGTGATCAACGTCACGTACTTCCGCAGCACGTTCGCGCTGTCGTGGGCGACCAAGGAACTCGGCTACGCGCAGGGCACGTTTCTCGGCATCCTGTCGATCTCGCTCGTCGTGCAGTTCCTGATGCAGCCGGTCGGCGCGTGGTTCGTGTCGAAGGTCGACATGCGTCGCGCGATGTGCTGGATCCTGATTCCGGAAATCGTGCTGATGCCCGTGATGTTCCATGCGCTCGCGACGCGGTCGTACTGGGTGGCCGTCGCGGGCATGTGCATCTCGACGATTCCGTCGGCGATGTTCTATGGCGCGGTCGGCGGCGTGCTCGCGCGCGTGTTTCCGGCCAACATCCGCTACACGGGCCTGTCGCTCGCGTACCAGTTGAGCGCGCTCGTCGTCGGCGGCGGCACGCCGGTGCTCGCGCAGGCGATCCTCAATTCGACCGGCAGCATCGTCGGCGTCGCGATCGCATCGGGGCTCTATGCGTTCGTGTCGCTCGTGTGCATGCTGGCGCTGCTGAATCGCACCGGGTATCGCGCGGACGAACTGTCGACGGCCGAACGCAGCGACGCGGCCGAATGGGGCACCGAAGGCGGCAGTGCGGAAGCCGCGGCCGACGGGAATGCGCAGCCGGGCGAGGGCGGCGCGCTGAAGCCGGCTGGCTGAGTCGCGCGCAACGCCGTAACGACGGAACGTACCGAACGTACCGAACGTACCGAACGTACCGAACGTACCGAACGTACCGAACGTACCGAACGCGCGCGCCCCAAAAGAAAACGGCACCGTGCGAAACACGGTGCCGTTTTCTCCGGAGCGCGTGGCCGGCAACTTGCGCCGGCCGCGCGCCAACGCATCCTCAGCCTTCCGTCGGCGGCACGTAGCCGGACGCCTGGTCCGCGCCGTCGCCGAAGAAGTACTTCTCGGTCTGCTTCATCAGGTACTGGCGCGCGCGCGGGTCGGCCATGTTCAGGCGGTTTTCGTTGATCAGCATCGTCTGCTGCTTCAGCCAGCCTTGCCACGCTTCCTTCGAGACGCTCTCGTAAATGCGCTTGCCGAGTTCGCCCGGCAGCGGCGGGAAATCGAGGCCTTCGGCTTCCTTGCCGAGCTTCGCGCATTGGATCATTCGAGCCATCGTGTACTTCTCCTGTAATCGGTCTGGGGGGAAGGGCAGTCGTGCCTGCGCTCAGAGCTGTTTCATCAGCACGAGCGACTTGCGCTGCCAGTTATAGAGTTTGCGGCGGTCTTCCGGCAGGTCGTCGACGCTGACCTTGACGAAGCCGCGCTTGAGGAACCAGTGCTCGGTGCGCGTCGTGAGCACGAAGATGTGCGTGAGGCCGCGCGCGCGGGCGCGCTGCTCGATGCGCTTGAGCAGGCGTTCGCCGTCGCCCGAGCCCTGCGCTTCCGGCGCGACCGTCAGGCACGCCATCTCGCCGATCTTCTCCTGCTGGTACGGGTACAGCGCCGCGCAGCCGAACAGCACGCCATCGTGCTCGATCACCGAGAAGTGGTCGATGTCGCGTTCGATCTGGTGGCGGCCGCGCCGCACCAGCGTGCCGTCCGACTCGAGCGGCTCGATCAGCGACAGGATGCCGCCGACGTCGTCCGGTGTCGCTTCGCGCAGGCTTTCGAGGTTCTCGTACGAGATCATCGTGCCGACGCCGTCGTGCAGGAACAGTTCGAGCAGCATGCTGCCGTCGAGCGACTGCGGGATCAGGTGGGCACGGGTCACGCCGCCGCGGCACGCGCGGATCGAGTGCTTCAGGAAGAACGCGTCGTCGCCCTGGACGTTGCCGGAATCGAGCAGCTCGGCCGCCGCGTCGAGCGACATTTCACGCACCAGCTCGCCTTCGTCGTCGACGATGCCGGGCGCTTCGGTCAGGAAGATGATCTTGTCGGCGCGCAGCGCGATCGCGGCGGCCGAGGCGACATCTTCCATCGACAGGTTGAACGCTTCACCGGTCGGCGAGAAGCCGAGCGGCGACAGCAGCACGAGCTTGCGGCTCGCGAGCGAATGACGGATCGATTCGGCGTCGATCTTGCGCACGATGCCCGTATGCGCGAAATCGACCCCGTCGAGAATCCCCACCGGCCGCGCGGTCACGAAGTTGCCCGACACGACGCTGATGTGCGCGTGCGCCATCGGCGAGTTCGGCAGACCCTGGCTGATCGCGGCCTCGATGTCGAGACGCACTTCACCGGCCGCTTCCTTCGCGGATTCGAGCGCGCGCGCATCGGTGATGCGCAGGCCGTGCGAAAACTCGGATTCGACACCGTGCAGGCTCAACTGCTCCTCGACCTGCGGACGCGAGCCGTGCACCAGCACGATCTGGATACCCATCGCCTGCAGCAGCGCGATGTCGGACACGAGCGCATTCAGCAGCCCCTGCTGCACCACCTCGCCGCCAAACCCCACGACGAACGTGCTGTTGCGGAACTTGTGGATATAGGGCGCGACGGAGCGCATCCAGTCGACGAACTGCGCGTGACTGGCGGTCGAGTCGTCGGCAGCCGGCGGCGTCGTGGCGCCGGTCTGGGCGGGAGGGAGGTCGGTTTGGGAATTCATGGGCGGGATTATAATGCGCCCCCATGTCGAATGTACCTAAAAGTCCCGCGCCGACGCGGGCCAAAGCGCCGTCGGCCCGGCACCCGGATGGTGCGGCCGATGCACGCCAGCAGCAGGGCCAGCCGCCGCGCCGGCAGCAGGAACAGCAGGCGGGCAAGCCTGCACACGCGCCGCGCGGGCCGCGCGGCGACGAACCGCGCGGCGACGCGCGCCAGCCGGCCGCGAAGGATGCGTCCGCCGCGACGGGCGAGCGCGCGCCGCGCCGCGAGCGCCCGCCGCGCGCCGTCGTCGCGCCGAACCCGGTCCCGCCGATCACGTACCCGGAAAGCCTGCCCGTGTCGGGCAAGCGCGACGAAATCGCGCGTGCGATCGCCGGTCATCAGGTTGTCATCGTCTGCGGTGAAACCGGCTCGGGCAAGACCACGCAGCTGCCGAAGATCTGTCTCGATCTCGGCCGCGGCCTCGGCGCCGGCGGCACGGGCCTGATCGGCCATACGCAGCCGCGCCGTCTCGCCGCGTCGTCCACCGGCCGCCGGATCGCCGAGGAACTCGGCACGCCGTTCGGCGAAGTGGTCGGCTACAAGGTGCGCTTTACCGACAATCTCGCGCCGGGCGCGTCCGTGAAGCTGATGACGGACGGGATCCTGCTCGCCGAGACGCAGACCGACCCGTTGCTGAAGGCGTACGACACGCTGATCATCGACGAGGCGCACGAGCGCAGCCTGAACATCGACTTCCTGCTCGGCTACCTGAAGGAAATCCTGCCGAGGCGGCCGGACCTGAAGCTGATCGTCACGTCCGCGACGATCGACGCCGATCGCTTCGCGCGTCATTTCGGCACCGACGAGCGCCCGGCACCCGTGATCGAGGTGAGTGGGCGGCTGTATCCGGTCGAGATGCGTTATCGGCCGGTGGCCGAGGATCGCCCGGCCGTGAAGCACGCCGAAGGCACGGCCGGCCGCGACCGCGTGAAGACCGCACGCGAAGCCGAGCGCGACCTGATGGACGCGATCGTCGACGCGGTCGACGAGCTGTGCCGCGAAGGCCCCGGCGACGTGCTGGTGTTCCTGCCCGGCGAGCGCGAGATCCGTGAAGCGGCCGAGGCGCTGCGCAAGCACCATCCGCCGCACACCGAGATCCTGCCGCTGTTCGCACGGCTCTCGGCGGCCGACCAGGACAAGGTATTCAAGGCGTCGAACGCGCGCCGGATCGTGCTCGCGACCAACGTGGCCGAAACCTCGCTGACGGTGCCGGGCATCCGCTACGTCGTCGACACCGGCCTCGCACGCGTGAAGCGCTATTCGTACCGGAACAAGGTCGAGCAACTGCAGGTCGAGTCGATCTCGCAGGCGGCCGCGAACCAGCGCGCGGGCCGTTGCGGCCGCGTGGCCGACGGTGTCTGCATCCGCTTGTACGAGGAAAGCGATTACCAGGCGCGCGCGCGCTTCACCGATCCGGAAATCCTGCGCTCGTCGCTCGCGTCGGTGATCCTGCGGATGAAGTCGCTGCACCTGACGGCAATCGAATCGTTCCCGTTCCTCGAGCCGCCGCCCGGCCGCGCGATCGCGGATGGTTATCAGCTGCTCAACGAACTCGGCGCGGTCGACGACGACAACGCGCTGACGCCGCTCGGCCGCGAACTCGCGCGGCTACCGCTCGACCCGCGCGTCGGCCGGATGATTCTCGCCGCGCGCGACCAGCAGTCGCTGCGCGAAGTGCTGATCATCGCGAGCGCGCTGTCCGTGCAGGACCCGCGCGACCGCCCGATCGAAGCGCAGGAGCAGGCCGACCAGGCGCATCGCCGGTTCGCCGACGAGCGTTCCGAGTTCCTTCAGTGGCTGAAGATCTGGGCGTGGTTCGAAGAGGCCGTCGCGCACAAGAAGTCGAATCGCCAGTTGATCGACGCGTGCCGGCAGAACTTCCTGTCGCATTTGCGGCTGCGCGAATGGCGCGACGTCCATTCGCAGCTGCTGACCGTCGTGCGCGAGCACGGCTGGCGGCTGAACGAAGTCGAGGCGACCTACGAACAGGTCCATCTGGCCCTGTTGACGGGCCTGCTCGGCAACCTCGGCCTGAAGGCCGACGACGATCCGCACTATCTCGGCGCACGCGGGATCAAGTTCTACCTGTGGCCGGGCTCCGTGCTCGCGAAGAAGGCCGGCCGCTGGGTGATGGCGGCCGAGCTCGTCGAGACGAGCCGGCTGTACGCGCGCTGCCTCGCGAAGATCGAGCCCGAATGGGTCGAGAAGATCGGCGCGCATTTGCTGAAGAAATCGCTGTCGGAGCCGCACTGGGAAAAACGCCCGGCGCAGGTCAGCGCGTACGAGCGCGCAACGCTGTACGGGCTGCCGATCTATCACCGCCGGCGTGTCGCGTTCGGCAAGCAGGACCCGGCGCGTGCACGCGAGCTGTTCATCCGCGGCGCGCTGGTCGAAGGCGAATTCGACACGAAGCTCGCGTTCTTCGCGCACAACCGCAAGCTGCTCGCCGACATCGAGCAGCTCGAGCACAAGTCGCGCCGACAGGACGTGCTGGTCGACGACGAGCTGATCTACGCGTACTACGACCAGGCGATTCCGGAAGGGATTCACACGGGCGCCGCGTTCGAGCGCTGGTATCGCGATGAGGTGAAGAAGAGCGGCCAGCCCGAGGACAAGCTGCGGCTGCTGTACCTGTCGCGCGACGACCTGATGCGCCACGAGGCGGCCGGCGTGACGACCGAGCTGTTCCCGAAGCGGGCGACGATGGCCGGCGTCGAGATGGCGCTCACGTATCACTTCGAGCCCGGCACGCCGCGCGACGGCGTGACGCTCGCGGTGCCGCTGTATGCGCTGAACCAGGTCGACGCGCGCCGCTGCGAGTGGCTCGTGCCGGGGATGCTGAAGGAAAAGGTGCAGTTGCTGCTGAAGTCGCTGCCGCAGAAGCTGCGCCGGCACTGCGTGCCGCTGCCCGAGTACGCGGCCGGTTTCGTCGAGCGGATGGGCCGCGAGCGCTTCGGCGCGGGCGGGCTCGTCGAGGCGCTGATCGCCGACGTGCGGGGTGAAACGCAAGTCGCGATGAAAACGGCCGACTTCAAGCTCGAGACGCTGCCCGCGCACCTGTTCATGAACTTCAAGGTGATCGACGAGCACGGCCGCCAGCTCGCGATGGGGCGCAATCTCGCGCAGCTTCGCCAGGAGCTGGGCGCGCAGGCGCAGCAGCAGTTCCAGAAGATCGCGGCGGCGTCGACGATCGCGGCCGGCGGCGATGCCGACGGCGGCGAGCCAATCGGCCAGGCGCCGGCCACGGCAGCGACGACGGGTGCCGCCGGCCGCAACGCGAAGGCCGGCAAGGGCGCGGCGCCGCAGACGGCCGCGCCGGCGGAAGCCGGCGCGACCGCGCTGTACGAGAACCTGACGACGTGGAATTTCGGCAAGCTGCCCGAGCTGCTGGAGATCCGCCGGCGCGGCCAGACGCTGTACGGCTACCCGGCGCTGGTCGATCGCGGCACGCATTGCGACGTCGAGGTGTTCGATTCGCCGGAGGAGGCCGCGCGCATCCACCGGGCCGGCCTGCGGCGGCTGTTCGCGCTGCAGTTGAAGGAGCCGATCAAGTTCCTCGAGAAGAACCTGCCGGGCCTGCGCGAGATGGCGATGCAGTACATGTCGCTCGGCACGCAGGACGAGCTGCGCGACCAGCTGATCGACACGGCGCTCGACCGCGCGTGCCTGCAGGACCCGCTGCCCGACGACGACGCGAGCTTCCACGCGCGCCGCGACGAGGGCCGCAGCCGCCTGAACCTGCTCGCGCAGGAAATCGCGCGGCTGGTCGGGCAGATCCTGGCCGAATACGCGGGGCTCGTGAAGAAGCTCGCGCAGGCGAAGCCGTTCGCGCAGGCGCATGCGGACCTGCAGCAGCAGCTCGCCGCACTGGTCGGCAAGCGCTTCGTGATCGATACGCCGTACGCGCAACTCGCGCACTTCCCGCGCTACCTGAAGGGCATCGCGCTGCGGATCGACAAGCTGAAGGCCGATCCGGCGCGTGACGCGAAGCAGTCGGCCGACCTGCTGCCGCTCGCCCAGCAGTACCAGCGCGCGGTGTCGCAGCGCGGCGGCGTCGCCGATGCGCGGCTCGCGGAATTCCGCTGGCTGCTCGAGGAACTGCGGATTTCGCTGTTCGCGCAGGAACTGCGTACGCCGATGCCTGTCTCTGTCAAGCGTCTGCACAAGGTCTGGGAGTCGATGCAGCGCTAGCGCAACATCGGTTTCCCGGGCCCGCACCGGCGGCCGGCCCCGGCCGGCCGCGCGGCGCTTGCCGCGCCGGCCGACCGGGCCGCCGCGGCGTGCGTCGAAGTGGCGCAATGCCGGCTTCGGTCAACCGGGCGGCCTGGTCGAACGTTTTACAATGACGGTTGTTCCTCGACGTGAGTCTTCATGCGCACTTTCCTTTCCCTCGGCCGCACGCTCGCGCTGGCCGCCGCCGTGCTGGCGCCCGCCGCCCACGCAAATAACGTGATCATCCTCAATTCGGCCGAAGCGACGCTGTCCCTGATTGACCAGCAGACCCGCCAGGTCGTCGCCACGATGCCGACCGGCAAGGAACCGCACCACCTGATGGCGACGCCCGACAATTCGTCGCTGATCGTTGCAAATTCGGTCTCGAACAGCCTGATGTTCCTCGATCCGAAGACGGGCAAGGTGCAGCGCACCGTCGAAGGGATCGACGATCCTTACCAGCTCGGCTTCTCGCCCGACCGCAAGTGGTTCGCGGCGGCCGGCCTGCGCCTCGACCGCGTCGACATCTACGGCTACGACGGCCGCGACCTGAAGCTCGTGAAGCGCGTGCCGCTCGAGGTGATGCCGAGCCACCTCGCGTTCACGAAGGACAGCAAGACGCTGCTCGTGTCGCTGCAGGTTTCCGGCGAGATCGCGGCGATCGACCTGCCGACGCAGACGGTCAAGTGGAAGATGAAGGTCGGCAAGGTGCCGGCCGGCCTGTGGCTCACGCCGGACGACAAGTACCTGCTCGTCGGGATGACCGGCGCGGATTACGTCGCGGTGGTCGACTGGCGCAACCAGAAGGTCGTCAAGCAGATCTACACCGGCAAGGGCGCACACAACTTCCGCTCGCTTGCCGACGGCACGCACGTCGCGGTCACGAACCGGGTCGCGAACACGATCAGCATCATCGACGAGAACTCGCTCACCAACGTCGGCGACATCACCGGCCTGCTGCCGGGCCCGGACGACATGGAGCTGTCCGCCGACAAGAAGACGCTGTGGGTGACGTTCCGCTTCGCGAAGAAGGTCGGGATCATCGATCTTGCTTCGCGCAAGCTGGTGCAGACGATCGCCGTCGGCCGCTCGCCGCACGGCATCTATTTCTACGACCGCGCGCCGTGGCGCGCCGCGAACGGCGCGTGACGGGCGGGGGAGAACGATGCTGCACCTGATCGATGCATTCGTATCGGACATCCAGACCTGGCTGTACGTCGACGTGGTGCAGCCGCTCCTCTTCAAGTTCAACCTGATGGACTATGACGAGGACACCTACGACGCGCTGTACTGGGTGATCGTCGGTGCGCTGCAGATGGTCCTGATGTTCGTGCTGCTGCGCCCGCTCGAGGCGCTGCTGCCCGTCGAGCGCTGGACGAACCGCCGGGCCGTGCGGGTCGACGTGATCTACACGGCGATCGCGAAGCTCGGCATCTACTCGCTGTTCTTCTTCTTCGCGCTGCAGCCGCTGTTCGACAGCTTCCAGGCGTGGCTGCGCCTGCACGGCGTCGCGAACCTGAACCTCGACTACCTGTGGCCGGGCGTGACCTCGAAGCCGATCGTCACGTTCGCGATCTATCTCGTCGTGCTCGATTTCGCCGGCTACTGGTATCACCGCTGGCAGCACAAGTTCGGCATCTGGTGGGAGCTGCACGCGGTGCATCACAGCCAGCGCCAGATGTCGCTGTGGTGCGACGACCGCAACCACGTGCTCGACGACGTGATCCAGTCGTGCTTCTTCGCGGCGATCGCGCTCGTGATCGGCGTGACGCCGTCGCAGTTCGTCGTGCTGACCGCGTTCACGAACTTCATGCAGAGCATTCAGCACACGAATGCGCGGCTGCCGTTCGGCTGGCTCGGCGAGCGCCTGCTCGTGAGCCCGATCTTCCACCGCCGCCACCACGCGGTCGGCTACGGCCACGAAGGCACGAAGTACGGCTGCAACTTCGGCGTGCTGTTCCCGTGGTGGGACATGATGTTCGGCACCGCGTCGTGGAACCGCACGGTCGAGCCGACCGGCATCCGAGACCAGGTCGAGGGCGTGTCCTACGGCGAAGGCTTCTGGGCGCAGCACGGCCTCGCGTTCGTGCGGATCTTCCGGCGCCTGTTCCCCGCCAAGCGCGGCGCGGCATCGGCCTGATCCGGCCATTCCCACGTTGAGCGGCTCTCCCACGCGGCCCGCATGTGCTTTGGCGCATGCGGGCCGCGTGGTTTATCCTTTCCCCGTTTTTCTCCGTCGATACAGGCTCGCATGAACGACTTGCTGCGTTCCTTCGTCCGGGCATTGGCGAGTGCACTGCATCCGCGCATGCTGTGGCTCACCCTGATGCCGTTTCTCGTCTCGGCCGTCCTGTGGGGCGTCGTGCTGTGGTTCTCGTGGCAGACGCTGCTGGACCTCGCACGCGGCGCGCTCGACGGCTTCGTGCTGACGGCCATGCTGTACCGCGCGTTCGACGCGATCGGCATGTCGCAGCTGCATGCGGTCGTCGCGCCGTTCGTGGTCGTGTCGCTCGCGATTCCGCTGATCGTGCTGACCGTGCTGCTGCTGATCGCGACGATTTCGATGCCGGTCGTGATCAAGCACCTCGCGAACCGGCAGTTCGCGGCGCTCGAGCCGAAGCGGGGCGGCACCTTCTTCGGCAGCGTGTTCAATTCGCTGTGGGCGGCGCTGGCCGGCGTCGTCGTGCTGGTCGTCACGATCCCGCTGTGGCTGATTCCGCCGTTCTTCGCGCTGTTGCCGCCGGTGATCTGGGGCTGGCTCACCTACCGCGTGATGACCTACGACGCGCTCGCGCTGCACGCGAGCCGCGACGAGCGCCGGGCGCTCGTGCGGCAGCACCGCTGGCCGTTGATCGGCATCGGCGTCGCGACCGGGCTGCTCGGCACCGTGCCGACCTTCGTGTGGGTATCGTCGGTCTGGATGATGGTGCTGTTCCCGTTCGTCGCGGCGGCCATGATCTGGGTTTACGCTTTCATCCTCGTCTTCTCGGCGCTGTGGTTCGGGCATTACTGCCTGCGCGCGCTGGAGGACCTGCGTGCGAGTTCGCGCGCCACCGCAATCGACATGGGGCAGGCATGAGCATCGGCATCATCATCATCGGCGACGAAATCCTTTCGGGCCGCCGGCAGGACAAGCATCTGGCGAAGGTCATCGAGCTGCTCGGCGCGCGCGGCCTCACGCTCGACTGGGCCGAATACGTCGGCGACGATCCGGCTCGCATCACGGCGACCCTCGCACGCGCGATCGCGTCGGGCGACATCGTGTTCTCGACGGGCGGCATCGGCGCGACGCCGGACGACCATACGCGCCAGTGCGCGGCCGCCGCGCTCGGCGTGCCGCTCGAGCTGCATCCGGAAGCGAAGGCGCTGATTTCCGAACGGATCCGCGAAACGCATACCGATCCGGCCAGGCCGGTCGATTTCGAGTCGCCGGAGAACCAGCACCGCTTCAACATGGGCGTGTTCCCGGCGGGCGCGACGATCATCCCGAACGGCTACAACCGGATTCCCGGCTTCTCGGTCGGCGATCTGCACTTCGTGCCGGGCTTCCCGGTGATGGCGTGGCCGATGATCGAATGGGTGCTCGATACGAAGTACGCGCACCTGCATCACGCGACGCCGCACGCGGAGCGCTCGCTGTACGTGTTCGAGTTGCCGGAATCGACGCTCACGCCGCTGATGGAGCGCATCGAGCGCGATTTCCCGGGCGTGCGCGTGTTCAGCCTGCCGAGCGTCGGCGATGCGGAGCGCGGCGGGATCTATGCGCGCCGTCACATCGACCTCGGCGTGAAGGGCGAGCCGGAGGCAGTCGCGGCCGCATACGTGAAGCTGCGCGAAGGCGTGCACCTGCTCGGCGGCGACGTCGTCGAACCCGACACGCCACGCGCCTGAGCGGCCTGCCAATCGGCCGCACAAAAGCCACGGGCCGCGCAACGCGGCCCGTCATCGGCATGTCATCGCCCGGCTCGACGATGGGGTTGTCGCAACCGGCGGGAGCGGCGTGCCGTCAGGCGCCGATCCACGGCAGTTTCCGGAAGCACCAGCCTTCGACCGTCTTGCGGTGGCCTTCGGCGTCCTTCGCGCCCTCGAAGCCTTCGAGCAGGTCGAACGCCTTCGTGAAGCCGGCCTGCGTGGAGGCGACCGCGGCGAGCTTCGAGCGCGCGGCGCTGCGGCACAGGAACAGGATGGGCGTATCGGCCGGGAGGGCCGCCTTCAGTTCGTTGACGAATTCGGCGTTCGGCACGCCGCCCGGGTAGCGCGTCCATTCGAGGTGCAGGTACTGACCGTCGCCGACGAGCGGGCGGCCGATCCAGTCGAGTTCGGCGCGGGTGCGCACGTCGACGAGGCGCGCCGACGGATCGAGCTGCAGCAGTTCGAAGGCCTCGGCCGGCAGCAGCGCCCCGGCGTAGTTGAGCGAGGCTTGTGCGCGGCGTTCGTCGGCCTTCGCGTAAAGCTGGTCGAGCGTACTCATGGCAGGGAGTCTCCTATCGGTCAAACGAACATTCTAGCGCGGCGTCGCGCCACGGATGTCCGCGTGGGGTACGGTGTGGGCACCCCACACGCGCTCACCAAAAGAGTGCAGAATGGCGCGTATGCACCAAGATGATTCCGCCGGTGGGGCGCGCTGCGACGATTGCACCATCGCGGTGCTTCCGGCTGGTAGGCGATGGGCAGCCGAGCCCCGGAATTGCGCAGCACAGCCCCGTCGCGACGAGCGCTGGCGCGATTCGCGCCCATCTCGCGCATAGGTGGCACGGAAGCTGCTTTATAGGATTCGGTCGAATCGGGGCGCGCTGCGCCAAAGCAAGACCCCGGTCAGCTCGATAAACGAGGCGGTTCCCAGTCCGCCGGAATTGTTCAATCAGGAGAAGAGGTTATGAGTAAAACCGTCGCCGACGTCATGCAGCTCGTGAAGGACGAGGACGTCAAGTTTGTCGATTTCCGCTTCACGGATACGCGCGGCAAGGAACAGCACGTGTCGGTGCCGGTTTCGGCGTTTGACGAAGACAAGTTCGAAAGCGGCCATGCATTCGACGGCTCGTCGATCGCCGGCTGGAAGGGCATCGAGGCGTCGGACATGCTGCTCATGCCGGACCCGACCGCTGCCTTCATCGACCCGTTCTATGAAGAGTCGACCCTGGTGCTGACCTGCGACGTGGTCGAGCCGGCCGACGGCAAGGGCTACGAGCGCGACCCGCGTTCGCTCGCGAAGCGCGCGGAAGCGTACCTGAAGAGCACGGGCATCGGCGATACGGCCTACTTCGGTCCGGAACCGGAATTCTTCATTTTCGACTCGGTCCAGTGGAACACGGACATGTCGGGCTGCTTCGTGAAGATCAACTCGGAAGAAGCACCGTGGTCGGCCGGCAAGGAGTTCGAAGGCGGCAACACGGGCCACCGTCCGGGCACGAAGGGCGGCTACTTCCCGGTCGCGCCGGTCGACACGTTCCAGGACATGCGTTCGGAAATGTGCCTGCTGCTCGAACAGCTCGGCATCCCGGTCGAAGTGCACCACCACGAAGTGGCGGGCCAGGGCCAGAACGAAATCGGCACGAAGTTCTCGACGCTGGTGCAGCGCGCCGACTGGACGCAATGGTCGAAGTACATCATCCATAACGTCGCGCACTCGTACGGCAAGACGGCAACCTTCATGCCGAAGCCGGTCGTCGGCGACAACGGTTCGGGCATGCACGTTCACCAGTCGATCTGGAAGGACGGCCAGAACCTGTTCGCGGGCAACGGCTATGCCGGCCTGTCGGAACTGGCGCTGTTCTACATCGGCGGCATCATCAAGCACGCCCGTGCGCTGAACGCGATCACGAACCCGACGACGAACTCGTACAAGCGTCTGGTCCCGCACTTCGAAGCACCGGTCAAGCTCGCCTACTCGGCACGCAACCGTTCGGCATCGATCCGCATTCCGCACGTGTCGAACCCGAAGGGCCGCCGTATCGAAACGCGCTTCCCGGATCCGATGGCGAACCCGTACCTGTTGTTCTCGGCACTGATGATGGCAGGCCTCGACGGGATCCAGAACAAGATCCATCCGGGCGAAGCCGCGGACAAGAACCTGTACGACCTGCCGCCGGAAGAGGATGCAAAGATCCCGACCGTCTGCGCGGGCCTCGACCAGGCAATCGAAGCGCTCGACAAGGATCGCGAGTTCCTGACCCGTGGCGGCGTGTTCACGGACGGCATGCTCGACGCGTACCTGGCGCTGAAGGAACAGGAGCTGGCGAAGTTCCGCATGACGACGCACCCGATCGAGTTCGAGATGTACTACTCGCTCTAATCGGCGATGGCGCTTCGTTTCAGCGCCGTCATGCCGGTTCGTTCCCGTCGCGCGGCCTGCGGCGGGAGCGGCGGAGTCTGAAAGGGGCGGCGTCCAGCCGTCCCTTTTTTGTTCCGGTGTTTTTCCTTTTCTGGCCCGTTGAGGCGCGACAAGCACGCAGATGGTTCTGAAGAATCTGATCAAGGCGAGAACGGGGCAGCCCGAGCGACTGACGGACGACGAGCGGCTCGCACGCTCGGGCCTGCTGGCGGGGCTGGAAGCGCTGCCGACGGTCGTGATCGTGCTCGACCGCAAGACGCTGCGGATCGCGTTCGCGAATCCGTCTGCGGAGGCGATGCTCGACATTTCGCGCCGGCAGCTCGCGCAGCGGCCGTGGGGCGAGATTTTTCCGAATGCGAACGAGCTGGCATCGACGATCACCGCGATCGGCGAGGAACGCTTTCACGCGACGCACCTCGATACCGTGCTCGACCGGCCCGGCCGCGAACCGCTGCATGTGCACGCGATCGTCGGCTTTCTCGAGACCGCGCCCGATTTCGTGCTCGTCGAGCTGTTCGAGAACGAGCGGCAGTCGCGCACCGATCGCGAGGAGCGCATCCACGACCTGACCGCGGTCAACAAGCAGTTGATCCGCAACCTCGCGCACGAGATCAAGAACCCGCTCGGCGGCATTCGCGGCGCAGCCCAGCTGCTCGAATTCGAGCTCGGCGAGCGCGAGCGTGGCGAGTTGCGCGAATACACGCAGGTGATCATCAAGGAGTCCGACCGCCTGCAGACGCTCGTCGACCGGTTGCTGGAGCCGCACCGGCACCCGCACATCGTCGGCGACGTGAACATTCATGAAGTATGCGAACGCGTGCGCGCGGTGATGCTCGCGGAATTCCCGCGCGGGCTCACGATCGAGCGCGACTACGACGTGAGCGTGCCGGACCTGCGCGGCGACAAGGAGCAACTGATCCAGGCGCTGCTCAACATCGTGCGCAACGCCGCGCAGGCGCTGCGCGAACGCATCGCGCAGGGCGACGCGAAGATCGAGCTGCGCACGCGCATCGCGCGCAAGGTGACGATCGCGAAGCGCCTGTACCGGCTGGCACTGGACTTGCACGTGATCGACAACGGGCCCGGCATTCCGGAGGAAATCCGCGACCGGATCTTCTACCCGCTCGTGTCCGGGCGCGATGACGGCAGCGGCCTCGGCCTCACGCTCGCGCAGACGTTCGTGCAGCAGCATGACGGGATGATCGAGGTCGAAAGCCGGCCCGGACGTACCGAATTTCAGATCCTGCTGCCGCTCGACCATTGAGCGGCAGCATGGCGATTCACCAGATTCACCAATATCTGACCGACCTATGAAGCCGATCTGGATAGTAGACGACGACCAATCGATCCGCTGGGTGCTCGAAAAGGCGCTCGCCCGGGACAGCTTCGCGACGAAGAGCTTCGCGAACGTGCGTGACGCGCTGGCCGCGCTCGACCACGAGACCCCGCAGGTGCTCGTATCCGACATCCGGATGCCGGGCGGCTCGGGCCTCGAGTTGCTGCAGGCGATGCACGAGCGCCTGCCGGGCCTGCCCGTCATCATCATGACGGCGTTCTCCGATCTCGACAGCGCCGTCGCGGCGTTCCAGGGCGGCGCGTTCGAATATCTCGCGAAGCCGTTCGACGTCGACAAGGCGGTCGAGCTGATCCGCCGCGCGGTGGAAGAAAGCCTGCGCGGCGGCGCGCCGCAGGACGAGCGTGTGGCCGAGGCGCCCGAGATGCTCGGCCAGGCGCCCGCGATGCAGGACATGTTCCGCGCGATCGGCCGCCTGTCGCACTCGGCCGCGACCGTGCTGATCACCGGCGAATCGGGCACCGGCAAGGAGCTCGTCGCGCGTGCACTGCACCGTCACAGCCCGCGTGCGAACGGGCCGTTCATCGCGCTGAACACCGCGGCGATTCCGAAGGATCTGCTCGAATCCGAGCTGTTCGGCCATGAGCGCGGCGCGTTCACCGGCGCGCAGACGACGCGGCAGGGCCGCTTCGAGCAGGCCGAGAACGGCACGCTGTTCCTCGACGAAATCGGCGACATGCCGTTCGACCTGCAGACGCGCCTGTTGCGCGTGCTGTCGGACGGGCAGTTCTATCGGGTCGGCGGGCACAACCCGCTGCGCGCGAACGTGCGCGTGATCGCCGCGACGCACCAGAATCTCGAATCGCGCGTGCGGCAGGGGCTGTTCCGCGAGGACCTTTACCACCGGCTCAACGTGATCCGGCTGCGCCTGCCGCCGCTGCGCGAACGCAGCGAGGACATCGCGCTGCTCACGCGCCACTTCCTGCAGAAGAGCGCACGCGATCTCGGCGTCGAGCCGAAGCGCGTGTCCGACGAAGCGCTGGCTTACCTCACGTCGCTGGCGTTTCCCGGTAACGTGCGCCAGCTCGAGAACCTCGCGAACTGGCTGACCGTGATGGCGCCCGCGCAGACGGTCGAGATCAAGGACCTGCCGCCCGACCTCGTGCCGGCCGGTGCGCCGGTGGTTGCGACGGGCGACGGTGCGGATGCGCGCGGCAGCGGTGGCGAGACGGCGCTTGCGCAACCGGCGATCGGTGTCGCTGCGGTGGCGTCCGCACCCGTCGGGGCGGCGCCGAACGGCGGCGCGCCGGCTGGCTACCCGGTCTGGGAGCATGGCTTGCGTACCGAGGTCGCACGGCTGTTGCGCGAGAACTCGGCCGACGTGATGGACGAACTCGCACGCCGCTTCGAGGCGGCCGTGATCCGTGAGGCGCTCGACTTCACGCGCGGCCGCAAGGTCGAGGCCGCGGAGCGGCTCGGCATCGGCCGCAACACGATCACGCGCAAGATCCAGGAACTCCATCTGGAGCCCTGAGCACGATTTGCGGCATGCGCGGGCGTCGCGCATGCCGCGATCGGACATAATCGCGGTTTGCACGTCGTTTGCCATTCCGCCGATCCTCAATGTCCGATTCCTTCCGCTGGCCCGCCGGGGCCGACCCGTTCCGTTTCCTCGAAGCGCTCGACAGCAAGCGCGCCCGCACGTGGGTCGACGAGCAGAATACGCGCACGCGCGCCGCGCTGCGTGACGACGACGCGTATCGCGCGCTGACGGCGCGCCTCGCCAAAGCGTACCTGCCGCGCGAGCGCCCGGTGATTCCGACCCGCTGGCGCGACTGGGCCTACGACCTGTGGCAGGACGATCTTCATCCGAAGGGGCTGTGGCGCCGCACGCGCTGGGACGACTGGCGCGCGGGAAAACCGGCGTGGGAAACGCTGCTCGACGTCGACGCGCTCGGTGCGGAGGAGGGCGAGTCGTGGGTGTTCGAGCAGGACGCGATCCTGTATCCGGACGGCGATCGCGCGCTGCTGTCGCTGTCGCCGGGCGGCGCCGACGCGGTCGTCGTGCGCGAATTCGATCTCGTCGAACGCCGTTTCGTCGACGGCGGCTTCACGATCGACGAGCCGGGACATCACACGGTCGGCTGGATCGATCGCGATACCGTCTACGTGAGCTGGGATCGCGGCGAAGCGCACGCAACCGCGGCCGGCTATCCGTATGAAGCGCGGCGCTGGGTGCGTGGCACCGCGCTCGCCGATGCGCCCGTCGTCTTCCGCGGCGAACCCGACGACATCAGCGCGGGTGCGGGATACGATCCGATCGACAACCGTCACGTCGCGTGGCGCAGCGTCGATTTCTTCGACGCACATGCGTACCGCCTGACGGAGACGGGCGAGTGGGTGCGCTACGACGTACCGACCCACGTCGAGGTCGGATTCTGGGAAGGCTGGCTCATGCTGGAGCCGCGCCTCGACTGGGATTGCGACGGCGTGCGCCATGCGGGCGGCTCGCTGCTCGCGATCCGCGAGCAGGCGTTTCTGGCCGGGTCGCGCGAACTCACGACGCTGTTCGCGCCGCAACCGTCGACGTCCGCATGCACGTGGACGCACACGCGCACGACGCTGATCGCGAGCTGGCTCGACGACGTGCACAATCGCACGATGCTGTGGCAGCCGAGCCAGGCCGACGACGGTACGTGGACGTGGGACGCGCGGCCGTTCGAGTGGCCGGGGCCGGGCGATGCGCAAATCGACGTCGAGCCCGTCGAGTCGACGCTGAACGACGAGATTTACGTGGACGTCGACACGTATCTCGATCCGCCCGAATGCTGGCTGGCTGATCTTGCCGATCGCGCGGACGATGCGCCGTCGCGCCGCGTGCTGCTCGACCGGCCGCCGGTGCAGTTCGACGCGGCCGGGCTCGTCGTGCGCCGCGCGAGCGCGCGTTCGCAAGACGGCACGATGGTGCCGTACACGCTGATCGGGCCGCGCGATGCGCTCGACGTGGCCGACGGCGCCGCGCGTGTCGCGCGGCCGTGCCTGCTGTCGGGCTATGGCGGCTTTGCGATTCCGAACCTGCCGGGCTACAGCGATGCGTTCGGTATCGGCTGGCTCGAGCGCGGCGGCGTGATGGCGTTCGCGCACATCCGCGGCGGCGGCGAGTTCGGGCCGCGCTGGCACGTCGATGCGCAGCGCGAACACCGCCAGCGCTCCTTCGACGATTTCATCGCGGTGGCCGAGGATCTGGTCGCGACCGGCGTGACGACCGCCGCGCAGCTCGGCATCGAGGGGGGCAGCAACGGCGGGCTGCTGGTCGCCGCGTGCATGGTGCAGCGGCCGGCGCTGTTCGGCGCGGTGCTCTGCCGCGTGCCGCTGCTCGACATGCAGCGTTATCCGAAGCTGCACGCGGGCGCCGCTTGGCTCGACGAGTACGGTGATCCGGACGATCCGCACGAAGGGGCGGCGCTGGCCGCATATTCGCCGTATCACCGCGTGCGCGAAGGCGTCACGTATCCGCCGCTACTGCTGACGACGTCGACGCGCGACGACCGCGTGCATCCGGCGCACGCACGCAAGATGGCCGCGCGCATGCAGGCGCTCGGTCATGAACGGGTGTGGTACTGGGAGAACACCGACGGCGGCCACGGCAGCGCCGACGATCTGGAACGCGCGGAGGCCGATGCGGCCGAATTCGGGTTCCTGTGGGCCCATCTCGGGCCGGCGCCCGCGCGGCGCTGAACGCGCGCGGGGTGCCCAGGACATCAGCCGACGACCGCGACGACGGGCGTGTGGTCGGACGGCTGTTCCCACGTGCGCGGCGTGCGATCGACTTCGCACGACGTGCAGGTTTCCGCGAGCGCCGGCGACAGCAGCACGTGGTCGATGCGCAGCCCCGCGTTGCGGCGGAACGCCATCATCCGGTAGTCCCACCACGTGAAGGTCTTCTCCGGCTGTTCGAAGCGGCGGAACGCGTCGACGAAGCCCAGCTCGATCAGTTGCGCGAAGTGGGCGCGCTCCTGCGGCGACACGAGGTTCTGGCCTTCCCATTTCGCCGGGTCGTGCACGTCGCGGTCTTCCGGCGCGATGTTGTAGTCGCCGAGCAGCGCGAGCTTCGGGTAGCGCTGCAGCTCGGTGCGCATCCATGCCTGCAGCGCGTCGAGCCATTGCATCTTGTAGACGAACTTGTCGGAGTCGGGCGCCTGGCCATTCGGGAAATACGCGGACACGATGCGCACGCCGTCGACCGTCGCGGCGACCACGCGTTGCTGCGGGTCGTCGAAACCGGGGATGTTGCGCACGACGTCCGATTCGTCGACGGACAGCGTGTCGCGCGCGAGGATCGCGACGCCGTTGTAGGTCTTCTGGCCCGTGAACCAGCTGCGGTAGCCGACCGCTTCAAGCTCGGCGCGCGGGAATTTCTCGTCCGGCAGCTTCAGTTCCTGCAGGCAAAGCACGTCGGTTCCGCTTTGCGCGAGCCAGTCGAGCACGTGCTGTTTGCGGACGTTGAGCGAGTTGACGTTCCAGGTGGCGATTTTCATGAACGGGAGTGTGCGTGCGGGGTGAATACGAAGGCCGCCATCTTACCGCGAGCACGGGGCGCGAACGCGCGCTTCGTGCGGGGCGGGGGAGGCGCCGCGCGCGGCCGTTTCGATGAACCGAGAAGAAATTGTGACAAAAGTATTGACGTGAGTACTTCCTCACCCTATAATTTATTTCTCTGACGCGGGGTGGAGCAGTCTGGCAGCTCGTCGGGCTCATAACCCGAAGGTCGTAGGTTCAAATCCTACCCCCGCAACCAAGCACACTAGGCGATGTGCAGCGCAAGTGACCGATGCGCACTTCGTCTACGAAAAACCCGGCTTCGTGCCGGGTTTTTTGTTTTCCGCGTCCGCCCGTTATTTCGGCGCGCCCGGACTGCCGGGCAGGAAGCCGTTCTCGAACAGATAGGTCGTCGTGTTGACCAGCGTGGCCCGCGCGTTAGGCGTGCCCGACATCACCGCGCACTTGTCCTTCCCCGCGCTCAGCCTGATCGACCGCTCGGTCGTCGGGTAGTCCACATCCTTCAGATAGAAATGCGGCAGCGACGTCATGTAGCGTGCATACGGCACGCATGGCCGCTGCATCGGGTCCTTCGACGCAGAGTTGAACGGAAAATATTCGTCGAACAGATAAGCCGAGCTCGCCAGGCCGCCCCAGTCCGTCGGTATCGCGATGCTGCCCGTCGGCGTCGTGGCGCCGGTGGCGACGTCCGTGATGAAGCCGTCGACGGTCGAGCGCCCGTCGCTGCGATTGGCCTGCGTCACGGTGACCTGCAGCCGATAGGCGTGGCCGGTTTTCCACGGGTAGGCGATCGAGCACGACGTGCCGGAGCCGCCGTCGGCGCCGCTGCGACAATTCGCCGACAGCGGCGCCGTGCCGGTGCCGAACGCGCTGAAGATCACCACGTTGCTGCCTTGCGTGCGCGGCTGGATGCCGGTGTAGATCGGGTGCCCGCCGTGTTGCGACGACAACTGGTTGGCCCAGTAGTAACTGGCGTTGACCTGGGCCGGCACGACTTCGGGCGTGATGTCCCACGTCATGCGATCGAAGCCGTCCTTGGGCGTCGTGGCCGCCGATGCGGTAATGGTGGGGTCGGCGTGCGCGTTGAGCGTGGCCGACACGGCGAGCAGCGCGCCGAATACGATGCTGAGCTTTTTCATGTTCCTGATTCCTGTTGGTGGAAAAAGAGACCGCGACGAGCAGCGTCGATTGCGGCGGCGCTGCCCGCATACCAATTTGAGGTCACTTTATTACCAATAGATAACCAGTCGAGTCGGCGCGCCCGCGCGAACCGAGTCGCGCGATTCGCGGGGCGCTCGTGCCGGGCCCGTGTCACGGGCGAGAGCACGGAGTCGGGCGGGCGGCGACGCGCAAGCCGGGAGAGTGAATCGCCGCGTGCGCAACAATGCGGCGATGCCATCCGGCGACGGTCGCTGCTACGCGATGGCACGCGTCGTTCAGCGCGCCGCCCACTCGACGGCCGCCTTCGCATGCAGCGCGGTCGTATCGAATACCGGCAGCGGCGAGTCGTCCGCACTGATCAGCAGCGTGATTTCCGTGCAGCCGAGGATCACGGCCTGCGCGCCGCGCGCGGCCAGTCCGTCGATGATCGATACATAGGTCGCGCGCGATTCCGGCGAGACGATGCCGTGGCACAGCTCGTCGTAGATGATCCGGTGCACGTCGTCGCGCCCGCGTTCGTCCGGCACCAGCACGTCGAGCCCGAACTTCTCGCGCAGCCGCTCCGCGTAGAACGGCAACTCCATCGTGTAGCGCGTGCCGAGCAGCGCGACGCGCTCGACGCCCGCATCGCGCAGCGCAGTGCCGGTCGGATCGGCGATGTGCAGGAACGGCAGCGTCACCGCGGCTTCGATCGCGTCGTGCACGCGATGCATCGTATTCGTCGTCAGGACGACGAGATCGGCACCGGCCGCTTCGAGTTGCCGCGCGGCGTCGGCCATCCGTTCGCCGAGCGCGGCCCAGTCGTGCGTGCGCTGCAGTGCTTCGATCTCCGCGAAATCGACCGTGACCAGCACGCTCTTCGCGTTGTGATGCCCGCCGTGCAATGCCTTCGAGTGCCGGTTGATCATCCGGTAGTACTCTGCCGACGATTCCCAGCTCATGCCGCCGATCAGACCGATCGTCTTCATCTTCACCTTTGCGTTTCGTGTATCGCGGCAGACGAGTATAGGTGCCGCTGCGCGTGCCCGGCCGGTACGGTCCGCGCAAACCGGGCCGGTACGGCGCAGTTGGTTGCGGACGGCCGGTTGCGGACGGCCGGTGCGGACGGCCGGCCCCGGACGTACGCGGCGGTTGAAACCGGCACTGTGTTTTTGTACAGTATCGACACCGTGAACCCGACCACCATCCCGCCTGCCGATCCGCACGCGTCGCCGCCCGGCGACGCGCCGCCGCGCATGCGCAAGATCATTCATTGCGACTGCGACTGCTTCTACGCGTCGGTCGAGATGCGCGACGACCCGTCGCTGCGCAACCGGCCGCTCGCCGTCGGCGGCCGGCCCGACCAGCGCGGCGTGATCGCGACCTGCAACTACGAGGCGCGGCGCTACGGCGTGAATTCGGCAATGTCGTCGGCGCTGGCGATGCGCAAGTGTCCGGACCTGCTGATCCTGCCGTCCGCGATGGACAAGTACCGCGCGGCGTCGCGGCAAATCATGGCGATCTATCGCGACTACACGCCGGACGTCGAGCCGCTGTCGCTCGACGAGGCGTACCTCGACGTCAGCGGGTCGGACCGTTGCCAGGGCAGCGCGACGCTGATTGCGCGTGAGATCCGCCAGCGCGTGTTCGACACGGTTGGCGTGACCGTGTCGGCCGGCGTCGCGCCGAACAAGTTCATCGCGAAGATCGCGTCCGACTGGAACAAGCCCGACGGGCTGTTCGTCGTGCGGCCGCACGAGATCGACGCGTTCGTCGCGGCGCTGCCGGTGCGCAAGCTGCACGGCGTCGGCAAGGTGACGGCCACGCGGCTCGACCGGCTCGGCATCCAGACCTGCGCGCAGTTGCGCGACTGGCCGCTGATCGACCTGCACCGTGAATTCGGCGCGTTCGGGCGGCGGTTGTACGAACTGTCGCGCGGGATCGACGAGCGGCGCGTGCAGGCCGACCAGGAGCGCAAGTCGGTCAGCGTCGAGACGACCTACGTGACCGACCTGACGACGCTCGAGCAGTGCGCGGACGAAATCCGCCGCCTCGTCGTGCAGCTCGACGCGCGGATCGAACGGGCGGGCGCGGCGCGCTCGATCCGCAAGCTGTACGTGAAGATCCGCTTTGCCGATTTCCAGCGCACGACGGTCGAGTGCGTGGCCGATGCGACGAATGCGGACACGGCCGTCACGCTGCTCGCGAAGGGGCTGCAACGGCGGGCGCAGGCGGTGCGTCTGCTCGGCGTCGGTGTGCGTATCGACGAAGATACGGCCGAGCGCCACGGGCAGTTCTCGCTGTTCGACGACGCGTCGCCGGCACCATGAAAAAAGCACCGCCGAAGCGGTGCTTTGTTTCCATGCAGCGGAAAGGGCCAGGCGGCGCGCTTAGTGCGCGGGCGCGGCCATCCCGTTGTGGCGCAGCAGCGCATCGATCTGCGGCTCGCGGCCGCGGAACGCCTTGAACGAATCCATCGCCGGGCGGCTGCCGCCGACCTCGAGGATTTCGCGGCGATAGCGCGTGCCGGTCGCCGCATCGAGCACGCTGCCGCTCGCGGCCGCCGCTTCCTCGAACGCCGCATACGCGTCGGCCGACAGCACCTCGGCCCACTTGTAGCTGTAATAGCCGGCCGCGTAACCGCCCGCGAAGATGTGGCTGAACGTGTTCGGCCAGCGCGAGAACGCGGCTTGCGGGATCACGTGATAGCGCTCGTTGATCTCGCGCGCGAATTCGGTCACGCCGGTGGCGCCCGCCGGGTCGAAGTCGACGTGCAGCAGCATGTCGAACATCGAGAACACGATCTGGCGCAGCGTGCCGAGCCCGCTCTGGAAGTTCTTCGCCGCGATCATCTTGTCGAACAGCTCGCGCGGCAGCGTGGCGCCCGTGTCGACGTGCGACGACAGCGACGACAGCACGTCCCATTCCCAGCAGAAGTTTTCCATGAACTGCGACGGCAGCTCGACGGCATCCCATTCGACGCCGTTGATGCCCGACACGCCGAGCTCGTCGACGCGCGTGAGCATGTGGTGCAGCCCGTGGCCGAATTCATGGAACAGCGTGATGACTTCGTCGTGCGTGAAGCACGCGGGCTTGCCGCCGACCGGCGCCGAGAAGTTGCAGGTGAGATACGCGACCGGCGTCTGCACGGAGCTGCCGCGCTTCGCGCGCGAACGCGCGTCGTCCATCCATGCGCCGCCGCGCTTGCCTTCGCGCGCGTACAGGTCGAGATAGAACTGCGCGACGAGCGAGCCGTCGCGGTTCTCGACGCGGAAGAAACGCACGTCCTTGTGCCACACCGGCGCGTCGTCCGGCTTGATCTGCACGCCGAACAGCGTCTCGGTGACGGTGAACAGGCCCTTCAGCGCGGCCGGCTCCGGGAAGTACTGCTTGACCTCGTTTTCCGAGAACGCATAGCGCTGCTGGCGCAGCTTTTCGGCCGCGAATGCGACGTCCCACGGCGCGAGTTCGGCGAGGCCGAGTTCCTTCGCGGCGAACGTGCGCAGCTCGTCCCAGTCCTTGTCCGCGTGCGGGCGCGCGCGCGTCGCGAGATCCTCGAGGAACGCGATCACCTGCTGCGGCGATTCGGCCATCTTCGGCGCGAGCGACACTTCGGCGAAGTTGCGGAAGCCGAGCATCAGCGCTTCTTCGCGGCGCAGCTTCAGCGCATCGGCGACGATCGCCGTGTTGTCCCATTCGGCCTTGCCGTCGCCGTACTGCGGCCCGAGTTCCGATGCGCGCGTCGCATAGGCGCGGTAGAGCGTCTCGCGCAGGGTGCGGTTGTCGGCGTATTGCAGCACCGGGAAGTACGACGGGAAGTGCAGCGTGAATTTCCAGCCTTCCTTGGCATCCTTTTGCGCGGCTTCGCGGGCGGCCTCGATCGCGTCGCCGGGCAGGCCGGCCAGATCGGCCTCGTCCTGCACGAAATACGCGTACGCGTTGGTCGCGTCGAGCACGTGGTCGGAGAATGCCTTCGACAGCGCGGCCTGCTGTTCCTGCAGTTCGGCGAAGCGCGGCTTCTGGTCCTCGGGCAGCTCGGCGCCCGACAGGCGGAAATCGCGCAGCGCGTTGTCGAGGATCTTCTTGCGTTCGGTGGACAGCGTTGCGTATTCGGCGCTTGCGGCGATCGCCTTGTACTTCTCGTACAGCGCGAGGTTCTGGCCGACGCTCGACCAGAATTCGGTCACGCGCGGCAGGTTCTCGCCATAGGCGGCCCGCAGTTCGGGCGTATCGGCAACCGCGTTCAGGTGGCCGACGATGCCCCACGCGCGACCGAGCGGCTCCGTCGCGCGCTCGACCGTCTCGACGACTGCAGCCCAGGTTGCCGGCGTCGCGGCTGCGCTTGCCGTCTCGACCGCACGGTTGGCATCATCGAGCAGCGTGTCGAGCGCGGGCGTCACGTGTTCCGGGCGGATCTCGCCGAAGCGGGGCAGGCCCGAGAAATCGAGCAGCGGGTTGGTGTTGGCGCTGGCGGACATAAGACTCCCTGTCTGTTGCCGGATGAACCGGAGTGAAAAGGGTAGGGCGCGCAAGGCAATGCGGCGCCCGATATCGACATTATTGGGGCGCATCGCGCGCTTTCCAATCGTTAGTTTCTAACGACGCGATTGGTGTGGGGTCGAATGCGGCGGGATGGAGCGTCGGGTGGCGCGGCCGACAGGATGCGGCCGGCGAGGGCGGCAAGGCGCCGGCGCGCGGAACCGCGCGCCGGCTGAACGGGGCAGGGGCTCAGGCGGCCGCGTCGGCGGCGCGCTCGGCGGCTTCGATCGTGTTGATCAGCAGCATCGTGATGGTCAGCGGGCCGACACCGCCCGGCACCGGCGTGATGTGGCCGGCCACTTCCTTCACGCCCTCGAAGTCGACGTCGCCGCACAGCTTGCCCGCGTCGTCGCGGTTCATGCCGACGTCGATCACCGTCGCGCCGGACTTCACCATGTCGGCGGTCAGGATGTTGCGCTTGCCGACCGCGGCGACCACGATGTCGGCCTGCCGCGTGTGCGCGGCGAGGTCGCGCGTCTTGCTGTGGCAGATCGTCACGGTCGCGCCGGCGTCGAGCAGCATCATCGCCATCGGCTTGCCGACGATGTTCGAGCGACCGATCACGACCGCGTTCGCGCCCTGCAGCGGGATGTCGTGCGCTTCGAACATCTTCATCACGCCGTACGGCGTGCACGGCCGGAACAGCGGCTTGCCGGTCATCAGCGCGCCCGCGTTCGCGACGTGGAAGCCGTCGACGTCCTTCTCCGGCGCGATCGCCTCGAGCACCTTGTGGCTGTCGATGTGCTTGGGCAGCGGCAGCTGGACGAGGATGCCGTGGATCTTCGGATCGCGGTTCAGTGCGTCGATGCGCGCGAGCAGATCGGCTTCCGACAGCGTGTCCGGGTACGCATCCTTCAGCGAGAAGAAGCCGTTGTCCTCGCACGCCTTGATCTTGTTGCGCACGTAGACTTCGCTCGCCGGGTTGGCGCCGACGAGGATCACCGCGAGACCGGGCTGGTGGCCGCGTGCGGTCAGGGCGGCGGCGCGTTCGGCGGCCTGTGCGCGCAGGGTCTTCGAAAGGGCGTTGCCGTCGATGAGGAGGGCTGTCATGGTGGTGGTCCTGCCGGGAAGTTGGAATGCGGTCGTGCGGCGCCCGAAGCGTCGCAGCAAAGCACGCGATTATACCGTTCGCCTGCCGCCGTCCGACAACGAATAAGCAGGAAGCGTCATGGCCGCGGCGCTCACGCGCCGGGAGAAAGGCCGCCGCCGCGCGAGTGGGCCGCATCGCGCGGGGCGGCCAGGACTGGCTGCGGGCCGGGCGGGCAGCGCTGCCGCGGCCCGGCGCTCGCTCAGGCCTGCTTCTTCGACAGCGCGAGGCGCAGCAGGTCGGCCACCGTGTTGACGTTGAGCTTTTCCATAATGTTCGCGCGGTGCGCTTCGACCGTCTTGATGCTGATGCCGAGATCGTCGGCGATCTGCTTGTTCAGGCGGCCCGCGATGATCCGTTCGAGCACCTGCTGCTCGCGCGCGGTCAGCTTCGACAGGCGTTCGCTCGCGGCACGCTGTTCCTGGACGCTCTTGCTTTCGCTTCGGGCCTTGTCGAGCATCCGCTCGACGAGCTTGCGCAGCTCCGCTTCGTCGAACGGTTTCTCGATAAAGTCCATCGCACCCTTTTTCATCGTCGAGACGGCCATCGGCACGTCGCCGTGACCCGTGACGAAGATGATCGGCAGCGCGGCATTGTCGGCAATCAGGCGCTCCTGCAGTTCGAGGCCGCTCATGCCCGACATCCGGACGTCGAGGATCAGGCACGCGATCTGTCCGGCCTGCTGGGCAGGCTGGTAGGCATCGAGGAACTGCTCGGCGCTCGAGAAGCATTGCACGCGATAGCCGTTCGCCTCCAGCAGCCAGCGCAGCGAGTCCCGTACGGCCTCGTCGTCGTCGACGACAAAGACGGTTTCCTGAGTGGTGGTGACAGGGCTATTCATAGTTCTCCCGTAACGGTATGTGATGCCGATGCCTCGCGCCCCCCTTGGCCGAGATCAGCGGGTTCCCCAATGGGCAGGCTGCAGTGGAACGTTGCGCCGGATATGCGGCCATCCGGCTCGACGTTGTTGACCACCCACAGACGCCCCCGATGCGATTCGATGATCGAACGGCAGATATTCAGCCCCATGCCCATGCCATCGGACTTGGTGCTGTAAAACGGTTCAAACAGGCGCTCGGCGCTTGCTTCGTCGACGCCCGGGCCCTGGTCGATCACACGGATGTCGACGAAGCCCGCCTCGATGTCGGCGACGACGCGGATCACGCCGTCCACCGACGCCGGCTTCACGTCGGCCATGGCCTCGGCCGCGTTCTTCATCAGGTTCACGAGCACCTGCTCGATCAGCACGGGGTCGACATAAATAATAGGCATTCTTGCGAGGATTTCCGTGACGATCCGGATCCTGCGCTTCCTGGCCTCGATTTCGGCGAGCCCGACCGCGTCGGCGACGATGTCCGCGACCCGCGCCGGCTGGCGCTTCGGCTCGCTGCGCTTCACGAATTCGCGGATCCGCTTGACGATCATCCCCGCGCGCAGCGCCTGCTGCGCGGTCTTTTCCAGCGCGGGCTGCAGCGTCTCCGGCGTGCCGCGGCCGCTCTTCACGAGCGCGAGCGTGCCCGAGCAGTAGTTGTTGATCGCGGCGAGCGGCTGGTTCAATTCGTGAGCAATCGACGACGCCATTTCACCCATCGTCATCAATCGGCTCGTGAACTGCAGCTTCTCTTCCTGCTGGTGCGCGAGTTCCTGTGCCTTCTTGCGGGTCGTGATGTCGGTCGCGATCTGCATCTGCGCGAGGTGGCCGTCCACCCACTGGATGTACTGCCGGCGTACCTCGAACCATTTCTGGATGCTCTCGACGTACACCTCCTGCGCATCGGCGGTGCTGCTCGTCAGCGCGGCGGCCGGCAGGCCCGCGAACGCGTCGACCATGTCGATCGAGTCGGACGATGCCTGCGCGCGGTCGAAGCCGCCGCCCGACAGCTCGAGATGGCCGTCCGGACGAATGCCGAACAGGTGGCGGTAGTAGCGGTTCGCGAACAGCAGCTCGGCTTCGTCGGCGGCCAGCACCGACACCGCGGCGTCGAGGCTTTCGAGCACCGTCGTGAAGCGCTCGTGCGCGGCCGCGAGTTCCTCGCGCGCACGTTTCGGCTCGGTGATGTCGGTCATCGACGACATCCAGCCGGTCTGGCGGCCCGAGCTGTCGATCAGCGGCGACACGTACAGGCGCGCATGGAACAGCGTGCCGTTCTTGCGCCGCACGCGCAGCTCGAAGCCCGAGCTCGGCGCCTTGCCGCGCAGCGTCATGTCGAGCTGGCGCTGCATTTCCGGGTACGCGTCGCGCGGCCAGTACGGGAACGGCGCGACCTTGCCGACGAGGTCGGTTTCGTCCCAGCCCGTCATCCGGCAGAACGCGGGGTTCACGTGCGTGATGCGGCCGTGCATGTCGAGCACGCGCATGCCGATCAGCACCGAGTTCTCCATCGCGCGGCGGAAGAACGCTTCCGCGTACAGCGCCTGCTGCGCCTCGAAGCGCTGGCGCGTGTGTTTCCACAGGCTCCAGAGGCTCCACAGCACGAAGCACGACAGGCCTGCGACGAGCCATACGAGCGTGTTGTTGGTCAGGTTCGTGAGCTGCGGGAATGCGTACACGCGCACGGTCAGCCCCTGGCCGGGCGGATCGAGCGGCAGGTCGTAGTGGGAGTCGCGCGGCAGGCGCGGGCGCGTCGACGTGGACGACAGCTCGCGGTTGTTCGCGTCGGTGATCGAGATCTTGTACTTCGACGACAACTCCTGCGGGATGTCGTGCTTCAGGATGCCTTCGACCGAGAACACCGCGGCGATCGAGCCGAGGTACTCGCGGTCGCCGCGCATCACGGGTGTCTGCAGCGTGATGAAGCCGTTGCCGAAGTCGTCGTAGATCAGCGGCGAATACGCCTGGCGGCGCGTGCTGCGCGCCTCGTCGTACGCGCCGCGCACGGCGTCCTGCATCTGCGCTTCGCCGGGCTTCGCGAGCCGCTGGCCGAGCAGCGGCGGATGCACGGTCGGCCAGCGCTGCACGCCGGGCGACGTGTACCAGTTCAGGTAGAGGATTTCCGGATGCGTTTGCATCACGTCCGCGACCGCCATCTGGAACGCGTTCTGGTCGAGGCGGCCGGAGGCGAGATCGCGCGACAGCGCCTGGAGTTGTTCCTGCGCGCCCGTCATCGACAGGCGGATCTGCTGCTGCGCCCACGCGACGTTACGGAAGAGGGTGTCTTCCTGCTGCTGCTGTTCGCGGCGATTGAGGCTCCACAGGATGAGGCTCATCACCACCAGGAACACCAGGATCGACAGCAGGGGCGTCAGCAAATAGGAATTGGACCACCACGGTCCGTGGTGCCAACGGGACGGCTGCGACTCCGCCGGCGGGCCCGACGGTCGCGCCGAGCGTGCGAAAAGCCGATCGGTCAACATGGCAGGATTGTAGCGCAGCGCAATACATGGAAAACCTATACCGGATATGTTGAACGGAAACGGATTTGTTCAGCCGCGACGCGCCGGAGAGCCCCGAAATATGGGTGCAGCGCAGCAATATTTCGCATTGCGAGAAAAGATCTCACGATTCGAAAATTTTGTTGCGCAGGCCCGCGCACGCTCATTACAATCCGTCGGAGCTTGCCCGCAGCCGGTCGCGTCGCGTCGTCTGCACGAGAGCGATCCTCACATTCCAGGACCCAGGAGACGAGAATGTCCGCTGTACCGAACGAAGTGATGAAATATGTCGCCGCCGAACATGACGACGACCCGCAGGAAACCGTCGAATGGCTCGAGTCGCTCGACGGCGTGATCTCCTCCGTGGGCACTGGCCGCGCGCACTACCTGATCGAAAAGCAGATCGAATTCGCCCGCATGCACGGCGAACACCTGCCGTTTTCCGCGAATACCCCGTACATCAACACGATTCCGGTCGAAGCCCAGGCGAAGATTCCGGGTGACCAGGACCTCGAGCACCGCATCCGTTCGTACACGCGCTGGAACGCGCTGGCGATGGTGCTGCGCGCAGGCAAGGACACGAACGTCGGCGGCCACATCGCGTCGTTCGCGTCGGCCGCAACGCTCTATGACGTCGGCTATAACCACTTCTGGCACGCAGCGTCCGACCAGCATGGCGGCGATCTCGTGTTCGTGCAGGGCCACTCGTCGCCGGGCGTCTACTCGCGCGCGTTCCTGCTCGGCCGCCTGAAGGAAGAGCAGCTCGACAACTTCCGCCAGGAAGTCGACGGCAACGGCATTTCGTCGTACCCGCACCCGTGGCTGATGCCGGACTTCTGGCAGTTCCCGACCGTGTCGATGGGTCTCGGCCCGATCATGGCGATCTACCAGGCCCGCTTCATGAAGTACCTGGAAGCGCGCGGCATCACGAAGACCGAAGGCCGCAAGGTGTGGGCATTCCTCGGCGACGGCGAGACGGACGAGCCGGAATCGCTCGGCGCGATCGGGATGGCGAGCCGCGAGAAGCTCGACAACCTCGTGTTCGTGATCAACTGCAACCTGCAGCGCCTCGACGGCCCGGTGCGCGGCAACGGCAAGATCATCCAGGAGCTCGAATCGGAGTTCCGCGGCGCCGGCTGGAACGTGATCAAGGTCATCTGGGGCAGCCGCTGGGATGCGCTGTTCGCGCGCGACAAGTCGGGCGCGCTGATGCGCCGCATGATGGAAGTCGTCGACGGCGAGTACCAGACGTACAAGTCGGAATCCGGCGCGTTCGTGCGCGAGCACTTCTTCAACACGCCTGAGCTGAAGGCGCTAGTCGCCGACTGGTCGGACGACGACATCTGGGCGCTGAACCGCGGCGGCCACGATCCGCACAAGATCTACGCGGCTTTCCACGAAGCCACGAACACGAAGGGCGCGCCGACCGTCATCCTCGCGAAGACCATCAAGGGCTACGGGATGGGCGAGTCGGGCCAGGCGATGAACATCACGCACCAGCAGAAGAAGCTGCCGGTCGAGCAACTGAAGAAGTTCCGTGACCAGTTCCGCCTGCCGATCACCGACGAGCAGATCGCCGACGTGCCGTACCTGAAGTTCGAGGAAGGCTCGAAGGAACTCGAATACATGCGCAAGCAGCGCATGGACCTCGGCGGCTACCTGCCGCACCGCCGCGAGAAGGCGACGTCGCTGCCGGTGCCGGCGCTCGACGCGTTCGAGCCGCTGCTGAAGGGCACGGGCGAAGGCCGCGAGATCTCGACGACGATGGCGTTCGTGCGGATCCTGAACATCCTGCTGAAGGACAAGGCGCTCGGCAAGCGCGTCGTGCCGATCGTCCCGGACGAATCGCGTACGTTCGGCATGGAAGGCCTGTTCCGCCAGATCGGTATCTGGAACCAGGAAGGCCAGAAGTACGTGCCGGAAGATTCCGACCAGCTGATGTTCTACAAGGAATCGCAGACCGGCCAGATCCTGCAGGAAGGCATCAACGAAGCGGGCGGCATGTGTGACTGGATCGCGGCGGCGACGTCGTATTCGACGCACGGCGAGATCATGGTGCCGTTCTACATCTTCTACTCGATGTTCGGCTTCCAGCGGATCGGCGACCTGGCATGGGCCGCGGGCGACATGCGTTCGCGCGGCTTCCTGCTCGGCGGTACCGCGGGCCGCACGACGCTGAACGGCGAAGGCCTGCAGCACGAAGACGGTCACTCGCTCCTGTGGGCGGCATCGGTGCCGAACTGCGTGAGCTACGACCCGACCTTCGGCTACGAACTCGCCGTGATCGTCCAGGACGGCCTGCGCCGGATGGTGGCGGACCAGGAAGACGTGTACTACTACATCACGGTGATGAACGAGAACTACGAGCACCCGGCGATTCCGCAGGGCGAGCACGTGGCGGCCGACATCATCAAGGGCATGTACGCGTTCAAGAAGGCCGACGCCGACAAGAATGCGCCGCGCGTCCAGCTGCTCGGCGCGGGCACGATCTTCAATGAAGTGATCGCCGCCGCCGACCTGCTGAAGAACGACTGGGGCGTCGCCGCCGACCTGTGGAGCGTGCCGAGCTTCACCGAGCTGGCGCGTGAAGGCCACCAGGTCGAACGCTGGAACCTGCTCCATCCGACCGAAGAGCGTCGCCTGTCGCACGTGCAGAAGTGCCTGAAGGACACGCAGGGCCCGGTCATCGCATCGACCGACTACGTCCGTGCGCTGGTCGACCAGATCCGCGGCCAGATCGATCGCCGCTTCGTCGTGCTGGGCACGGATGGCTTCGGCCGCTCGGATACCCGCGAGAAGCTGCGTCACTTCTTCGAAGTCGACCGTCACTGGGTCACCGTCGCCGCGCTCAACGCGCTGGCCGACGAGGGCACGATCGAGCGCAAGGTGGTCGCGGACGCGATCGCCAAGTACAACCTCGATCCGTCGAAGCCCAACCCGATGACCGTTTAACGCACACGCCGTGTGATGCCGCGCGCCGCCTCCGCGAGGGGCGCGCGCGGCCATGGAGACAGAAACAGATGAGTCAAGCGATCGAAGTGAAGGTGCCGGATATCGGCGATTACAAGGACGTGCCGGTGATCGAGATCGGCGTGAAGGTCGGCGATACCGTCGAACCGGAGCAGTCGCTCGTCACGCTCGAATCGGACAAGGCAACGATGGACGTGCCGAGCCCGGTCGGCGGCGTCGTGAAGGAAATCAAGGTCAAGGTGGGTGATTCCGTGTCGGAAGGCTCGCTGATCATCCTGCTCGAAGGCGGCGCCGCGGCGCAGGCGAACGGCGCGGCCGCGCCCGCTGCTGCTCCGGCTCCGGCGGCTGCGCCCGCTGCTGCAGCACCGGCGGCCGCCCCGGCAGCAGCCGGCGGTACGCTCGAAGTGAAGGTCCCCGACATCGGCGACTACAAGGATGTGCCGGTGATCGAGATCGGCGTGAAGGTCGGCGACACGGTCGAGAAGGAGCAGTCGCTCGTCACGCTCGAGTCGGACAAGGCGACGATGGACGTGCCGAGCCCGGCCGCCGGCGTCGTGAAGGACATCAAGGTCAAGGTGGGCGATTCGGTGTCGGAAGGCACGCTGATCGTGCTGCTCGAAGCCGCAGGCGCAGCGGCCGCCGCACCGCAGGCGAGCGCACCGGCTCCCGCCGCTGCTGCCGCTCCGGCGTCGGCACCTGCCGCCGCACCCGCGAAGGCCGCCCCGGCACCGGCTGCTGCTGCACCGGCTCCGGCCGCCGCGTCGGGCGAATACCGCGCCAGCCACGCATCGCCGTCGGTGCGCAAGTTCGCACGTGAGCTCGGCGTCGAAGTTGCACGCGTGCAGGGTTCGGGTCCGAAGGGCCGCATTACGAAGGAAGACGTCACCGGCTTCGTGAAGGGCGTGATGACCGGCCAGCGCGCAGCACCGGGCGCGGCAGCCGCGCCGGCAGGCGGCGGCGAGCTGAACCTGCTGCCGTGGCCGAAGGTCGACTTCTCGAAGTTCGGCCCGTTCGAGGCGAAGCCGCTGTCGCGCATCAAGAAGATCTCGGGCGCGAACCTGCATCGCAACTGGGTGATGATCCCGCACGTCACGAACAACGACGAAGCGGACATCACCGAGCTCGAAGCACTGCGCGTGCAGCTGAACAAGGAACACGAGAAGGCGGGCGTGAAGTTCACGATGCTCGCGTTCGTGATCAAGGCGGTCGTCGCCGCGTTGAAAAAATTCCCGACCTTCAACGCGAGCCTCGACGGCGACAACCTGGTGTTCAAGCAGTACTACCACATCGGTTTTGCCGCGGATACCCCGAACGGCCTCGTCGTGCCGGTGATCCGCGATGCGGACAAGAAGGGTCTCGTCGACATCGCGAAGGAAATGGCCGAGCTGTCGAAGGCCGCGCGCGACGGCAAGCTGAAGCCGGACCAGATGCAGGGCGGCTGCTTCTCGATCTCGTCGCTCGGCGGGATCGGCGGCACCAACTTCACGCCGATCATCAACGCGCCGGAAGTGGCGATCCTCGGGTTGTCGCGCGGCCAGATGAAGCCGGTGTGGGACGGCAAGCAGTTCGTGCCGCGTCTCACGCTGCCGCTGTCGCTGTCGTATGACCATCGCGTGATCGATGGCGCGGAAGCCGCGCGGTTCAATGCGTATCTCGGCGCGTTGCTTGCCGATTTCCGTCGCATCATTCTTTGATGAGCGTGGGAGTGGCTCGCGGGGGCGTGGGGTTGATGTCTGTGATCCGCGCCCTGTCGTTGAACCTGTTTTGCTAAGGGTCTGCTAACGTCGCCCCTGCGCGGGGCGGCGGTCACTTTTCTTTGTCTTCCAAAGAAAAGTAACCAAAAGAAAGGCGCGTCCTTGGGCGGACGGCAAAGGTGGTTCTGCCCAGGTTCGCGTTCTTTGGCCAGGCCGTAGTCACGGGTTCTCTCTGCGGGTTTCTCCCCCTCTGTCTGCAGCTAATCAAGAAGGGGACAGTAATGAGTCTCATCGAAGTCAAGGTTCCGGATATCGGCGATTTCAGCGGCGTCGATGTCATCGAAGTCAACGTCAAACCCGGCGACGTGATCGAAAAAGAGCAGACGCTCATCACGCTCGAATCGGACAAAGCCTCCATGGAAGTGCCCAGCGACGTCGCCGGCACGGTCAAGGAAGTCAAGGTCAAGGCCGGCGAAAAAGTCTCGCAAGGCACCGTCATCGCCATCGTCGAAGCATCGGCTGGCGCTGCCGCACCCGCAAAAGCACCCGAAGCGGCCAAGCCCGCAGCAGCAGCGCCGGCACCGGCCGCCGCCGCTCCGGCACCCGCACCGCAGGCCGGTAGCTACGCAGGTGGCGCCGACATCGAGTGCGACATGCTTGTGCTCGGCGCCGGCCCCGGCGGCTACTCGGCCGCGTTCCGCGCAGCCGATCTCGGCATGAAGACGGTGCTCGTCGAACGCTACTCGACGCTCGGCGGCGTGTGCCTGAACGTCGGCTGCATCCCGTCGAAAGCGCTGCTGCACACGGCGCTCGTCATCGACGAAGCCGCGGCGCTCGCGTCGCACGGCATCACGTTCGGCAAGCCGGAAGTCGATCTCGACAAGCTGCGCGACTTCAAGGGCGGCGTCGTCAAGAAGCTGACGACGGGCCTCGCCGGCATGGCGAAGGCGCGCAAGGTCGAAGTGGTCAAGGGCGTCGGCGCATTCGTCGATCCGTATCACATGGAAGTGCAGGGCGAAAACGGCAAGAAGGTCGTGAAGTTCAAGCAGGCGATCATCGCTGCGGGCTCGCAGGCCGTGAAGCTGCCGTTCATGCCGGAAGACCCGCGCGTCGTCGATTCGACGGGCGCACTCGAACTGCGTCAGCTGCCGAAGCGCATGCTCGTGATCGGCGGCGGCATCATCGGCCTCGAAATGGCGACGGTGTACGCGACGCTCGGCGCCGAGATCGACGTCGTCGAAATGATGGACGGCCTGATGATGGGCGCGGACCGCGATCTCGTGAAGGTCTGGGAAAAGTACAACGCGAAGCGCTTCGGCAACGTGATGCTGAAGACCAAGACGGTCGGCGCGGAAGCGAAGGAAGACGGCATCTACGTGAAGTTCGAGGGCGAGAAGGCCCCGGCGGAAGCGCAGCGCTACGACCTCGTGCTCGTCGCGGTGGGCCGCAGCCCGAACGGCAAGAAGATCGGCGCCGACAAGGCGGGTGTCGCGGTCACGGATCGCGGCTTCATCGACGTCGACAAGCAGATGCGCACGAACGTCCCGCACATCTTCGCGATCGGCGATATCGTCGGCCAGCCGATGCTCGCGCACAAGGCCGTGCATGAAGGCCACGTCGCAGCGGAAGCCGCGCACGGCGAGAAGGCGTACTTCGACGCGCTGCAGATCCCGTCGGTGGCGTACACCGATCCGGAAGTGGCGTGGGCCGGCAAGACGGAAGACCAGTGCAAGGCCGAAGGCATCAAGTACGGCAAGGCCGTGTTCCCGTGGGCCGCATCGGGCCGCGCGATCGCGAACGGCCGTGACGAAGGCTTCACGAAGCTGATCTTCGACGAGGAAACCCATCGCGTGATCGGCGGCGGTATCGTCGGCCTGAACGCGGGCGACCTGATCAGCGAAGTGTGCCTCGCCGTTGAAATGGGCGCGGACGCGGAAGACATCGGCAAGACGATCCATCCGCACCCGACGCTCGGCGAATCGGTCGGCATGGCCGCCGAACTGTACGAAGGCGTCTGTACCGACCTGCCGCCGCAACGCAAGAAGTAACGCGGCCGGCTCGGCCGGCAATCCGCCGGCCACGAAAAAACGCCGCCTCCCGGGCCATCCGGGCGGCGGCGTTTTCTTTTATGTGCGGCCGATGCTCAAACGACCGTACGAGAACGGCCGGCGACTTGCCGGTTCCAGCATGTTCTGGCGCCAGAAATGAAAAAGCCGCGCTGGGCGCGGCTTTTTCAGGAGCAGGGGGCGCTTACGCGGCCGGCTTGCTCGTACGACGTGCAGCAGCGGCGGTAGCAGCCTTCGTGGCGACGGCAGCAGCAGCGTTGAAGTTCGTTTCAGCGATTTCGACGGCTTGCTTCGTTGCCTTCTGAACCGTTTCGTACGTGGTGTTCGCAGCGTTCAGTGCCGACTTCAGTGCTGCGACAGCCGTTTCCGAACCAGCCGGGGCGTTCTTCGCGACGTTGTCGACGAGTGCCTGGACCTTCTTGTTCTGCTCTTCGAATTGTGCTTCAGCAACCTTCGCGAACTCGGCTTGCGTCGACGATGCGATTTCATACAGGTGACGGCCGTACGACAGCACCTTTTCCGCGACCGGCTGCGACAGGCTGGCTTGCAGCGCGATCAGTTCCTGCGCGTCCTTCACCGACAGCAGGCGCTGTGCGTTTTCCTGGCCTTCGGCCAGCGTCGACTTCACGACCTGCAGGTTGAGTTCGATCAGCTTTTCGACGCCTTCGAACGCCTTGGTCGTCAGACCGAACAGGCTTTCGAGGTTGGCTTTCTGGGCGGCGGCGATTTGCTCGGGGGTCAGCAAGGACATGTCAAGCTCCTGAAAAGCGATCGCGTCGATCGCAGGGTAAAGGGCACTACGCTGGGGAACCTCGGATGCGCGTGCTTTGTGCAACGCAGCAATGAGGCTTATTTTAGGGCAGAGAAAACCAATGTCAAGTACTTTTTGTGCGTTGCACAATCGCGACAAATTATCGATAAAACAACGAGTTATCGTGCCCGTTCGGAATCGGTTTCATGCGCGATCCCAGATGGTGCGCACAGCGGCGGGGCAGGCGCACCGCACCATGATCATGCACAGGTAAACCTGACAGGCATGTGGAACGTTATGCTTCTGTTCCTGTCGAAAAACGCGCCGTTTCGATGCGCGTCCCGTGGCGACGTGCCGCCGCCACGGCCGAGACCGGCGCCCCTGGCACCCCGAGCGCCGGATACGTAATTTCCCCGCTTTAAATCGCCTCCGAAGTGACGTTATCTCAATTAACCGTGTGTAATCGGGAGACGGGTACTGTCGGGCAGCGCGTCCCATGGATTTTTTCGATGGGAGCGGGAGGGTTCATTGGTCAGAGGTTGGCCGACCCTTACATTCCGGTTTAACGACGATCGGTAAGTGCCTAATATTGCTCTTTTTTTCAGCTTTAACTACACTTGCGGAAACCTCCCGCCCGCTTTGTCCAGACCCCAATGAAAGCCGAATCGTTTTCACCGCGCAGATTGTTGCAGAGCATGACGCTCGGCACGGCTGTGTCGGTCGCAGTCGCCTTGCTGGCGACCACCGCGTCCGTCGCGCCTGCTGACGCCTTTGCCGCCACTGCGAAGACCCAACAAGCCGCCAAGAAAAAGGCTGTCGCTCCTGCTTCGTCCGCGAAGAAGAAGTCGGCCAAGGCCAGCTCCGACAAATCCGCGAAGGTCGCGGCCGACGACGCGCCGCGCGCGAAGGCGTCGCGCAAGCGCGTGACGCTCGCGTCGAACGTGCATGGCGGCCATCACGGCGCAGTCCGCAAGGTCGCGTTCCAGCCGCGCCGGCCGACCGTCGGCCAGGCGTTCGGCCTGCACGACACGCCGGACGCGCTCGCGCTGCGTTCGAGCGTCGCGTACGTCGTCGACCAGAACTCGGGTGAGCCGCTGTTCGACAAGAATTCGCACGCCGTCGTGCCGATCGCGTCGATCTCGAAGCTGATGACGGCGATGGTCGTGCTCGACTCGAAGACGCCGATGACCGACCAGCTCGAAGTCACGGACGAAGACCGCGATTACGAGAAGGGCACGGGCTCGCGCCTGTCGGTCGGCTCGGTGCTGTCGCGTGAAGACATGCTGCACATCGCGCTGATGGCGTCGGAAAACCGCGCGGCCGCCGCGCTGTCGCGTTACTACCCGGGCGGCCGTCCGGCGTTCATCGCCGCGATGAACGCGAAGGCGAAGGCGCTTGGCATGACCGACACGCACTTCGAGAATTCGACGGGGCTGTCGAGCTCGAACGTGTCGAGCGCGCGCGATCTCGTGAAGATGGTCAATGCGGCGTACCAGTACCCGATGATTCGTCAGTTCTCGACCGATCGCACCTACGAGGTGTACACGGGCAAGCGCAACCTGGTCTACAACAGCACGAACGCGCTGATCCGCGGCAATGGCTCGTGGGATATCGGTCTGCAGAAGACGGGTTTCATCAACGAGGCGGGCGAGTGCCTCGTGATGCAGGCGACGATCCACGGCAAGCCGATGGTGATGGTGCTGCTCGATTCGTTCGGCAAGTATTCGCGCTTCGCCGATGCGGCGCGCCTGCGCAACTGGCTCGATGCCGGCGGCGGCGAGCGCCTGACGGCAGCCAACACGCCGAGCGGCGGGACCTGATCGCACGGTGGCGTGGCGGTGCGCCGCCGCGCCGATGGCTGAAAAAAAGCCCCGCAATCGCGGGGCTTTTTCATTGGGCGCGCGGGAGCGGCTTACGCCTGCCGCTGCAGCCCGTCCGCATCCTTCGCGGGCGCCGGCCGGTAGCCGAGCGATTCCGAAATGGTGAGGGCCGTGCGGCTCAACTGGCCGAGCCACGCATCCTGGAGACGATCGGCCGGCGCCGACAGCGACAGGCCCGCGACGAGCTTGCCCGAATCGTCGTAGATGCCGGCCGCGATGCAGCGCACGCCGAGCTCCAGCTCCTCGTTGTCGCGCGCGCACGATTGCTGGCGGACGATCGTCAGCTCGCGCTCGAGCTTCGCGATGTCGGTGATGCTGTTCTGCGTATGGCCGGACAGCCCCGTACGCGTCGCATAGGCGCGCACGCGCGACGTTTCGTCGGCCGCGAGGAACAGCTTGCCGACCGACGTGAGATGCAGCGGCGCACGGCCACCGATCGCGCGGACGACCTGCATCCCCGAGCGCTCCGAATACGCACGCTCGATGTAGACGATCTCGTCGCCCTGGCGCACCGACAGGTTCACGGTTTGCCCGGTGAGGCGGTGCAGCTCGCGCATCGGCATCAGCGCCGCGTCGCGCACCGACAGGCGCGCCTTCACGAGGTTGCCGAGCTCCAGCAGCCGCATGCCGAGGCGATACGTGCCGGGATCGGAGCGGTCGACGAGACGGCAGGTCACCATGTCGTTGAGGATGCGGTGCGCGGTCGACGGGTGCAGCTCCGTCCGCTGCGCAAGCTCCTTCAGGCTGACAGGGTCACTGTGCGCGGCGAGCGCGTCCAGCAACCGCATCATGCGTTCGATCACCTGGATCGACGTTTTTGAATCCGGGGTGGGTTGGCTCATGTCGGGGGAGAAATCGGTTGACGCGTCAAGCGGTGTTGGAACGATTGTATCTCGTATTGTGAAAAAAGCGAACGCCGTTCGAGGAAATCCTCGTTTCGCGCCGCGCGGGCTTGCGTGAGCGCCGGCGTTGGTCTTGCCGGCCAAACGGCGGATAATGAGAGCCGTTTTCTCGAAGGAGCACGTATGCGAGTCGGTTTGTTCGTGACCTGCCTGGTCGATCTGATGCGCCCCGAAATCGGTTTTTCGGCGCTCAAGCTGATTCGCGACGCCGGCTACGAGGTGATCGTGCCGCCCGCGCAGACTTGCTGCGGCCAGCCGGCCTACAACTCGGGCGACCGCGCGCTCGCGCGTGATCTCGCGGAAAAGACGCTGCGCGAGTTCGAGCAGTTCGATTACGTCGTCGCGCCGTCGGGTTCCTGCGGCGGGATGATCCGCGCGCACTACGGCGACCTGTTCCGCGACGACCCCGAACTGATGGGGCGCTACACGCGGTTCCAGCAGAAAGTGTACGAACTGACCGATTTCCTGGCGAACGTCGCGAAGGTGTCGCTCGCACCGGGCGAATTCACGGGGCCCGTCACCTATCACGATTCGTGCTCGGGCCTGCGCGAGCTCGGCGTGAAGGCGCAGCCGCGCGCGTTGCTCGCGCAGCGCGGCATCGCGGTCACCGAAATGAAGGACTGCGAGCACTGCTGCGGCTTTGGCGGCACGTTCGCGGTCAAGTACGGCGACATTTCGGCAGCCATCGCGGACGAGAAGTGCGCGAACGTGCGCGCGTCCGGTACGGGCGCCGTCGTGCTCGGCGATCTCGGCTGCATGCTGAACATCGAAGGGCGGTTGCGCCGCACCGGCGACCGCGACACGCGCGTGCTGCACGTCGCGCAGGTGCTGGCGGGCGACGTCTGACGCCCGGTTCCGCTCACTTTTCCCCGATACCGCGATGCAAGTCCAATCGATGCATTTCAAGGCGCGCGCCGGCCAGAAGCTGGCCGACCAGCGTCTGCAGCAGAACCTGAAGAAGCTGTCGACGAAATTCGTGTCCGCGCGCGCCGACGCGATGACCGCGATCGACTTCCCGGCCACACGCGCCGCGCTGAAGGATCGCCGCAACCGCGCGCTGGAGAACCTCGACGTGTGGCTCGAGGCGTTCGAGCGCGAGGCGACGCGGCGCGGCACGACGGTGCTGTTTGCCGAAACGACCGACGATGCCGCGCGGCTCGTGGCGGACATCGCGCGTCGTCACGACGTGAAGAAGGTCATCAAGACCAAGTCGATGGTGTCGGAGGAAATGCGCCTGAACGCGGTGCTCGCGGAAATGGGCGTGCAGTCGATCGAGACGGATCTGGGTGAGTACATCCTGCAGATCAACGACAACGAGCCGCCGAGCCACATCATTGCGCCCGTCGTGCACAAGGACAAGGACGAGATTGCCGACCTGTTCGCGCGCACGCACCATCGCGAGCGGCTCACCGAGATTCCGGACATGACGCGCGAGGCGCGCGAGGTGCTGCGCCCGCATTTCATGTCGGCCGACATGGGCGTGACGGGCGGCAACTTCGTGATCGCCGAGACGGGTTCGGTGGCGATCGTGACGAACGAAGGGAACGAGGGCATGTGCACGGTGATGCCGCGCGTGCATGTGGCGGTGACGGGCATCGAGAAGGTGCTGCCGACACTCGAGGATCTCGCGACCGCGATGCGCCTGCTGCCGCGCTCGGCGACCGGGCAGAAGACGTCGAACTATTTCTCGCTGCTGACCGGGCCGCGCGGGCCCGGCGACGAGGATGGCCCCGAGCACAACTATGTCGTGCTCGTCGACGGCGGCCGCACCGGGCTGATCGGCGGCGAATTTCAGGAGATGCTGCGCTGCATCCGTTGCGGCGCATGCATGAACCATTGTCCGGTGTACCAGAAGGTGGGTGGCCACGCGTACGGCTGGGTCTACCCGGGGCCGATGGGATCCGTGCTGACGCCGAGCTACGTCGGGCTCGACCGCTCGCTCGACCTGCCGCAGGCCGCCACGCTTTGCGGAGAATGCGACAGCGTGTGCCCGGCCGGGATTCCGCTGTCGCACCTGTTGCGCACGCTGCGCGAGAAGCAGGTCGAGCGGCATCTGAGACCGTGGCGCGAGCGCGCGGCGCTCGCCGCATGGGGTTTCTTCGCGCGCCGGCCGATGCTGTACGCGCTGACGACCAAGCTCGCGGTGCGCATCCTTGAGCGGCTGGGCGGCAACGGCGGCACGCTGCGGCGCCTGCCGATGATGGGCGGCTGGATGGATACGCGCGACATGCCGACGCCGACCGGGCGCACGTTCCGCGAGCTGTACGCGGCGTCGCAAAGCCACCTCGGCTGACGACTGTTCATCCGGCGACAACAGTGCGTTCGCTATTTGTATATTTATCTCGATAGATGCGGTCTATAGAATCCTGTCTGTAGTCCCCGGAATTGGGTTTCGGGGTACGAGGTCAAGGAGGTCCGCATCATGAAAAAGACAATATCGATGTACTGGCCGCTGGCAATCGTCGTTCCGCTGGCCGCGGCGGCCTATCTGCATGCGATGGCCGAGGCGCCGTCGCGCGGCCCGCTTGCCGTTCACCAGGCATCCGCCGAGCTGGCGCGTGCGGTGTCGTTCGGGCTGGTCGGCGATGCGGCGACGCCGCTGCCGGCAGCGTCCGGCGACGTCGTGCTCGCCGCGCCGAAGGCGCTGTAAGGCATGGCGCCGTCGTTTTGTGCGGCGGCGCGATTTCGGTCGCCTTTGTATAATGGCGCGTTCTTCTCCCGCGCGGCTCGCCGCGGCTTTCCGATAGTGCGATGACCCGCGTTTCGATCTGTTTCGTCTGTCTCGGCAACATCTGCCGTTCGCCCACCGCGGAAGGCGTGATGCGTCACCAGGTCGGCGCGGCCGCGCTGGCGGACCGGATCTCGATCGATTCGGCCGGCACCGGTGACTGGCATGTCGGCGAGCCGCCGGATTCGCGTGCGCAGGCTGCCGCGCTTGGCCGCGGCTACGACCTGTCGGCGCTGCGCGCACGACAGGTGAGCGCGGCGGATTTCGAGCGCTTCGACCTGCTGCTCGCGATGGACGAGGCGAATCTCGCGGAGCTGCGCCGCCGCTGCCCGCCGCAGCATCGCGACAAGGTGCGCCTGCTGATGGACTTCGCGCCGGATTCGGCCGAAACCGAAGTGGCCGACCCTTATTTCGGCGGTACACAGGGCTTCGAGCAGGTGCTCGATCAGGTCGAGCGCGCGTGCGCGGGCCTGCTGGAGACGCTCCGGGCCCGCACGGAGCGCTGATCGCGCGGTATTCAGCGATCTGCGAATACCCTTTCAAAGACATGGATACTTGACTAAAATCGTCAAATATTTATACTTGACCAAAATCGTCAAGATTGCAGTCCCCTAGACACCATGAGACTCACCACCAAAGGCCGTTTCGCCGTCACGGCGATGATTGACTTGGCACTGCGCCAGGAGCAGGGCCCGGTGACGCTTGCAGGCATCAGCCAGCGCCAGCGGATTTCGCTCTCGTATCTCGAACAGCTGTTCGGCAAGCTGCGCAGGCATGAAATCGTCGAATCCGTGCGCGGCCCGGGCGGCGGCTACAACCTCGCGCGTCGCGCGCAGGATGTCACCGTTGCCGACATCATCATCGCGGTCGATGAACCGCTCGACGCCACGCAGTGCGGCGGCAAAGGCACGTGCGACGGCTCGAAGCAGCCCGACGGCCATTGCATGACGCACGAGCTGTGGTCGACGCTGAACCAGAAGATGGTCGAATACCTCGATTCGGTGTCGCTGCAGGATCTCGTCGATCAGCAGCGTGCTCGCGAGGGCGCACCCGCGGTGCTGCGCGACCGGCGCACGCCGGAGCCCGTTGCGGCGCCGGCCGAGCCGGTTCGCACGATGCCGCTCGGCCCCAATTCGGTGTTCAACATCGCGAGTTCGTGAGCGCGAACGCGCCGCCATACCCCATAACGCACATAGTCCCTGCACAGAATTCCCGGAGCGACAGATGACCCAAGACACTCTCCACCTGCCCATCTACATGGATTACAGCGCGACGACGCCGGTCGACCCGCGCGTGGTCGACAAGATGGTGCCGTACCTGCGCGAGCAGTTCGGCAACCCGGCGTCGCGCAGCCACGCGTATGGCTGGGACGCGGAGCGGGCGGTCGAGGAAGCGCGTGAGAACGTGGCCGCGCTCGTGAACGCGGATCCGCGCGAGATCATCTGGACGTCCGGCGCAACGGAATCGGACAACCTCGCGATCAAGGGTGCCGCGAACTTCTACAAGGGCAAGGGCAAGCACATCATCACGGTGAAGACCGAGCACAAGGCCGTGCTCGACACCTGCCGCGAGCTCGAGCGCGACGGTTTCGAAGTCACCTACCTCGACGTGAAGGATGACGGCCTGATCGACCTCGACGCGTTCAAGGCCGCACTGCGCCCGGACACGATCCTCGTGTCGGTGATGCACGTGAACAACGAGATCGGCGTGATCCAGGACATCGAGACGATCGGTGAGATCTGCCGCGAGAAGGGCATCGTGTTCCACGTCGACGCCGCACAGTCGACCGGCAAGGTCGCGATCGACCTCGCGAAGCTGAAGGTCGACCTGATGTCGTTCTCGGCGCACAAGACCTACGGCCCGAAAGGCATCGGCGCGCTGTACGTGCGCCGCAAGCCGCGTGTGCGCATCGAAGCGCAGATGCACGGTGGCGGCCACGAGCGCGGCATGCGTTCGGGCACGCTGGCGACGCACCAGATCGTCGGCATGGGCGAAGCGTTCCGCATCGCACGTGAAGAAATGGCGACGGAAAACGAGCGCGTCCGCATGCTGCGCGACAAGCTGCTGCGCGGCCTGTCGCAAATCGAGGAAACGTACGTGAACGGCGACATGGAGCGCCGTGTCCCGCACAACCTCAACATCAGTTTCAACTTCGTCGAAGGCGAGTCGCTGATCATGGCGATCAAGGACGTCGCGGTGTCGTCGGGCTCCGCATGCACGTCGGCGTCGCTGGAGCCGTCGTACGTGCTGCGTGCGCTCGGCCGCAACGACGAGCTGGCACACAGCTCGATCCGCTTCACGGTCGGCCGCTTCACGACGGAGCAGGAAGTCGACTTCGTGATCAACCTGCTGAACAGCAAGATCGCGAAGCTGCGCGAACTCTCGCCGCTCTGGGAAATGCACCAGGAAGGCATCGATCTGTCGACGATCGAATGGGCCGCACACTGAGCGCCGGATTGAACATACCCGCGGGCGGATTCGCGCACGCAGACGTAACGAGTCAAGGAGTCTGAGTCATGTCTTACAGCAACAAGGTTCTGGATCACTACGAAAACCCGCGCAACGTCGGTTCGTTCGCGAAGGACGACGACACGGTCGGCACGGGCATGGTCGGCGCGCCGGCCTGCGGCGACGTGATGAAGCTGCAGATCCGCGTCGGCGCGGACGGCGTGATCGAAGACGCGAAGTTCAAGACCTACGGTTGCGGTTCGGCGATCGCATCGAGCTCGCTCGTCACCGAATGGGTGAAGGGCAAGACGCTCGACGAAGCACTGTCGATCAAGAACACGCAGATCGCGGAAGAACTCGCGCTGCCGCCGGTGAAGATTCACTGCTCGATCCTCGCGGAAGACGCGATCAAGGCAGCCGTGGCCGACTACAAGAAGCGTCACGACACCACGGAAGGCGATCAGGCAGCAGCCTGAGCGGCATCGAGCGGCTTCAGAAGGAACGCGGCGGGCCCCGGTGGCGCGCCGCGGCAAGGACATCATGGCAATTACACTGACCGAAAAAGCAGCACAGCACGTCCAGAAATACCTCGTCCGTCGCGGCAAGGGTATGGGCCTGCGGCTCGGCGTTCGCACGACCGGGTGCTCGGGGCTCGCGTACAAGCTCGAGTATGTCGACGAGCTGGCTCCCGAGGATCAGGTGTTCGAGAGTCATGGCGTGAAGGTGATCGTCGATCCGAAGAGCCTGGCCTACATCGACGGCACCGAGCTCGACTTCGCACGCGAAGGCCTGAACGAAGGGTTCAAGTTCAACAACCCGAACGTGAAGGACGAGTGCGGCTGCGGCGAATCGTTCCGCGTGTGACCACGCGGATCTCCGCGCGATGCGGGCAAGAGGCGGCACGGGCCGCCTTTTTAATGTGCGGCGTTTGCCGCGCGACGAACCGGAATTGAACGCGACGATGGTCTCGCTGAAAGACAGCCACTTCGACCTGTTTCACCTGCCGGCGCAATTCGCGCTCGACGAGGCGGCGCTCGACGCCGCGTATCGGACAGTGCAGACGCAAGTGCATCCGGACCGCTTCGCGGCGGCCGGCGACGCGCAGAAGCGTATCGCGATGCAATGGGCCACCCGCGCGAACGAGGCATATCGCACGCTGCGCGATCCGCTGAAGCGCGCGTCGTATCTGTTGTCGCTGCGCGGTGTCGACATCGGCGCGGAAAACAACACCGCGATGGAGCCCGCGTTCCTGATGCAGCAGATGGAGTGGCGCGAGGGCATCGAGGATGCCGCGGCCGCCCGCAACGTCGACGCGCTCGACGCGCTGCTCGCCGAGTTGCGCGAAGAGCGGCGCGTGCGGGTGGAGCGCCTCGGCACGTTGCTCGACAGCGGCGCCGATCAGGCGGCCGCCGAGGCCGTGCGCCAACTGATGTTCATCGAACGGGTCGCGTCGGAAGTGGGCGCGCAGATCGAGCGCCTCGAAACTTAACCGCGTGCCTTGCGGCACGCGCAGCAAACGGGCCGAGCGCCCGAACGAACCAAGATGGCTTTACTGCAAATTTCCGAACCGGGCATGGCGCCGGCGCCGCATCAGCGGCGACTCGCCGTCGGGATCGATCTCGGCACGACGAATTCGCTCGTCGCGGCCGTGCGCAACAGCGTGCCTGAAGTCCTGCCCGACGAGGCGGGTCGCGTGCTGCTGCCGTCGGTGGTCCGCTATCTCGAGAAGGGTGGCCGACGCATTGGCCACGACGCGAAAGAGCAGGCCGCAACCGATCCGCGCAACACGATCGTGTCGGTCAAGCGCTTCATGGGCCGCGGCAAGGCCGAGGTCGAAGGCGCGGCGAACGCGCCGTACGAATTCGTCGATGCGCCGGGCATGGTGCAGATCCGTACCATCGACGGCGTGAAGAGCCCGGTCGAAGTGTCGGCCGAGATTCTCGCGACGCTGCGTTATCGCGCGGAAGATTCGCTTGGCGACGACCTGGTAGGCGCGGTGATCACGGTGCCCGCGTATTTCGACGAAGCGCAACGCCAGGCGACCAAGGATGCCGCGCGCCTCGCGGGCCTCAACGTGCTGCGCCTGCTGAACGAACCGACCGCCGCGGCGATCGCCTACGGTCTCGACAACGGGGCCGAAGGCCTCTACGCGGTGTATGACCTCGGCGGCGGCACGTTCGACCTGTCGATCCTGAAGCTGACGAAGGGCGTGTTCGAAGTGCTGGCCGCGGGCGGTGATTCCGCGCTCGGCGGCGACGATTTCGACCATGCGCTGTTCGATCACGTGCTCGCGCAGGCCGGCATCGATGCGAAGACGCTCGCGCCCGAGGACGTGCGCCTGCTGCTCGACCGTGTGCGCGTGCTGAAGGAAGCGCTGTCGTCCGCGCCGCAGGCGTCGCTCGACGTCACGCTGTCGGGTGGCGCGCACCTCGTGCAGACCCTCTCGCACGACACGTTCGCGTCGCTCGTCGAGCCGCTCGTGCAGCGCACGCTCACGCCGACCCGCAAGGCGCTGCGCGATGCGCAGGTCACGCCGGCCGACATCAAGGGTGTCGTGCTCGTCGGCGGCGCGACGCGCATGCCGGTGATCCGCGATGCGGTCGCGAAGTATTTCGGCCAGCCGCCGCTCGTGAACCTCGATCCGGACCAGGTCGTCGCGCTCGGCGCGGCGATCCAGGCCGACCTGCTCGCAGGCAATCGCGGCACCGGCGACGACTGGCTGCTGCTCGACGTGATTCCGCTGTCGCTCGGTGTCGAGACGATGGGTGGCCTCGTCGAGAAGATCATTCCGCGCAACTCGACGATTCCGATCGCGCGCGCGCAGGAATTCACGACCTTCAAGGACGGCCAGACCGCGATGGCGATCCACGTCGTGCAGGGCGAGCGCGAGCTCGTCGCCGACTGCCGGTCGCTCGCGCGTTTCGAGCTGCGCGGGATTCCGCCGATGACGGCCGGCGCCGCGCGCATTCGCGTGACTTACCAGGTGGACGCGGACGGCCTGCTGTCGGTGTTCGCCCGCGAGCAGCTGTCGGGCGTCGAGGCGTCGGTCGTCGTGAAGCCGTCGTACGGTCTTGCCGACGACGACATCGCGAAGATGCTCGAGGACAGCTTCAAGACCGCCGAAATCGACATGCGCGCCCGCGCGCTGCGCGAAGCGCAGGTCGAGGCCGAGCGGATGCTCGAGGCGACGCAGGCCGCGCTGGCGGCCGACGGCGAACTGCTCGACGCGGACGAGCGCGCGCAAGTCGACGCGCTGGCCGCGGCGCTGCGTGCGGTCGCGCAAGGCGACGATACGAACGCGATCGAAACGGCGACCAAGGCGCTGGCCGACGGCACCGACGAATTCGCGGCGCGCCGGATGGACAAGAGCATCAAGCGCGCGCTGTCGGGCCGCCGGCTCGACGAGATCTGAACTCACGAACTGCGCATCGGCCGGCAACGGCCCGCGCGATAATAAACCGTGCGGCGCCTGGCGCCGCACCCTGACTGACGGAACGGACATGCCTCAACTGGTGGTGCTGCCTCACGTCGAACTGTGCCCGGACGGCGCAGTGATCGACGCGACGCCCGGCAAGAGTATCTGCGACAACCTGCTCGAACACGGGATCGAGATCGAGCATGCATGCGAGAAGTCGTGTGCGTGCACGACGTGCCACGTGGTGATCCGCGAAGGCTTCAACGATCTGACGCCGTCCGAGGAGGACGAGGACGATCTGCTGGACAAGGCGTGGGGCCTCGAGCCGACGTCGCGCCTGTCGTGCCAGGCGATCGTGAAGGAAGATTCGGACCTGGTGGTCGAGATTCCGAAGTACTCGATCAACCACGCGAAGGAAAATCACTGACAGGAACCGGAGGCAGGCGATGAAATGGACCGATTCGCGTGAAATAGCCATTGCGCTGGCGGACAAGCACCCGGACATCGACCCGCAGCGGATCAACTTCGTCGACCTGCGCCAGTGGGTGCTCGAGCTCGACGGCTTCAACGACGATCCGACGCACTCCGGCGAGAAGATCCTCGAAGCGATTCAGGCCCACTGGATCGACGAATCGGACTTCGACGACGAGGACTGAACCTGGCGGGCGCCCCAACGGCGCAGATGGCCGGCAATGGAAAACGGCTCGTGAGCAATCGCTCACGAGCCGTTTTCGTTTTCAGGACGCTTGCCCGCGCGCGTGACGCGGGCAGCGGCGTCACGCGATCACGCGCCGACCAGCGTGCCGTTCTGGATCCGTACGCGCTGGCCCTGGCCGAACGGCGGCGGGTTGTGGTACGTGAACGTGCGCGTCGCGCCGCTTTCCATCTGCACTTGCACCTGGTAGTCGGTTTCCGCGCGCACCTGCTTCTCGACCTGGTTGCCGGCGAGACCGCCGCCCAGTGCGCCGATGATCGTCATCGCCGTGCGGCCGTTGCCGTTGCCGAACTGGTTGCCGAGCAAGCCGCCAGCCGCTGCGCCACCCACGGCACCGATCCCCGAGCTCTGGCCCGGCGTGCGCGTCTGCGTGATCGCGACGACCGTACCGCAGCTCTGGCAGTACGTCTGCGCCGGCGCCGACGGTTGCTGCGCGTATTGCGGCGGCTGCGGCGCCGTCGTGTGACGGCGATGCGGTGCGGTCGGACGCGGCGCGGGCTTCGGCTCGGCCTGCGCGACGGCGGCGGCCTTTTGCTGCGCGGCGGCCTGTTCGGCCGCCTGCTGCCGGGCCTGCGCGGCCAGCGCGGCGCTGGCGGCAGCTGCCGTATCGACGGCCGGCTGCGACGCGATCAGCGCGGCCTGGGTCTGGCCGTTCTGTTCGTTGCTGCTGGTGGCTTTCGGGAAGACGCCCGTGATCGCTGCCGTCGCCGCGAGGCTGGCGACGATGACGGCGCCGGCCGCGGTGGCGATCAGCGGGTGGAGGCGTTGCTTTTGCGGCGTGGTCTGATTCTGGTTGTCCATTTTGTTCTCCAATGTCGATCCGGATCGGCGCGCTGCGCCGGAGCGGGATCCCACGCTCGGGAGCGAGCAGACTCGGCGTTCCGGCGCCTCGTTCTGGTCCCGTGGTCATGCGTGGTGACGCAACAGGAGTGTCGTCCACGGCCCAGCGGCGCACCGTATCAAGGTGTAACGAATTGCAGCGGCGCATCGGCAGCCATGACAGGGAAAACCCGGAAAAGGCCGTCGCGACGAGGGGATAAAACGGGGGAGGATCGAAAGCCGGCGGACGCCGGCTGGCGGGATTTACGCGTCGTTACAAAGCTGACGCGTGCGCGCCGCAGGGCGCGGCGCACACGTGGGTGCAGCGATCAGTCTTCGCGGCGCAGGTGCGGGAACAGCAGCACGTCGCGGATCGTCGGGCTGTCGGTCAGCAGCATCACGAGACGGTCGATGCCGATCCCGCAGCCGCCGGTCGGAGGCATCCCGTATTCGAGCGCGCGGATGTAGTCGGCGTCGAAGAACATCGCTTCCTCGTCGCCTGCATCCTTCTGCTCGACCTGCTTCTTGAAACGTGCGGCCTGGTCTTCCGGATCGTTCAGCTCCGAGAAGCCGTTCGCGATTTCGCGGCCGGTCATGAACAGCTCGAAACGCTCGGTGATGCCCGGCACCGTATCCGATGCGCGTGCGAGCGGCGACACCTCGACCGGGTAGTCGATGATGAAGGTTGGCTCCCACAGCTGCGCTTCGGCCGTTTCCTCGAACAGCGCGAGCTGCAGCGCGCCGATGCCTGCGTTCAGGAACGCCGGCTGCGACACGTCGACGCCGAAGCGCTTCAGTTCGGTGCGCAGGAACGCGTCGTCCGACAGCTGGCCGTCGGTGTAGTCCGGCGCGTACTTCTGGATCGCCTGCGTGATCGTCAGGCGGTGGAACGGCTTCGCCAGATCGAGTTCGCGGCCCTGGTACTGGATGGTCGCGGTGCCGAGCGCATCGATCGCCGCCTGGCGGATCAGTTGCTCGGTGAAGTCCATCAGCCAGCGGTAGTCGGTGTACGCGGCGTAGAACTCCATCATCGTGAATTCCGGATTGTGACGCGGCGACACGCCTTCGTTCCGGAAGTTACGGTTGATTTCGAACACGCGTTCGAAGCCGCCGACGATCAGGCGCTTCAGGTACAGCTCCGGCGCGATGCGCAGGAACATCTGCATGTCGAGCGCGTTGTGATGCGTGACGAACGGCTTCGCGGCCGCGCCGCCCGGGATCGGGTGCAGCATCGGCGTCTCGACTTCCATGAATTCCGCGTTGTCCATGAACTTGCGGATCGACGCGATCGTCTTGGTGCGGGCGCGGAACGTGTCGCGCGTTTCCGGCGTGACGATCAGGTCGACGTAGCGCTGGCGGTAGCGCATTTCCTGGTCCGACAGGCCGTGGAACTTGTCCGGCAGCGGGCGCAGCGCCTTCGACAGCAGGCGCAGTTCCTTGCACTGGACCGACAGCTCGCCCTTGTTGGTGCGGAACAGCACGCCGCGCGCGGCGACGATGTCGCCGAGGTCCCACTTCTTGAATGCGTCGTAGGTTTCCGCGCCGACGTCGTTCGGCGTCACGAAGAACTGGATCTGGCCCGAACCGTCCTGCACCGTCGCGAAGCTTGCCTTGCCCATCACGCGCTTGAGCATCATGCGGCCGGCGATCGACACCTCGACCGGGTTCGCTTCGAGCGCGGCCTTGTCCGAATCGGCGAACTTGGCCTGCAGGTCGGCTGCGTGGTGCTCGGGCCGGAAATCGTTCGGGTAGGCGACGCCTTGCTCGCGCAACGCGCGCAGCTTCTCGCGACGCTCGGCGATGATCTGGTTTTCGTCCGCGGTGACGGCGGGCTGCGTTTGGGTCGGTTCGGTCATGATGGTCGGAATTCGGAGTGGGTGCGGCAACGCAAACGGGAAGGGCAAGGGGGCGCGACCCGGCAGGGTCGCGCCGCGGCGCTTACACGCCCTGTTTGAGGCTCGCGCTGATGAAGTCGTCGAGGTCGCCGTCGAGGACGGCTCGCGTGTTGCTCATTTCGACGTTCGTGCGCAGGTCCTTCACGCGGCTCTGGTCGAGCACGTACGAACGGATCTGGTGGCCCCAGCCCACATCGGTCTTGCTCGATTCGAGCTTGTCCTGTTCGGCCTGCCGCTTGCGCATTTCAACTTCGTACAGGCGCGATTTCAGCATCGCCATCGCTTCGGCGCGGTTGCGGTGCTGCGAGCGGTCGTTCTGGCACTGCACGACGATGCCGGTCGGCATGTGCGTGATCCGCACCGCGGAGTCGGTCTTGTTGATGTGCTGACCGCCCGCGCCGGATGCTCGGTACGTGTCGATGCGCAGGTCGGCCGGGTTGATCTCGACTTCGATCGAATCGTCGATTTCCGGGTAGACGAACACCGACGAGAACGACGTGTGGCGGCCGCCCGACGAGTCGAACGGCGACTTGCGCACGAGGCGGTGAATGCCGGTTTCGGTGCGCAGGAAGCCGTAGGCGTATTCGCCCGAGACCTTGACCGTCGCGTTCTTGATGCCGGCGACGTCGCCATCGGACTCTTCGAGCACTTCGGCCTTGAAGCCCTTGCGTTCGCAGTAGCGCAGGTACTGGCGCAGCAGCATCGATGCCCAGTCGCACGCCTCGGTGCCGCCGGCGCCGGCCTGGATGTCGATGAAGCAGTTGTTCGGGTCGGCCGGGTTCGAGAACATCCGGCGGAACTCGATGTCGCCCACGCGAGCCTCGAGCTTCGCGGCGTCTTCTTCCGATGCGACGAGGGTGTCCTCGTCGCCTTCCTCGCGTGCCAGCTCGAACAGGTCGAGCGCATCGCGCAGGTCGCTATCGAGCGCGGTGAGCGTCATGACGACGCCTTCGAGCAGCTTCTTCTCGCGGCCGAGCGCCTGGGCGTTCTTCGAATCGTTCCAGACGTTCGGGTCTTCGAGTTCCTTGTTGACTTCGGTCAGACGCGCAGCTTTGGCGTCGTAGTCAAAGATACCCCCGAAGCTCGCCCGCGCGATTGCGCAGGTCGAGCAGGGAGCTTTCGATCGCGTTGAGACGTTCCGCTTCCATGATCGTTCGCTGTTCCGGCTTCGTAAAAAAGCGGAATTATAGCCGATCGGCAGGGTTGCCCGGTGACGCAAACGGTGCCAGCACGTGTGTCGACGGCCCCGTCCGGCGCGGCGCGCACGCGTGCGGCGGCGCGTCGCGGGACGGTCGGCCGCTCAGCCGGCCGCGTGTTCGACGATCAGCTGGACGCGCGTGACGCCGTTCCACGTGTCGGCGACGAGGCGGTAGGCGACCAGTGCGCTCTCCGGCAGCGGCTCCGTGTGGTTGAACCAGATCGCGTTGAAGCGCTGCCGGCCGCGCGCCAGTTGCAGCTTCAGGTGCTTTTCCTTCACGAGCGACTGCGACACGACGTCGAATTCGCCCGAGAAAAGCGGGGCCGGAAAACCTTGCCCCCAGACGGCCTCGTCGAGCAGCCCGACGAACTGCGGCGTGAAGTACGCATCCTCGAGTTCGCCGTCGGTCTCGATCACGCGGGCGAGCGCGTCGTCGGACAGCCATTCGCGCGCGACGGCCTCGAACGCGGCCGCGAAGCGCGGCACGTTCTCGGTGTCGAGCGTGAGGCCGGCCGCCATCGCGTGGCCGCCGAACGCGACGATCAGGTCCGGTTCGCGTTTCGACACGAGGTCGAGCGCGTCGCGCAGGTGGAAGCCGGGAATCGAGCGGCCCGACCCCTTGACCCGCTTGCCTTCTTCATCTGCGTGCGCAAACGTGAACGACGGGCGGTGGAATTTTTCCTTGAGCCGGCCGGCGACGATGCCGATCACGCCCTGATGCCACGCGGGGTTGAAGAGGGTGATCGTGCACGCGTCGGCCGGATCGACGTCGGCGAGATCGGCGAGCGCCTGCTGCTGCATGCCGGCCTCGATCTCGCGGCGTTCGCGGTTCATCACGTCGAGCTGCTGCGCGAGATCCCACGCGCGGCCGATGTCGTCGGTGATCAGGCACTCGATGCCGAGCGACATGTCGGACAGCCGTCCGGCGGCGTTCAGGCGCGGGCCGAGGCCGAAGCCGAGGTCGAAGCCCGATGCCGTGCGCGCTTCGCGGGCGGCGGCGCGGAACAGCGCGGCGATGCCCGGCTGCATGCGGCCGTTGCGGATGCGCTGGAGCCCCTGGGCGACGAGCACGCGGTTGTTGCCGTCGAGCCGTACGACGTCGGCGACGGTGCCGAGCGCGACGAGGTCGAGCAGGCCGTCGAGCCGCGGCTCGGCGTCCTTGCTGGCGAACGCGCCGCGGCGGCGCAGCTCGGCGCGCAGCGCGAGCAGCACGTAGAACATCACGCCGACGCCGGCGAGGTGTTTGCTCGGGAACGCGCAGCCGGGCTGGTTCGGGTTGACGATCGCGCGCGCGGCGGGCAGCGCGTCGCCGGGCAGGTGGTGGTCGGTCACGAGCACGTCGATGCCGCGCGCGTTCGCGGCTTCGACGCCCGTGACGCTCGCGATGCCGTTGTCGACGGTGATCAGCAGGTCGGGCTTGCGCGCGGCGGCGAGTTCGACGATCTCGGGCGTGAGGCCGTAGCCGTATTCGAAACGGTTCGGCACCAGGTAGTCGATCTGCGCGCCGAACATCCGCAGGCCGCGCACCGCGACCGCGCACGCGGTCGCACCGTCGCAGTCGTAGTCGGCGACGACGAGCAGGCGCCGCTTGTCGGCGATCGCGTCGGCGAGCAGCGACGCCGCGTCGGCGCAGCCTTTCAGCTCGGTGGGCGGAACGAGTCGCGCCAGCGCGGTCTCGATGTCGGCGGGGGACTGCACGCCGCGCGACGCGTACAGGCGCGCAAGGACGGGATGCAGGCCGTGGCGCGCGAGCACTTCGGCGTCGGCGGGCGCGACGGGGCGGGTAACGATCCGGGTCATACGGGGTCTGCTTTGTTATTCGAACAGGGAGGCCAGCGCGCGGCGGCGCCAGAACTTGCGCAGGTCGCCACGTGTCGCGTGCAGCGTCACGGAACTCGTATCGCCGCACAGCGTGAAATCGACGCTCGCGAGCTCGCCGTTCTGCAGCGCGGCAAGGGTCGGCGCGAACCAGTCGCGCTCGAGCGCGGCGAGCCCGTCGTGCCAGCGCGCCCAGTCCTGCTCGATGAACGGGGTGGTCAGCGCCGGCAGTTCGACGAGCGTCGCGCCATCGGCGGCGGCCAGCGCGCCGAACGCGGCCGGCGGCGCGCCGGCGTCGGCTTGCGCGGCGCGCGCGAGGCCGAGCGCCGCAGGCGACGCGGACAGCACGCGCGCGAACGGCTTGCCCACCGGCTTCAGCGTGCCCTGCGCATGGAACCAGATCGAATTGACGGCCGGCAGGCCACGCGCCTCGCGGGCCTCGTTGACCGGATGCTGGAACCACGCCATCTGCACTTCGTTCTGCAGCTTCATCCACATCCGCGAGCGCTCGCCCGTATGGGCTTCGTGCGGCAGCCAGATTTCGATGTTGCGGCCGCTTGCGCGCAGCGGCGCGGCGCCGGCGAGGCGGGCGAGCTGCTCGCTCGACAGGTACCAGCGTGACGGGTTCGGCGCCTCGAGCCGGACGCCGAGCTCCTCGATCAGCGGCCGCGCGACCGCGAGCAGCGCGGCGGCGTCGCCGTCGTCGAGTGCGAGGGCCGCCGGATCGACGAGCACCAGGTGATCGTGCGCGATTTCGACGTGGACGGGCTCGACGCAAGCCCACGCGTGCGCGCCGGGATCGCCGCCGTCGGCCAGCAGCATGTAGGGCGCGAGCGGCGCCTCGTCCGCGGCGTTGCCCTGGGTTGCGCCGAACTGGCGGGCCAGCCAGCGCTCGTGCGGCAGCGTGCGCTGGAAGTCCTCGCCGGCCACGCGCTCGACGAGGCTGGCGCGGGAGAGCAACTTTTCGAGCGCGGGGCTGTCCAGCGTGTGCAGGGACGAGGCCGCATCGGCCGCCGACGGCAGCGCGAACGGAACGAGAAAATGGAGGCGTCGGTCGTGCATGATGGTGCGCATTGTATGGCAAACTGCGCGCGTGATCGGGCCGGCTGACGGCCCGTTCGCGTCCGGCGGCCGTTTTTCGACCGTGCCCGGGCCGGTGGCCGCCACCGGGCGGCGGTCCGGCCGCGGGGCGCCTCCCCGCCGTAACCAGCAGAAAGGATTCGCTTGAAACTTCCGTACGAATGGCAGATCGGCTGGCGCTACACGCGCGCCGGCAAACGCACGACCGGTAACGGCTTCATTTCCTTCATCGCGCTCGTTTCGATGCTCGGGATCGCGCTCGGCGTCGCGGCGCTGATCGTCGTGCTGTCGGTGATGAACGGCTTCCAGAAGGAAGTGCGCGACCGCATGCTGTCGGTGCTCGCGCACGTCGAGGTGTTCTCGCCGACGGGCTCGATGCCCGACTGGCAACTGACCGCGCAGGAAGCGCGCCGCAATCCGTCGGTGATCGGCGCGGCGCCGTACGTCGACGCGCAGGCGCTGCTCACCCGCCAGGACGCGGTGAGCGGCGTGATGCTGCGCGGCGTCGAGCCGACGCTCGAGCCGCAGGTGTCGGACATCGGCAAGGACATGAAGGCGGGCCAGCTCGGCGCGCTGGTGCCGGGCCAGTTCGGCATCGTGCTCGGCGATGCGCTCGCGGGCAACCTCGGCGTGACGGTCGGCGACAAGGTCACGCTGGTCGCGCCGGAAGGGTCGATCACGCCGGCCGGCATGATGCCGCGGCTGAAGCAGTTCACGGTCGTCGGCGTGTTCGAGTCCGGGCACTACGAATACGACAGCACGCTCGCGATGATCAACATCCGCGACGCCGAGGCGCTGTTCCGGATGGCCGCGCCGACCGGCGTGCGGCTGCGGCTGAAGGACATGCAGAAGGCGCCGGACGTGGCGGTCGAGCTGTCGCATACGCTGTCGGGCAGCCTGTACGTCCGCGACTGGACCCAGCAGAACAAGACGTGGTTCTCGGCCGTGCAGATCGAGAAGCGGATGATGTTCATCATCCTTACGCTGATCATCGCGGTGGCCGCGTTCAACCTCGTGTCGTCGCTCGTGATGACGGTGACCAACAAGCAGGCCGACATCGCGATCCTGCGCACGCTCGGCGCGCAGCCGGGGTCGATCATGAAGATCTTCGTCGTGCAGGGCGTGACGATCGGCTTCGTCGGCACGGCGTCGGGCGTCGCGCTCGGCTGCCTGATCGCGTGGAGCATCCCGTGGCTGATCCCGATGATCGAGCACCTGTTCGGCGTGCAGTTCCTGCCGCCGTCCGTGTACTTCATCAGCGAGCTGCCGTCCGAACTCGTCGCGAGCGACGTGATCCGGATCGGGCTGATCGCGTTCGCGCTGTCGGCGGTCGCGACGCTCTATCCGAGCTGGCGCGGCGCGAAGGTGAAGCCGGCGGAGGCGCTTCGCTATGAATGATCGCGCGACCGCATTCGCGGATTCACGACAACACAACAAACAGGATTCGGCAGGTATGCAGGAATACGTGCTTCAGGCGCGCGGGATCACGAAGGCGTTCGTGCAGGGCGGCTTCAACGTGCAGGTGCTCAACAACACCGAGCTGACGGTGCGGCGCGGCGAGAAGCTCGCGGTCGTCGGCGCGTCGGGTTCCGGCAAGAGCACGCTGCTGCACGTGCTGGGCGGGCTCGACGAGCCGAGCGCGGGCGAGGTGTCGCTGCTCGGCAAGCCGTTCACGCAGCTCGCCGAGCGCGAGCGCAACGAACTGCGCAACCGCGCGCTCGGCTTCGTCTATCAGTTCCATCACCTGCTGCCCGAGTTCACCGCGCTCGACAACGTCGCGATGCCGCTGCGCATCCGCCGGATGACGACCGAGGACGCGCGCGAGCAGGCCCAGGCGATGCTCGAACGCGTTGGTCTCGGCCCGCGTGCGAAGCACCGCCCGGGCGAGCTGTCGGGCGGCGAGCGGCAGCGCGTCGCGATCGCGCGTGCGCTGGTCACGAAGCCCGCGTGCGTGCTCGCCGACGAGCCGACCGGCAACCTCGACGGCACGACGGCCGATACCGTGTTCAACCTGATGCTCGAATTGTCAGAGACGCTCGAAACGAGCTTCGTGATCGTCACGCACGATCCCGATCTCGCCGCGCGCTGCGACCGCATCATGCGGCTGCGCGACGGCGTGCTGCACGAGGAGCCGGCGCTGCCGGTGTAAGAAGCGAACGCGCTTGGCCTGCTGCCGGGATGGTCCCGGTGCGGCGCCAGCGCGCAGGACTGCCGCCATGTGGATCGACACGCACTGCCATCTCGATGCCGCCGAGTTCGACGCCGACCGCGACGCGGTCGCGCACGCGGCGCGCGCGGCCGGCGTGTCGCGCATCGTGATCCCGAGCGTCGGGCGCGACAACTTCACGACGGTGCGCGAACTCGCGCAACGCACACCGGGCGCGGTTTACGCGCTCGGCATCCATCCGATGTATACGCCACGCGCACGCGACGAGGATCTCGACCTGCTGCGCATGGAGATCGAGGCGAGCCTCGACGATCCGCGCTTCGTCGCGATCGGCGAGATCGGGCTCGACTATTTCGTGCCGGGGCTCGACGAAGACCGGCAGCAGTTTTTCTACCAGGGGCAGCTCAAGCTCGCGCGCGAATTCGACCTGCCCGTGCTGTGCCACGTGCGCAAGTCGCAGGATCGCGTGCTCGCCGGGCTGCGCCGGTTCGGCGTGCGGCGCGGTATCGCGCATGCGTTCAACGGCAGTTTCCAGCAGGCCGAAGCGTATCTTGCGCACGGGCTGCATCTCGGCTTCGGCGGCAATGTGACCTTCACGCGCGCGCTGCAGATCCGCCGGCTCGCGGCGCAGTTGCCGCTCGAGGCGATCGTCGTCGAGACGGACGCACCCGACATCGCGCCCGAATGGGCGTACAAATCCCGCAACACGCTCGACCAGGTGCCGCGCATCGGCGACGTGCTCGCCGAACTGCGCGGGATCGACGCCGGCGCGGTGTCCCTATGCACTTCGGCTAACGCGCTCGCCGCGCTGCCGCGACTCGCACTTTCGTCCGCATAATCGTTGCCCTGAGGCGCCGCATGCTCGATGGTGGCGCCGGGTCGACGAGGAGGGGCGATGCGCGTGTGGTGGATCGCGTTCGCGCTCGGCGTGGTCGTACTGCAGCGGCAGGCGACGCTGCCGGGGGCGCTCGCATGGACGATCGGTGCGGCCGTGCTCGCGGGCTGCGCGGTGTTGAGCGTGTGGGGCATGCGTCGCCAGCGCACGCGGACGACCGTCGCATTCGGATGGATGCTGTGCGCGCTCGTGGCCTGCGTCGTCGGGTTCGGCTACGCGGCCGCGCGGGCCGATTGGCGGCTGCGCGACAGCCTGCCCGTCGAGTGGGAAGGGCGCGACATCGTCGTCACCGGCGTGATCCGCGGGCTGCCCGTGGTCGACGAGACAGGCGCGCGGCTGCTGTTCGCTGTCGAGTCGAACGATGCGGGGCTGAGCCGTTTCCCTCCGTTGATCCGGCTGTCGTGGCGCGCTTATGGCGCATCGGTGACACGCGATCCACTTCCCGACCTGCGCGCCGCGCAGCGCTGGCGTTTCGTCGTGCGCCTGAAGCGCCCGCATGCCGAGGCCAATCCCGGCGTGCGCGACAGCGAGGCGGCATGGCTGGCCGCGGGTATTCGCGCGATCGGCTATGTCGGCGCGCCCCGGCGGGCGGAATTACTCGATGAGCGCGCATCGGGATGGCGTGCGTCGATCGATCGGCTGCGCGACGCGCTGCGCTCGCGTATCGGCGAGTCGCTCGGCAGCGACGCCGGTCATCGCGGCATCGTCGCGGCGCTCGCGATCGGCGACCAGGCGGGCATCGGCGACGACGACTGGCGCGTGCTGCGGAACACGGGCACGAGCCACCTCGTTGCGATTTCCGGCCTGCATGTCGGGCTCGTCGGCGCGATCGCGGGCGGGCTCGTATCGATGGTCTGGCGCCGCCTGCGCTGGCGCGCACGGGCCGCGACGCTCGTGTTGCCGGCACCTTACGCGGCCGCGCTCGCCGCACTGGCAGCCGCGGGCGGCTATGCGGCACTCGCCGGCTTCAACGTGCCGGCGCAGCGCGCATGGTGGATGATCGCGGCCGGCGGCATCGCGTATCTGGCCGGGCGCCGCGTGCCGACGTCCGCAGTGCTGTGCGCGTCGCTCGGCGGCGTGCTGCTTGCCGATCCGTGGGCCGTGCTGTCGGCCGGATTCTGGCTGTCGTTCGGGGCGGTCGCGGTGATCTTGCTGGCCGTGGCCGGCTGGCGTGCCGCCCGTGAGGCCGGTGCCGAAGGCGAGGAGGGCGACGGCACGGCCGGCCTGTCGAGCCGGTTGCGCGCGTGGAGTGCACGCGCCGGGCGCCGTATCGCCGAGGCCACGCGCGTGCAGTATGCGGTGACGATCGGTCTCGCGCCGCTCACTGCCGCATGGTTCGCGCAGATATCGCTGTCGGGCCCGTTCGGTAATGCGTTCGCGATTCCGTGGGTCAGCTCGGTCGTGACGCCGATCGTGCTGGCCGGCATCGCGCTGCCCGCGCCGCTCGATGCGTATGCGTTCCGGCTTGCGCATGCGGCGCTCGAACCGATGATGACGCTGCTCGGATACCTCGCCGACTGGCCGGCCGGCGTGTTCTGGCTGCGCATGCCCGACTGGCCGGTGCTGGTGCTGGCCAGCGTGGGCGTCGCATGGGCGCTGATGCCGCGCGGCTGGCCGTTGCGCTGGGCGACCCCGCTCACGTGGCTGCCGCTCGTCGCGCCGGCATCTGATGCGCCGCCACCGGGCGGCTTCCGGCTGACGGTGCTCGACGTCGGGCAGGGCGCGTCGGTGCTGGTGGAGACCGCGCGGCGTACCTTGCTGTTCGATGCGGGGCCGGGCGCGGAGTCGACCCACGCCGGCGCGCGGATCGTTGCGCCGGCGTTGCGTGCACGCGGCATCGCGGCGATCGATTCGCTCGTGCTCAGTCACGCGGATGCCGATCACGCGGGCGGCGCGCCGGCCGTCTATGCGGCTGCCGACGTGCGCCAATTGCTGGCCGGCATTGCGCCGAACAGCCGGCTGTGGCGCGACGCCGCGGCCGCCGGCGTTGCCGACCGGCTGCCGTGCGTGGCCGGGCAGCGCTGGACCTGGGACGGCGTCGCGTTCACGATGCTGTGGCCGCAGGGCGGCCCGGGTGCGGGTACCTCGAACGGGCAGTCGTGCGTGCTGCGCATCGATGCGGGCAACACGTCCGCGCTGCTGACGGGCGACATCGAGGCGCGCGCAGAACGCGAGCTCGTGGCCGCCGCGCGCGACGCGCTGGCCGCACAGATCCTGGTCGTGCCGCACCACGGCAGCCGCACGTCGTCGGTCGAGCCTTTCCTCGATTCGGTCGGGCCGCGCGTCGCGGTATTTCCTGTAGGCTATCGCAATCGTTTCGGACATCCGCACCGGACGGTTCTCGCCCGTTACGAGGCGCGCGGGATCCCGCTGCCGCGCACCGATCGCGACGGCGCCGTGCGGTTCGACGTCGCGCCGGACGACGGCGGGTTTACCTTCGAGCGTCATCGCGACGTTTGGCGACGGTACTGGATGGATCGGTGAGCGCGGCGAAAGCCGGCGTATCAATAGAGATTGCCAGGGATCCGCGCTCAATGCCGAAGCATGGGCCCGGCAGAACGCGAAGCATGGGACCGGGACGTTGACTCCGGCCGACCGCCAAGCATGGGACCGGAGTAGGCGCTGAAGCGCCAACTCGGGTCGACCGCGAAGCATGGGACCGGAGTAAGCGCTGAAGCGCCAACTCCGGTCGACAAAGGAGACATCGGCGTTTGAAGGACATCCTCCACTTCTCGCATGCGAACGGCTTTCCGGCATCGACGTACCGCACGATCTTCGCCGAACTGGCCGACGACTACGAGCTGCGCTACATCGAACGGATCGGCCACGACCGCCGCTACCCGGTGACGCGCGACTGGCCGCATCTCGTCGAGCAACTGCTCGACGACATCGGCAGCCGCTACGAGCGTCCCGTCTGGCTCGTCGGCCATTCGCTCGGCGGCTACCTGTCGCTGATGGCCGCGCTGAAGAAGCCGCAATGGGTGCGCGGCGTCGTGATGATCGATTCACCGATCATCGCGGGCTGGCGCGCCGGCGCATTGCGCGCGAGCCAGTGGGCGGGGCTCGACGAGCGGCTGTCGCCGGCCGCCGCGACGCGCAACCGGCGTACGCACTGGGTAAGCCGTGACGAAGCCTGGCGGCACTTCCGCGAGAAACCGGCGTTCGCCCGCTGGGACGAACGGATGCTGGCCGACTACATCGACTACGGGATTCCGCAGGCCGGCGCCAGCGGCGAGCGCTCGCTCGCGTTCGACCGGCAGGTCGAATACCTGATCTACCGGACGCTGCCGCATACGCTCGGCCCGCGGCTCGCGCACGGCGCGCCGGTGCCGCTCGGCTTCCTCGCCGGAACGCGTTCGCGCGAGGTGCGCCAGGTCGGGCTCGATGCGACACGCCGCGCGGCGCGCGGCCGCGTCGAATGGCTGGAAGGCAGCCACCTGTTTCCGATGGAGCGGCCGCTCGAGACCGCCCGCGCATTGCAGCGGATGCTGAATTCGCTGAGGGCGGCCGAGGGCGATGTGTCGCGTGCCGTCACCCCGCTCGCGAAGCGCGCCTGACGCACGGTTCGGCGGCCGGGGGCCGCCTCCGGCACGCGCGGTTGCACCGGCCGGCGCGCGGCTTCGCCCCGGCGAGCACGGCTGATGCGGGGCGGCGCGAAAGGGCGCGATCATCACGCCATTGCTGAGAGAAGGGCGGGCTTTACGGTATAATCCGTTTTTCCCGCGAGCATCCAGCGATGACCAAATATGTTTTCGTCACCGGCGGCGTAGTTTCTTCCCTCGGCAAGGGTATTGCCGCCGCCTCTCTCGCCGCGATCCTCGAATCGCGCGGTCTGAAAGTCACCCTCCTCAAACTCGATCCGTACATCAACGTCGACCCCGGCACGATGAGCCCGTTCCAGCACGGCGAAGTGTTCGTGACGGAAGACGGAGCGGAGACCGACCTCGACCTCGGCCACTATGAGCGCTTCATCAGCACGAAGATGCGCAAGGCCAACAACTTCACGACCGGCCAGATCTACGAATCGGTGATCCGCAAGGAACGCCGCGGCGACTATCTCGGCAAGACCGTGCAGGTCATTCCGCACATCACGAACGAAATCCAGGCGTTCATCGAGCGCGGGGCCGCGTCGGCCACCTGCGGTGAGCCGGATGTCGCGATCGTCGAGATCGGCGGCACGGTCGGCGACATCGAATCGCTGCCGTTCCTGGAAGCCGCGCGCCAGATGAGCCTGCGCCTCGGCCGCAACAGCGCGTGCTTCGTGCACCTGACGCTGGTGCCGTACGTCGCGACGGCCGGCGAGCTGAAGACGAAGCCGACCCAGCACAGCGTGCAGAAGCTGCGCGAGATCGGCATTCTGCCGCACGTGCTGCTGTGCCGTGCGGACCGCCGCATTCCGGACGACGAATCGAAGAAGATCTCGATGTTCTCGAACGTGCCGGAAGACGCCGTGATCTCGGTGTGGGACGCCGACAGCATCTACAAGATTCCGCAGATGCTGCACGACCAGGGCCTCGACCGCATCATCTGCGAGGAACTGAAGCTGTCGCCGAAGGACGCGGACCTGACCATGTGGTCGGCGCTCGTCGAGAAGCTCGAGAACCCGAAGCACGAAGTGACGATCGGCATGGTCGGCAAGTACGTCGACCTGACCGAGTCGTACAAGTCGCTGATCGAGGCGCTGCGCCACGCATCGTTGCACACGTCGACCAAGGTCAACATCGAATACATCGACTCGGAAGAGATCGAGGCGAACGGTGTCGACAGCCTGAAGCATCTCGACGCCGTGCTGGTGCCGGGCGGTTTCGGCCGTCGCGGCACGGAAGGCAAGATCGCGGCGATCCGCTATGCGCGTGAAGCCAAGGTGCCGTATCTCGGCATCTGCCTCGGCATGCAGCTCGCGGTGATCGAGTTCGCGCGCGACGTCGTCGGCCTGAAACAGGCGAACAGCACGGAATTCGAGCCGGACACGCCGGAACGCGTGGTCGCGCTGATCACCGAGTGGTACGACCGCGACGGCAAGGTCGAGACGCGCACCGAGGAATCCGATCTCGGCGGCACGATGCGCCTGGGTTCGCAGCGCTGCCCGATCAAGCCGGGCACGATGGCGGAAGAGATCTATGGCAAGGACGTGAACGAGCGCCATCGCCACCGTTATGAAGTCAATAACCGCTTCGTGCCCCAGCTCGAAGCCGGCGGCCTTATCATCAGCGCCCGTACCCCGAGCGAGGATCTGCCGGAAATGATGGAACTGCCGCGTTCGATGCACCCGTGGTTCGTCGGCGTCCAGTTCCACCCGGAATTCACGTCCACGCCGCGTGACGGTCATCCCCTCTTCAAGTCGTTCGTCGAAGCTGCGCTTTCCAACAAGCAAGCGCGCGGAGTGCAAGCATGAAGCTGTGCGATTTCGAGGTCGGTCTCGACAAGCCTTTCTTCCTGATCGCGGGTACCTGCGTCGTCGAATCGGAGCAAATGACGATCGACACGGCGGGCCGCCTGAAGGAAATCTGCGCGAAGCTGAACATTCCGTTCATCTACAAGTCGTCCTACGACAAGGCGAACCGCAGCTCGGGCAAGTCGTTCCGTGGCCTCGGAATGGACGAGGGCCTGCGGATCCTGTCCGAGGTGAAGCGCCAGCTCGGCCTGCCGGTGCTGACCGACGTGCATTCGATCGAAGAGATCGAGCAGGTCGCGTCGGCCGTCGACGTGCTGCAGACGCCGGCGTTCCTGTGCCGCCAGACCGATTTCATCCATGCGTGCGCGCGCTCGGGAAAGCCCGTCAACATCAAGAAGGGCCAGTTCCTCGCGCCGCACGACATGAAGAACGTGATCGACAAGGCGCGCGACGCCGCCCGTGAAGCGGGACTGTCGGAAGACCGCTTCATGGCGTGCGAGCGCGGTGTCTCGTTCGGCTACAACAATCTCGTGTCGGACATGCGTTCGCTCGCGATCATGCGCGAGACGAACGCGCCGGTCGTGTTCGATGCGACCCACTCGGTGCAGCTGCCGGGCGGGCAGGGCACGAGCTCGGGCGGCCAGCGCGAATTCGTGCCGGTGCTCGCGCGTGCGGCAGTCGCGACGGGCGTCGCGGGCCTGTTCATGGAGACGCACCCGAATCCGGCCGAAGCAAAGTCGGACGGCCCGAACGCGGTGCCGCTGAACCGGATGGGTGCGCTGCTGGAGACCCTCGTCACGCTCGACCAGGCGGTGAAGCGCAATCCGTTCCTGGAAAACGATTTCAATTAAAGATCGAATGAACCTTGCGACGGCTTCGCGCGTCAGTAGCGAAAGCGGTTCAGGCGCGCGCGCCGTCGCAGTTTGAAGAATCCATCGTCATTCTCAGAGGAAACCCATGAGTGCCATCGTAGATATCATCGGCCGCGAGATTCTGGATTCGCGCGGCAACCCCACCGTCGAATGCGACGTGCTGCTCGAATCGGGCACGATGGGCCGCGCGGCGGTGCCGTCGGGCGCGTCCACCGGCTCGCGTGAAGCGATCGAACTGCGCGACGGCGAAGCCGGCCGCTACAACGGCAAGGGCGTGCTGAAGGCAGTCGAGCATATCAACACCGAAATCTCCGAAGCCATCATGGGCCTCGACGCGTCGGAACAGGCGTTCCTCGACAAGACGCTGCTCGAGCTGGACGGCACCGACAACAAGTCGCGCCTCGGCGCGAACGCGATGCTGGCCGTGTCGATGGCCGTCGCGAAGGCAGCCGCCGAAGAGGCCGGCCTGCCGCTGTACCGCTATTTCGGCGGTTCGGGTGCGATGCAGCTGCCGGTGCCGATGATGAACATCGTCAACGGCGGCGCGCACGCGAACAACAGCCTCGATATCCAGGAATTCATGATCGTCCCGGTGAGCCAGCCGACGTTCCGTGAAGCCCTGCGTTGCGGCGCGGAAGTGTTCCACGCACTGAAGAAGATCCTGAGCGATCGCGGCATGAGCACGGCAGTCGGCGACGAAGGCGGCTTCGCGCCGAACTTCGGCAGCAACGACGAGTGCCTGTCGACGATCCTGCAGGCGATCGAGAAGGCCGGCTACCGTGCCGGTGAAGACGTGCTGCTCGCGCTCGACTGCGCGGCATCCGAGTTCTACCATGACGGCAAGTACCAGCTCGCGGGCGAAGGCCTGCAACTGTCGTCGGCCGAATTCACCGACTACCTCGCGACGCTCGCCGACAAGTTCCCGATCGTGTCGATCGAGGACGGCATGCACGAAAGCGACTGGGAAGGCTGGAAGCTGCTGACCGACCGTCTCGGCAAGAAGGTGCAGCTGGTTGGCGACGACCTGTTCGTCACGAACACGCGCATCCTGAAGGAAGGCATCGAGAAGGGCATCGCGAACTCGATCCTCATCAAGATCAACCAGATCGGTACGCTGACCGAAACGTTCGCGGCAATCGAAATGGCGAAGCGTGCGGGCTACACGGCCGTGATCTCGCACCGCTCGGGCGAAACGGAAGATTCGACGATCGCGGACATCGCGGTCGGCCTGAACGCCGGTCAGATCAAGACGGGTTCGCTGTCGCGCAGCGACCGTATCTCGAAGTACAACCAGCTGCTGCGCATCGAGGAAGATCTCGGCGACATCGCAAGCTACCCGGGTAAATCGGCTTTCTATAACCTGCGCTAACGCGCTACTATCGGGTTCGTCATATCGACGCCGCTCTGTGCATGTGCGCGGAGCGGCGCTTCTTATATCTGCGGTTCTTACATGCGGCTTGTCACTGTCGTCCTGATTGCCTTGCTGGCGCTCATTCAGTACCCCCTGTGGTGGGGACACGGCGGCTGGCTGCGGGTGCATGAATTGCGTCAGCAGCTCGACGACCAGCTCCAGAAGAACGCGGACGAGAAGCTGCGCAACGAGCGCACCGCAGGTGAAGTGCAGGATCTGCAGGGCGGCACGGCGGCCATCGAGGAGCGCGCGCGTTACGAGATGGGCATGGTGAAGGACGGCGAGGTATTCGTGCAGTTCGTGTCGCCGAATGCGCCTGCTGTACCGCTGAACAACACGCCGTCGAATACGTCGACGCGCGGCGCCGTGTCCGCGGCACCGGTGCGTGTCGTGCCGAATCCGCAGTCGATCGCGAAGCCGTCGCGGCATCATGGCGGCGACAAGGGCAAGGCCGCGCATCACTGAGCACGGTAGCTCGAACCCATTGAAAAAGCGCGGGAAATGCCGCGCTTTTTTATTTCCTGCCGGTAGTCAATCGGCTGAGCGATGCATGCTCACCACCACCATCCCGGGTAGCCGTAGCTGATGCCCGAGCCCCAGCGATTGCCCCATCCGCCGTAATACCCGCCGTAGACCGTCACCGGCGGCGGCGAGTAATAGGCCCAGGCGCGCGCGGCGGCCTCGGCTGCCATCGCGCTGTTCTGTTCGCGCAGCACCTGCTGGTCGATCTCGTCATAGCGCTTGCGTTCGGCGCTCGACAGCACGGGCGGCTGGCCGCCCGATGCGCCGGGTTCGGGCAGGCGGCTCAGGATCGTGGAAGTCGGCGGCGGCATCGCGCAGCCGGCCAGCGCGAGCGTGCCGGCGGCAACGCTCGTCAGGACGATGATGCGGAACGGACGATGAAGCGGGCGATTCATGTGTTTCTCCTGCAGCGCGCCGACGACGGGATGCGGCTTGCGCCGAAGTGCGTGACTTCGGCGCGGGAGCCTTGCGTGCGACGCTCGTGCGTCCATTATGCGCCCGTGCCCGCACGGCGGCATCGGGCCACTGATCAGTGACGCTGCTCGGTCGCGGGCGCGATGCCCGTCTCGACGCCGGGTGCCGCGAACAGCTGCGCGACATCGACCGGATCGAATTCATAGCGCTGGTTGCAGAACTCGCAATGAATCTCGACATGGCCGCGCTCGACGATCACGCTGTCGACTTCTTCACGGCCGAGCATGCGCAGCATCGCGCCGACCTTCTCGCGCGAGCACGAGCACTGGAAACGCGTGCCGGCCGGTTCGAAGTGCTGCACGTTTTCCTGCCAGAACAGCCGGCGGAACACGACTTCCGGTTCGACTTCGAGCAGTTCCTGTGCGGACAGCGTGCCGCCGAGCGTGCAGACGCGCTCCCACGTATCGGTATCGGTTTCGGCGTTACGCGGCACGATGCCGCCGTCGCCCGGCAGCTTCTGCAGCAGCATGCCGACCGCGCGGTCGCGATCGGCCGCGAGCCACATCCGCGTGTCGAGCTGCTCCGAGTGATGCATGTAATGCTCGAGTACCTGCGAGACGGATTCGAGCGGGCCGTCGACGCCGTTCAACGGCACGATGCCCTGGTACGGCTGCTGGCCCGGCAGCTTGTCGGCCGGGTCGAGCGTGATCACGCAACGGCCGTGGCCGCTCGCATTGACGAGCGACGCGAAGCTGGTGTCGTCGCCGATCGTCTGGGCTGAGTCGCCGGCGAACTTCGCGGTGGCCCGCATCGACAGATCCGAACCGCACTGGACGACCAGCATCTGGACCGGCCCGTCGCCGAAGATCTGCATGATCAGGGTGCCGTTGAATTTCAGGTTCGCGGACAGCAGCGCGCACGCGGCCATCATCTCGCCGAGCACCGTGCGCACCGGGGCAGGGTAGTCGCGGCGGGAGAGCACTTCCTGCCACGTATTGCGCAGCGAAACGATCTCGCCGCGCACGGGCGCCGCATTGAACATGAATTTCTGTAACTGGTCGCTCACTCTTCTTCCTTGAAATCCGTGCGAATCACCCGATCCGCACGAGTTGCTCCTTGAAATGCGCACGCCGCTCGACGTACGTCTTCGCGTTCGTGCGCAGCAGCGCAATGTCTTCCGCCGACAGCTCGCGCACGACTTTCGCCGGTGCGCCGAGAATCAGCGAGTTGTCCGGGAACGTCTTGCCTTCCGTCACGACCGCGCCGGCACCAACCAGACAGTTGCGGCCGATGACCGCTCCATTCAAGACCACCGCCTGGATACCGATCAGTGAACCCTCACCGATCGTGCAGCCGTGCAGCATGGCCTGATGCCCGATCGTCACGTTTTCGGCAATCATCAGCGGAAAGCCGGGGTCCGTGTGCAAAACCGCGCCTTCCTGGACGTTGCTGCCTGCACCGACGGTGATCGTCTCGTTGTCGCCGCGAATCGTCGCGCCGAACCAGACGCTCGCGTTCTCCTCGAGCACGACCTTGCCGATGATGGCCGCCGTATCGGCGACGAATACGCTTTCGTGGATCGTCGGGGCCGTATCGCCCAGCTTGTAGATCGTCACGGAGTCTCCTTGTCTCTTCGATGAAGGGCGCCGGTAGAATGGCGCGTCTGGTTTGCCCGGCGCATGCGCCGCGGAACAATCGCCTATTGTAAACCGTCGCGTGCGTGCGCTCCCGCGATGCGCACGCAGGGTGTCCCCGTTTATGAGCATGGAGTCTTCTTCTTTCGGCAATGCGTCCGCCTGCGTGCGCCGCACCGCGCTTGCCGCGCTGCGTGACGCCGAACCCGCGGCCAAGGCCGCCCGGGTGCGCGCGCTCTACGACGCACTGCGGGCCGGGCAGGCGGCGATCGCGCCGTCGCTCGAATTGCCCGAACCGGCCGATCTGCCCGGCCGGCCGGCGCGTCCGCCGCTCGTCGAGCCGCGCCAGCTCGAGCGACGCAGCATGCGTTCGCCCGAAGGGCGCGCCGTGCTGCTGCACGCGCTTGCCCATATCGAGTTCAATGCGATCAACCTGGCGCTCGACGCGGTCTGGCGCTTCACGGGCCTGCCGGCCCCGTTCTACGCGGACTGGCTGAAGGTGGCGGCCGAGGAGGCCTATCACTTCACGCTGCTGTCCGACCGCCTGGCGGCTTTCGGGCATGCGTACGGCGATTTTCCCGCACACAACGGTCTGTGGGAGATGTGCGAGCGAACCAAGGGCGATGTGCTGGCGCGCATGGCGCTCGTACCTCGCACACTCGAGGCTCGCGGGCTCGATGCATCACCGCCGATCCGCGCGCGGCTCGTGCAGGCGGGCGACGATGCGTCGGCTGCGATCCTCGATGTGATCCTGCGTGACGAAATTGGCCATGTCGCGATCGGCAACCGCTGGTTCCGGCATCTGTGCGACGAAGCCGGCCGCGATCCGGTGCCGACCTACCGGCAGCTTGCCGAGCAATACCACGCGCCGCGGCTGCGCGGCCCGTTCAATTTCGATGCGCGCCGCGATGCCGGATTCGAGCAGGCCGAACTCGACGAACTGGCCGCGCAGGACGTGGCGGACAGCAACGCGCCACGCTAGCCGGCTCGCGTTCGGCCGCGCGTCGACTGCCGCCAGCCGACCCGGGTGCCCGGGACGGGGCGCGTCCCGGCGGCCGCTGGCTTATGCGCGCCGCTAGAGCGGCGCCTCGATTGCCGGACGCCGGAAAGAGGGCGTCGCCGCTATAATCGAACGATCATTCTTTTTTCTGGCGGCTGCAATGAGTGCCTCGAGTTCTGTTTCCGATTTCGTCACGGTGCGCGGCGTCCAGCTGCATGTCCGGCGCTGGGGCCGGCCCGATGCGCCCACGCTGTTCATGCTGCACGGCTGGATGGACGTCGCGGCGTCGTTCCAGTTCGTTGTCGATGCGCTCGCGGGCGACTGGCAGGTGATCGCGCCCGATGCGCGCGGTTTCGGGCTGTCCGACTGGCCGGTCGCGCGGCAGGGCGGCGGCCACTACTGGTTCCACGAGTATCTGGGCGACCTCGATGCACTCGTCGACCACTATGCGCCGACCGGCGAAGTCAACCTGGTCGGGCACAGCATGGGCGCGAACGTCGTGTGCCTGTATGCCGGCGCGCGGCCGGAGCGCGTGCGGCGCGTGGTCGATCTCGAGGGTTTCGGGCTGGCGCCCGCGCGGGCCGAACAGGCGCCGCGCCGGTTGCGCGGCTGGCTGGACGAGTTGCGTGAACCGCCCGTGCTGCGCCCTTACGCGTCCCTCGACCACGTGGCGGCGCGCCTGACCAAGACCAATCCGCGGCTCGACCCGCGCCGTGCGGCGTTCCTTGCCGCGCACTGGTCGAAGCGCGGCGACGACGGCCAATACCACCTGCTGGCCGACCCGGCGCACAAGATGCCGGGCCCGCTGCTGTACCGGCTCGACGAAGTGATGGCCACCTGGGCGCAGGTGCGCGCGAAGGTGCTGCACGTCGAAGCCGTCAATTCGCCGACGCTGTCCCACATCGCGGGCGACATCCCGCTGCCGGAATTCAAGGCGCGTTTCAACGCGTTCCCCGACTGGCGCGAAAAGCTCGTCGAGGATGCCGGCCACATGGTGCATCACGACCAGCCCGAGCAGATCGCGGCGCTGATCGAGGCGTTCTGCGCGTAAGCGCGCGGCGGCAGCGGCGGGGCACGCGGGCGGCGCATTGCCGCGTTGCAGTAGAATGAAGCCTTACCTGCCATGCCGACAATGAACGCCGATCTCCACTGCCATTCAAATGTTTCCGACGGGTTGCTGCCGCCTGCCGACGTCGCGCGCCGCGCCCATGCCGGCGGCGTGACCCTGTGGGCGCTGACCGACCACGACGAGATCGGCGGCCAGGCAGCGGCGCGCAGCGAAGCGGAAGCACTCGGCATGCGCTACCTGAGCGGCGTCGAGATTTCGGTCACGTGGGCGTCGCGCACCGTGCACATCGTCGGTCTGAATGTCGATCCCGCGAATCCGGTGCTGGTCGACGGCCTGTACCGCACGCGCCACGGCCGCGCGGCGCGCGCGGTGGCGATCGGCGAGCAGCTTGCCACGCTCGGCATTCCCGGTGCGTACGAAGGTGCGTTGAAGTATGTGTCGAATCCCGACCTGATCTCGCGCACGCACTTTGCCCGCTTCCTCGTTGAAAACGGCCACGCGACGTCGACGTCCGACGTGTTCGATCGGCTGCTCGGCGACGGCAAGCCCGGGTTCGTCCCGCACCGCTGGGCGACGCTGCCCGATGCCGTCGCGTGGATTCGGGCGGCCGGCGGCGAAGCCGTGGTCGCGCATCCGGGTCGTTACCGCTATACGCCCGTCGAATTCGACGCGTTCTTCGGCGAGTTCATCGATCTGGGCGGTCGCGCGATCGAGGTCGTCACGGGCAGCCACGCACCCGACCAGTACCGCGAATATGCGGACGTCGCACGCCGCTTCGGCTTCGAAGCGTCGCGAGGCTCGGATTTCCATGCGCCAGGCGAGGGCCGTGTCGAGCTCGGCAGCCTGCCGCCGCTGCCGCCGGACCTGACACCGGTCTGGGAACGCTGGCTCTGACACCGGGCGGCGGCCTGCCACCTGCGTTGCTGCCGGCCGCGCGCACCCGACTTCTCCCCCTTTACCACCCCCCATGTCCCAGTTCTTCAGGATTCACCCGGATAATCCGCAGCCGCGCCTGATCAAGCAGGCCGTGGAAATCGTCAGCAAGGGCGGCGTGATCGCGATGCCGACCGATTCGAGCTATGCGCTCGCGTGCCATCTCGACGACAAGGACGCGGTCGAGCGCGTGCGCCGGATTCGCGGCCTCGACGAGAAGCAGCACCTGTCGCTGCTCGTGCGCGACCTGTCGGAGCTCGCCAACTTCGCGATGGTCGACAACCGCCAGTACCGGCAGATCAAGTCGGTGACGCCGGGCCCGTACGTCTTCATCCTGCAGGCGACGAAGGAAGTGCCGCGCCGGCTGTCGCACCCGTCGCGCAAGACGATCGGGCTGCGCGTGCCTGATCATGCGATCACGCTCGCGTTGCTCGAATCGCTCGGCCAGCCGCTGCTCGGCACGACGCTGATCCTGCCGCCGGACGACGAGCCGCTCAACGATCCCGAAGAAATCCGCGAGCGGCTCGAGAAGCAGGTCGACCTCGTGATCGACGGCGGCGCATGCCCGCGCGAGCCGTCGACGGTGATCGACCTGACCGGCGACGAGCCCGAACTCGTGCGCGCGGGGCGCGGGGCGCTCGAACCATTCGGACTCTCGGCCGCGTAAGCGCGCCGTTCCAATTTTTGCGCGAGTGCGCTTGTTACAATAACGCGATATGGATGCTTCCCTGATACAGACCATCGCCGTCTATGCGCTGCCCGTGATCTTCGCGATCACGTTGCACGAGGCCGCGCATGGCTACGCCGCCCGCCTGCTCGGCGACAATACCGCCTACATGATGGGGCGCGTGTCGTTCAACCCGATGCGTCACATCGATCCGCTCGGCACGATCGCGATCCCGCTCGCGATGTATTTCCTGACGGGCGGCGCATTCCTGTTCGGCTATGCGAAGCCGGTGCCGGTGTCGTTCGGCAACCTGCGCGATCCGCGCTGGGGCAGCCTGTGGGTATCGCTCGCGGGCCCGGCCTGCAACTTCGTGCAGGCGCTGATCTGGGGTGTGCTGACCCTCGTGCTGCCCGCCGTCGGTGTCGACGAGCCATTCTTCACGCGGATGGCGTTTGCCGGCGTCAGCGCGAACCTCGTGCTCGGCGTGCTGAACCTGTTTCCGTTGCCGCCGCTCGACGGCGGCCGCATCCTGGCGGCGCTGCTGCCGACGAAGCAATCGATCGCGCTGTCGCGCATCGAGCCGTACGGTTTCATCATCGTCCTCGTGCTGGTCGCGACGGGCGTGCTGACGAACTTCTGGCTGCGCCCGCTTGTCAACGTCGGCTACGCCGTCCTGAGCGCCATCCTGTCCCCATTCGCCTCGCTTCTCTAACGACAATCATGTTCCCTGAACGTATTTTCTCCGGCATGCGACCCACCGGGTCGCTGCACCTCGGTCACTACCACGGCGTGCTGAAAAACTGGGTGAAGCTGCAGTCCGAGTACCCGTGCTTCTTCTGCGTCGTCGACTGGCATGCGCTGACGACGCACTACGAGACTCCCGAGGTCATCGAGAAGAACGTGTGGGACGTGCTGATCGACTGGCTCGCATCCGGCATCGATCCGGCGCAGGCCACGCTGTTCATTCAGAGCAAGGTGCCCGAGCACGCCGAACTCGCGCTGCTGCTCGGCATGAGCACGCCGCTCGGCTGGCTCGAACGCGTGCCGACCTACAAGGAGCAGATGGAGAAGCTGAAGGACAAGGACCTGTCGACCTACGGCTTCCTCGGCTACCCGGTGCTGATGGCGGCCGACATCCTGCTGTATCGCGGCTCGCTCGTGCCGGTCGGTGAAGACCAGGTGCCGCACGTCGAGATGACGCGCGAGATCGCGCGCCGCTTCAACTACCTGTACGGCCGCGAGCCGGGCTTCGAGGAGAAGGCGCTCGATGCCGCGAAGAAACTCGGCGGCAAGCGCGCGAAGCTCTATCACGAGCTGCGCAACGCCTATCAGCAGGAGGGCGACGACGAGGCGCTCGAACAGGCGCGCGCGATGCTGCAGGAATCGCAGAGCCTGTCGATGAGCGACCGCGAGCGCCTGTTCGGCTATCTCGAAGGCGCGCGCAAGATCATCCTCGTCGAACCGCAGGCGCTGCTGACCGAAGCGTCGCGGATGCCGGGCCTCGACGGGCAGAAGATGTCCAAGTCGTACGGCAACACGATCGGCCTGCGGGAAGACGCCGACACGATCACGAAGAAGGTCCGCACGATGCCGACCGATCCCGCGCGCGTGCGCCGCACCGATCCGGGCGACCCCGACAAGTGCCCGGTGTGGCAGCTGCATCAGGTCTATACCGACGAAGCGACGCACGACTGGGTGCAGAAGGGCTGCCGCTCGGCGGGCATCGGCTGCCTCGACTGCAAGCAGCCGGTCGTCGAAGGCATCCTGCGCGAACAGCAGCCGATGCTCGAGCGCGCGCAGAAGTACATGGACGACCCGTCGCTGCTGCGCGCGATCGTCGCGGACGGTTGCGACAAGGCGCGCAAGTACGCGACGGAAACGATGCGCGACGTGCGCGACGCGATGGGCCTGTCGTACAACTGATCGACCGCATGAGCGCATCCGTCATCGCCGCCGCGGGCGGCCACGTCGCCCAGGCCGAGCCGTCGCGCTGGGTCGCGCAATGGTCGCGGCTCGTGTCGCCAGGCAGCGTGGTGCTGGATGTCGCCGCGGGCGGCGGCCGCCATGCGCGCTGGTTCGCGGCGCACGGCCATCCGGTCGTCGCACTCGACCGCGACCCGGCCGCACTGGCCGCGTTGCGTTCGATTCCGGGCGTCGACGCCCGTGACGCCGATCTCGAAGGCGCGCCGTGGCCGTTGCCGGCCGGCGAGCAGTTTGCGGCGGTGGTCGTCACGAATTATCTGCATCGTCCACTCTGGCCCCATCTGCTCGATGCGGTGGCGCCGGGTGGCGTGCTCATCTACGAAACCTTCGCGCAAGGAAACGAAACGGTCGGGAAACCGTCCAACCCCGCGTTCCTGCTCGCCCCGGGCGAGCTGCTGGACGCCGTGCACGGCCGCCTGCGGGTGGTTGCGTACGAGGACGGGTTCGTCGCCGCGCCGCGCGAGGCGTTCGTCCAGCGTCTCTGCGCAGTGCGCGAGGGCGCGACCCCGAAGGCGGGGGCGGGAATTCCACGTTACGAACTGCCCGGCTAATCCGCTACAATCTCAATGTTTACCGGTACATAATCTCAATCGCGTTTCATGGCTAACGGCACCCAAGACGGCATTCAAATCCGCGGCAGCATCCCCGCGATCGTCACCCCGATGCTCGAAGACGGCAGTCTCGACCTGCCGGCGTTTCGCAAACTGATCGACTGGCACATCGCGGAAGGCACCGATGCGCTCGTCGTGGTCGGTACGAGCGGCGAGTCGGCAACGCTCAACGTCGAAGAGCACATCCTGATGATCCGCACGGCGGTCGAGCATGCGGCGAAACGCATCCCGATCATCGCGGGCGCGGGCGGCAACTCGACCGCCGAGGCGATCGAGCTGACGAAGCACGCGAAGGCTGTCGGCGCGGACGCGACGCTGCAGGTCGTGCCGTACTACAACAAGCCGACGCAGGAAGGCATGTACCGTCACTTCAAGACGATCGCCGAAGCGGTCGATCTGCCGGTGATCCTGTACAACGTGCCGGGCCGTACGGTCGCCGACATGGCGAACGAGACGATGCTGCGCCTCGCGGACGTGCCGGGCATCATCGGCGTGAAGGAGGCGACCGGCAACATCGATCGCGCCGCGCAGCTGATCAAGGCCGCGCCGAAGCATTTCGCGATCTACAGCGGCGACGATCCGACCGCGATCGCGCTGATGCTGCTCGGTGGCCACGGCAATATCTCGGTCACGGCGAACGTCGCACCGCGCGCGATGAGCGACCTGTGCCGCGCGGCGCTGGCCGGCGACGTACAGACGGCTCGCGCGCTGCACATGAAGCTGCTGTCGCTGCACAAGAACCTGTTCATCGAAGCGAACCCGATTCCGGTGAAGTGGGCGCTGCAGGCGATGGGCAAGATGCAGGGCGGCATCCGGCTGCCGCTCACGGCGCTCGACGAGCGCTGCCACGAAGCCGTGCGTTCGGCCCTCGTCGAGGCCGGCGTCCTCGCCTGATGCCGAGGCGGCCGCGTCCTGCGGCCGCCGGCTCGAACCCTGATCAACCCGCACCGGCCGGCTCCGTCCGGCGCCGCTCCTGACGAGCGTTCTAGCAAGACGAAGGATTTCATGAAACGTTTCGCCTTTTCCTCTCGCGCCATCCAGATGTCGGTGATGGCGCTGGCGCTGGGCGCGCTCGCTGGCTGCGATACGCTGAACGACTACCTGGCCCCCGACCGGGTCAACTACAAGAACACCGGCTCTGCGCCGCCGCTCGCGGTGCCGAGCGACCTGAAGCCGGTGCAGACGACGCAGCAGTTCGTCGCGCCGCCGACCAACGCCGGGCTCGGCACGCTGCCGCCGCGGGTCACGACGCAGGCTGGCAATGCGACTGACGGCATCCCGAGCGCGCAGGATCCGCTCGGCATGCACATCGAGCGCGACGGCGACCGCCGCTGGCTCGTCGTCGATGGCCGGACACCCGAGCAGCTGTGGCCGATCCTGAAGGAGTTCTGGCAGGAGAACGGCTTCTCGCTGAAGACCGATGCGCCGTCGACGGGCATCATGGCCACCGACTGGGCTGAAAACCGCGCGAACATCCCCGACGACTGGTTCCGCCGTACGATCGGCAAGGTCATCGATTTCGCGTACTCGTCCGGCACGCGCGACCGCTTCCGTACGCTCGTGAACCGCACGTCGGACGGCAACACCGATATCTCGATCACGCACAGCGCGATGGAAGAAATGATGGTCGGCCCGCAGGGCGGCACGTCGTCGCGCTGGGAAGAGCGTCCGCGCAACCCGGTGCTCGAAGCCGTATTCCTGTCGAAGCTGATGCAGAAGTTCGGCCTGACCGATGCGCAGGCGAAGCAGCTGCTGACCGATGCCCGTCCCGCGACGGCGCCGGCGCAGGTCAGCGACACCAGCAGCGGCGGGGCGACGCTCCAACTGGCCGAGTCGTTCGACCGCGCATGGCTGCGTGTGGGCCTGGCGCTCGACCGCACCAACTTCGCGGTCGACAATCGCGATCGCGAGAAGGGCGTGTACACCGTGCGCTATGCGAACACGATGGAAGAGCTCAAGCGCGACGGCCTGTTCGGCAAGCTGTTCTATGGTGGCCCGTCGGCCGCGAAGCCGGGCAAGGAGTACCTCGTCAACGTGCGCGCGCAGGGCAACGGCAGCACGCAGGTTGCGGTGGTCGGCGCAAACGGCCAGGTCGACAACTCGTCGGACGCACAGCGGATCATTTCGCTGCTCCACGCGCAGCTGAACTAAGCGCGTGCGATTCTCCAGCCTCGGAAGCGGCAGCGAAGGCAACGCGCTGGTCGTCGAGGCCTCGAGCGGCACGACGACCACCCGCGTGCTGCTCGACTGCGGCTTTTCTGCCAAGGAGGTCGAGCGCCGGCTCGGCCGACTGAATCTCTGCATCGGCGATCTCGATGCGATCCTCATTACCCACGAACACAGCGATCACGTCGGCAGTGCGCTGACGCTTGCCCGTCGCGGCTCGCTACCGCTCTACATGAGCTGGGGCACCGCGCGCGCGGTCGGCGCGGACGAGGCCGATGTCGATCTCCACGTGCTGTGGGGCGACGAGACGGCCGCGATCCGCGATCTGGCCGTGATGCCCTATACCGTCCCTCACGACGCGCGTGAGCCGCTCCAGTTCGTCTTTATGGACGGCGCCAGCCGGCTCGGCGTGCTGACGGACGTCGGGATGGCCACGCCGCACATCACGGCCGTGCTGAGCGGCTGTGACGCGCTGGTGCTCGAATCCAACCATGACACCGCGATGCTGGCCGCGAGCCGCTATCCGCAGTCGCTGAAGGCGCGCATCGGCGGCAACCATGGCCACCTGAGCAACGACGCGGCGGCGGACATTCTTGCGTCGCTTGAGCGCAGCCGCCTCCAGCACCTGGTCGCCGCGCACCTGAGCCAGCAGAACAACCTGCCGGAACTGGTCCGCCAGGCGTTTGGCGGTGTATTGGGGACGAGCGGGGACGACGTGGTCGTGGCCACGCAGGACGCTGGCTTCGACTGGCTGGCGCTCGGATGAGCGGGGCAGGGCCGCTGCGGCGGCCCGGTGCGACTGCCGTGCGATAGACGCAGAAACGACAGACGTAAAAAAACCGGCCCTCGGGCCGGTTTTTTTTTTCAGCTGACGCTGAGGCTTACTGGCTTGCGCCCGAAGCCGGAGCAGCCGTCGCTGCCGAAGCAGCCGACGCCACTGCAGCAGCAGCGTCGCTCGCAGCAGCCGTTGCCGACGAAGCAGCAGCCGAAGCGTCGCTCGCAGCACCAGCAACTGCCGAAGCAGCCGACGAAGCAGCAGCCGAAGCGTCGCTAGCAGCCGACGAAGCAGCTTGATCAGCGCTCTTGTTGCAAGCAGCCAGTGCAACAGCAGCCAACAGGGAAGCTACGAGGAGGGATTTCTTCATGATCACGTCCTTTTATGGTTAAAGGTAAGCAACAGCGCGAAACAATACCGGTAATGTGCTCCAACACCGACCTGGGCCGCTGGTGGAGATGCACTTCTAGAGCGTGAATCTTCCCTACGGCTTGGGCGGAAATTATATGCACTTTCCTATCGACCGTCGACAAATGCGGGGTCAATACGTTGTCTTTCCCATACAGAATTTGATCCGTACGGGCATACGGGGCGACTCACACTAAATCCGGTTTCCGACCCGTATCCAGCCCGCACGATACCACTCGTGCAACAAGGCTGTCATCGAGGGAACCCGGGATAGTGTTACAAACCGTTTCGCCTCCATCTGGCGTTGATTGGCCAATTCGGGCAGCCATTCGCTGGCCTGCTCGAGCGGTCCTTCTTCACCATTAATGAAGTACGAGCGCGCGTTATACATCAATGCGGCCCTTCTGTCGAGACACACGCCACGACGTGACGCTTGCGTGACGAACGCGGCCTCGGACAGCGGGCGCGCGGGCGGGTCGAAAACGACGTTCGGTTTGGGCTCGCTCAGGTAGCAGCCGAGGAATTCGGCGACGTCCCGCTTGCGCCAGCGGATCGCGTCCACGATCTCGGCAACACGCTCGACCATCGCCGGAGGCAGCTGGGCGGGCGTGTCGACGGCCGGCTGCTTCGGATCGCGGTAAAGATCATCGCCGCAACCGTCGCGCAGGCCGCCACGCTCCGCGAGATAGTACAGGAACTGGGCGCCCAGTTCGCCGGCGGACGGGGCCCGGAAGCCGATCGAGCAGGTCATGCATTCGCCTTCGGCGACGCCATCGTGCGCGATGTGCGGCGGCAGGTAGAGCATGTCGCCGGGTTCCAGCACCCATTCGTCGCTCGGCTCGAAATTTTCGAGGATCTTCAGCGGCACGTCCGGTTGCAGCGACAGGTCCTTCTGCGCACCGACGCGCCAGCGGCGCCGACCTTCGACTTGCAGCAGGAATACGTCATACGAATCGAAGTGCGGACCGACGCCGCCGCCATCCGTCGCATAGGAGATCATCAGGTCGTCCAGACGCGCATCGGGGATGAAGCGGAAGCGGTCGAGCAGTGCGCGCGCGGCATCGACGTGCAGGTCGAGCCCCTGCACGAGCAGGGTCCAGGCCTTGCGCGTGACGGCCGGCAGCGAGCCGGGCTCGAACGGGCCCTGCTCAAGTTGCCACTTGTTACGAAAATGGGTGATCAGTCGCGATTCCGCGTCATAGTCCGCTGCGAGCTCGAACAGCGCGTCGCGCGAGACCGGCGACGCGACGCCGGGGATTGCCTGGCGGATCAGGAGCGGCTTCTTCTGCCAGTAGCCGCGCATGAATTGCGCCGGCGTAAGACCGCCGAGCAGCGGTGTGGGAAGATCGGAAGGCGGCGCGCCGAGCGGGGCGGCAGCGGCATCCCGCGGTTCGGCTTGAGACCGGTTGCGCATCGTATAATGAGATTTGTATTTGGGAGAATTGGATGAAAATCGCAAAAAACACCGTCGTGTCGGTCGCTTACAAGCTGTCCGATGCACAGGGCAATCTGATCGAGGAAAGCGACGAGCCGATGGTCTATCTGCACGGCGGCTATGATGGCACGTTCCCCAAGATCGAGGAACAGCTCGACGGCCATGAGCCGGGCTACGAGGCGCAGGTTCAACTCGAGCCGCAGGACGCGTTCGGCGACTACGACCCCGAACTCGTGAAGATCGAGCCGCGCGATCGTTTTCCCGAGCCGCTCGAAGTGGGCATGCAGTTCGAAGGCACGCCGGAAGACGGCGACGAGGAAGTCGATTCACTGATCTACACGGTCACCGACGTCGCCGAAGACAAGGTCGTGCTCGACGGCAATCACCCGCTGGCCGGCATGGCGCTGCGTTTCGCACTCACCGTGAAGGACGTTCGCGAAGCCACCGAAGACGAAATCGAGCATGAGCACGCACATGGTGCGGAAGGGCTTGAGATCGTCGACGAGGACGAAGACGAAGACGGCGAAGCGCCGTCAGGGCGTACCCTGCACTGAGCTCGCAGGCAGGCCCGGTGCCGGCCCCGACGCAGGGGCGGGCGCCGGCCACGACGCGCCGCCCGGTGCGGCGCTGTCACCCTGCAATGGCGGCGCGACCGACGACGAGTCGGGCAGCGCCGGCAATGCAGGGATTTCCGGCATCTGCGGCAGCGGCACCTCGTCACGCGGCACGAGCGGCAGCGCGGGCGGCACGGGCAGGTTCTTCGGCACCTCCTGCAGGCTCACGTTGAAGATCGTCTGCCGTGCCGGCGACACGCTCACCTTGACCCACTGATTCGTCGGATGGTGCGGTCCGATCGCGACGCGCGTCACATTACCCACCAGTTCACCGTCGTCAGCACGCAGCGGGCGGTCGATCAGAAAACCGTTCGCAAGCGGCTCGCCGCTCGCGTGCATCACGAGTATCGGGCCGCGGAACGTCGCCGCCGCCTTCACCAGCGTTCGTTTCAACTCACGGAAGCCGTCGCGCACGCGCGGCCGGTTGAACCGCAGCCATGCAAAGCGTTCCGCGCGCTCGTAGCGTTCGAACTGCGGATCGCCTTCGAACATCACCACCATCGCGCGTGCCTCGCGCCGCTTCGCATATTCGGCCGCGTGGTCGATCCAGAAACCGTTCGCGATGATGCGGTCCTCGAATTCGCCGTTGCGGCCGCCGGCCGTCAGGTAGTGGTTGTTCGGCGCCGGCGCGTTGAGCGCGACGTAGACGATGTCGTCGCGCATCCAGCGGGCGTTTTCCCGATACGGGCGGAACCGTGCGACTTCGCTTTCACGCGTGATCTGCAGCGCGCCGGGGTCGGGGAGTGCCGAATCGGCGAGCAGCGTCTGCCGCAGGAAGTCGAGCCGCTCGACCGGATCGTAGCCGCCGCCGGCCGCGGTGTTGCACGTTACCCAGTCGTCGTGGCCGGGAATGAACACGAGCGGCACGCGGGCCGCATCCAGGATCGCGCCGCGCTGCGAATACAGTGCATCGCGGCACGCTTCCTTTGAACCCTTGAGATCGCCCGCGTAGACGACGAACGCGAGGTTGCGCTCGCGCGCGATCGCATCGAGCAACCGCTGGGCGGCCGGTTCGTCGCCAGGGACGTTGATCACACCCGACACGACGGCGAACGAGTAGGGCGTGGTGCTGCGTTTCGGCGGCGCGGCCAGCGCGGTGGCCTGCGCGAGCGCGAGCACCGCCGCGACGAGCATGGCGGCCGTGCGAGCCGGCAGGCCGCACAGGATGCGCTTACGCGTGTCCGTCGACATCGTGCGACCGGACCAGCGTGCGCAGTTCGTACAGCAGGTCGAGCGCCTCGCGCGGCTTGAGATCGTCGGGATCGATGTCGCGCAGCTTTTCGAGCGCCGGATGCGGTGTGTCGGGCAGCGCCGGCGCGTCCGCGCATTCGAGATCGTCGGCGGCCACCGGCGGCGCGCTGAACAGGTCGAGCTGCGGCGTGTGCTGCGACGCCGACTGCTGTTCGAGATACGCGAGGTGCTTGCGCGCGGCGCGGATCACGGGCGCCGGAACGCCTGCGAGCTGTGCGACCTGCAGGCCGTAGCTCTGGTTGGCCGGGCCTTCGTTGACCGCGTGCAGGAACACGATGCCGTGGCCGTGCTCGACGGCCGACAGGTGGACGTTGGCCGCCTGCGGGAATTCGGCCGGCAGTTGCGTCAGCTCGAAGTAGTGCGTCGCGAACAGCGTGTAGCACGCGTTGTGCGCCAGCAGGTGGCGCGCGATGGCCCACGCGAGCGCGAGGCCGTCGAACGTCGACGTGCCGCGGCCGATCTCGTCCATCAGCACCAGGCTTTGCGGCGTCGCGTCGTTGAGGATCGCTGCGGCTTCGGTCATCTCGACCATGAACGTCGAGCGGCCGCCCGCGAGATCGTCCGCCGCGCCGATCCGTGTGAAGATCCGGTCGATCGGGCCGAAGCATGCCGACTTGGCCGGCACGTAGCTGCCCACGTAGGCCATCAGCGCGATCAACGCGGTCTGCCGCATGAACGTCGACTTACCGCCCATGTTCGGGCCAGTGATCAGCAGCAGCTTGCGCTCGGTGCCGAAGCGGCAGTCGTTCGCGATGAACTGTTCGACCTGCGCTTCGACGACCGGGTGGCGGCCCTGTTCGATTTCGATGCCGATCTCGTCGGTGAAGGTCGGTGCGACCCAGTCGAGCGCGCGGGCGCGTTCGGCGAATGCGGCGAGCAGGTCGAGCTCGGCGAGCGCCGATGCGACACGCTGGCACTCGGGGATGAACGGCAGCAGCGCCTGCAGCACCGCGTCGTACAGCGCGCGCTCGCGGGCCAGTGCGCGTTCCTGCGCGGATAGCGCCTTGTCCTCGAAGGTCTTCAGTTCGGGCGTGATGTAGCGCTCGGCGTTCTTCAGCGTCTGGCGCCGGCGGTAATCATCGGGCACCTTGTCGGTCTGGCCGCGCGTGACCTCGATGTAGAAGCCGTGCACCTTGTTGTATTCGACGCGCAGGTTCGCGATGCCGGTGCGCGTACGCTCACGCGCTTCGAGATCGATCAGGAACTGCCCGCAGTTCTCCGAGATGTCGCGCAGCTCGTCGAGTTCGGCGTCGTAGCCGCGCGCGATGACACCACCGTCGCGCACCATCGCGGCCGGCTCGGGCGCAATCGCGCTGGTCAGCAGGTCGAGGCATTCGGCGGGCGGTGCGAGTGCTGCGTCGACGCGGGTGAGTGCGTCCGCGTTCGCGATGATCGCGCTGATACGCTCGCGCAGTGCCGGCAGCGCGGCGAACGTGTCGCGCAGGCTCGACAGGTCGCGCGGGCGCGCGGACAGCAGCGCGAGACGCCCGGTGATCCGCTCGACGTCGGCGATCTGGCGCAGCGCGCTGCGCAGCGCATCGAGGCTTGCGTTGGCCGGTGCATCGAGCAGTGCACCGATTGCCTGCTGCCGCGACTGCGCGGCGACCGACGCGCGCGGCGGGTGATGCAGCCAGTGACGCAGCAGGCGGCTGCCCATCGTCGTGCAGCAGGTGTCGAGCAGCGAATACAGCGTCGGCGACTCGGTGCCGCGCAACGTCTCGGTCAGTTCGAGGTTGCGGCGCGTGGCCGGATCGAGGCCGATGTACTCCGTTTCGTTCTCGACCTTCAGGCTGCGCACGTGCCGCAGTTGCTGGCCCTGCGTGGCGGCCGCATAGAGCAGCAGCGCGCCGGCCGCGCCGCACGCGCTCGTGAGTGAATGCGCACCGAAACCGTCGAGGCTTGCGACATCGAGCTGGTCGCACAGGCGCTGCGTGCCCGATGCGGTGTCGAAGTGCCACGCCGGCACGCGCTTGCTTGCGCCCGCGCCGGCCGGCACGGCGTCGGTCGTGCCATCCGGTGTCAGGATCTCGGCCGGCCGGATGCGCTCGAGCGCGGCAGCGAGCTGGTCGGGTTCGATTTCGGCGAGCCGCAGCGCGCCGCTGGCGAGGTTCAGCCACGCGAGGCCGATGTTCACCGCGACGCCACGCTTGTTGTGGCCCGTGCACATCGCGAGCAGGTAAACGTCGTTCTTGTCGGACAGCAGCGCGGCATCGGTCAGCGTGCCGGGCGTGACGACGCGCACGACCTTGCGCTCGACGGGGCCCTTCGACGTGGCGGGATCGCCGATCTGTTCGCAGATCGCGACCGATTCGCCCATTTTCACGAGCTTCGCAAGATACTGCTCGACCGCGTGATGCGGTACGCCGGCCATCTTGATCGGCGTGCCGGCGGAAGCACCGCGTTGCGTGAGGGTCAGGTCGAGCAGGCGTGCGGCTTTCTCCGCGTCTTCGAAGAACAGCTCGTAGAAGTCGCCCATCCGGTAGAAGACAAGCGTGTCGGGATGGTCGGCCTTGATGCGCAGGTACTGCTGCATCATCGGGGTGTGATTGTTAAAAGCCGCTTCTGTAAGCTGCTGTTTTCGTTCCGTAATTTTCTGCACGTCCTTATCCATCAAGGCTTTCCGTCAGTTTCTGGGGTTTCGACATCGAATTTCCCCGTGTCACGACATCTTGCTAAATTCTCGTTGTCAGCGTAGCTTTTCGCCTTTCGTGAAACCTACGCCTACGCCAGTGCTGTCCTGTGTGTGGCGGAAACCTACGCCGAGGATTGAATGAGGTTTGACGCACGTACTGCAAAGCAACTTTTGCCCGGTGCACATTTAAGTATCGACGGTTGTCCCGGTCTCCGGCTTGAGGCAACAGCGTCGCGTCGTAGCTGGATCTACCGGTACAAATCGCCCGTCGACGGGCGCATGCGACAAATCAAAATCGGCGAATGGCCCGCACTGTCTATCGCAGCTGCGGCCGTTGAATGGGAGCGCCTGAGGGACCAGCGCAACGCAGGCAACGACCCCGCACTGTCTAAGCGACAAGCGCTCGGCACTGTCGCCGTAATGGTACAGCAAGGGGATTCGCTGACAGTGGGCGACGTGTGTGCCGCGTACCTGAAAGGGCACGTGGAGCACAATCGAAAGCCGAAGGGAGCGGCCGAAGTCGCCCGGATGTTCAGGACCATGGTCGGCGATCTTGCAGAAACGCCGGCGGCCGGGCTGACCCGCGAGCGTGCCTTTACCAAGATCGATTCATTTCGCCACATCCCGGTGCAGGCATCGAAGCTCCGGCTTGAGCTAGGTGCTGCATGGGACTATGCGCTCGACGCCGGCAAACTGCCCGAATCCTCGCCGAACTGGTGGCGTCAGATTATGCGCGGTCGTTTACGTAGCAACGGCAAGCGCATTCAGGGGCAGCCGACCGGAACCGTGAAGCGATTTCTGAGCGACGAAGAGGCAGGGGCGGTAATTAACTGGCTGCCGAACTTCAGTCGCAACGTCGAAGACGCCCTGACGCTATATCTGTGGACGGCGACACGTGGCGCTGAGATTGGCGCTATGGAAGGGCGGGAGATTGCCGAAGAGTCGGACGGGCTTTGGTGGACGATACCGAAGGTCAAAACGAAAAACGCTCGCCACGAGAATGCAACGGACCTGCGGGTGCCGCTCATTGGTCGGGCTGAAGCAATTGTTCGTCGTCGGCTAGAGCGCTACGGGAAAGGGTGGTTATTCCCGGCCGAGAATGACGGTCCGATGCAACAGAAAGTGTTCGGTACGGCGGTGCACTACCATATGCCGTACAGTGAAACGAAGCCGAAGCGGGTCCGGCCGCGCCTGGCAGTGACCCATTGGGCACCTCACGATCTTCGTCGAACGGCTCGCACCATGTTGGCTGCGCTCGGATGTCCGTACGAGATCGGTGAGGCGATCATCGGGCACATGCTGCCGGGCGTTGGGGGTGTCTACAATCGTCACGACTATGACGCCGAGCGCCGGCAGTGGTTGTCGAAATTGAACGCGAAGCTGGAGGCGGTCAGTCAGGGACATGTGCGTTAGCCTTCCTTCGACCAGTCCCGCAGTTGGGTGGCGGCAAGAATTCTGACGGCGTTCGGGCCTCCGCCCATTCCTCGATCTCCCGTGTGAGCCATCCAACGCGACGACCTGACAGCGCGCGAGGCTTCGGAAACTCTTCTTGCCGGACGAGCTTGTGAATGACGGCCGGCGACAGGGAGATTGCGGCAGAGACCGATTCGATATCGAGGTAGATCGGTTTCATTGCAACGGTCATGCGGATGCTCCTCGATTCTTCGTTTCTTCATCGGCCCCACTTGGCAGTGCGCGAGCCAGTTGCATCAACCCGGTTTCGAGCGTGATGCTGGCGGTTGCGGCCCAAGTGCGCGCATCCTGCGCGGCTCTGTGGCGAGCGAACGATCCGATCTCGTCGTCCATCAAGTCCAGCAGCTCGACGTCGGCTGCGTGCGAGATATCGATGACCAGCGAGCGGATCTCGGTGCGAAGGGCGTCGAGCCGCGCGAGCCTGCCTTGGCGGGCATCCGCCAAGGCTTCGTTCATCTGGATTGCTTTTCGCCGCGTGAGCGGCGCATCGTTGTTCTGGATCGATGTTGCGGGCGTCAGCCCGCTGCCGTTCGACTGCATCGGAGTACCGTCGACGCTTGCCAGTGCGAGCGCAGGGCGCTTCTTCGCGTGTTCCCGCTTTCGCGGCAGCGGACGTGGGGTAGAAAGGGCCGGGCGAGGCATTACGAAACCTCCTTCGCGGCCGAATACTTGGCTGCCAGCTCAGGCGTCCATTCCGGATCAGGCATCGCATACAGCTTGTCAAGCCACGCATGGACGATCGGTGCTTCCTTCGACTTCGCATAACTGGACGACTGCATGACGCGCGTCATGTCTGACACCGCGCCACGGATTGCTTGCCCGCGTGTCGGGTACGTCTCCGTGAAGCTGTGCAGTGACGGCAGGCCAGTCATGCCGCCCGAACCAACCTCCAAGGTGAACGAGGAGATCCATACTCCCTGTTCAGCGTGAGCAAGGTGGATTGAGGCCGGATTCTTGCGAGTGCGCTTGCTTGCCGGGGACCTGATCGTCTCGCAGGCGTCGAATACGCCGTGCTTGTTCGGTACGTGAATCGGATGATCGGTTCGTGTCGACTCGACCGCGTCGAGTAGCGAGTCGGCTACGCCATGCAAGCCCATGCGCACTGCATGCATCGTGCCCGGCGAGAGCTGGTCGAAGGCGGGGTCGTGCAGGACCGAATGCACCGCTTGTAACAGCCACGATGCGCGCGTATCGCTGATCGTCGCCGGGGCACTTTGGCGCGGGGCTGACTGTGTCGGCGCCTGCGTCTTAACCGTGGCTTCCGCACCCCTCGATGAGGCGACAGGTTTGGCGCTGGTGGCGGCCGCGGATGTTGGCTGTTGTGCCGATGATGCCGGGTCCGGAAGCTCATCGAGCTGGGGCGTATCTTCGAGGTACTTCTTCGTCACCTTCGTCTTGCCGGCTTCTGCAGCTTTGGAGATCCCGACGATGATGCGTTCGAGCGCCTTGTCGCCGCCGTGCAGGCGGATCTGTTCTATCGCCAGTGTGCCGGTGCATTGGCCGCCCCGTACGAGCTGATGCAATTCGGCGGGTGCCCGTTCGAGCAGGCCGACATCGCGGATCGTTTGGTCGGTGACATTCAGACGCTTGCAGATTGCCGCCAGCGTCATGCCGTGCATGTCGCGCAGTTCTGCGACGGCAGCGGCCAGATCAAGCGGCGACGACGGTTTGCCGTTGTTGCTGAGATAGCCGTCGATCACCATTTCGGCGCGGTTGACGTTCTTCGCGTCGCGGACGACAACCGGGATCTTGCCCAGATCTTTCCCGGTGGCGATCACGTGTCCCGCTGCGAGATATCGGTGCTGCCCCTTGTAAACGTAGAGCAGATCCTTGCCGTCAACCTTCCGGGCGTAGCAATGGAGGGGGGAACCCTTGTCGTATCCGTTCTCCCGCATAAGCGCGGCGAGGTGTGCCACCCATTCGGTATCAACCGCTCGGATGTTGTCGGCCGGGTCGTAGCGCAACTGATCGTAGGGGACCATCCACAGGTCTGCCTTCGTTGCGCCGGCGGCTGCGGCGGCTGCCTTGATGTTCCCGGTCGGGATCGGCGCGGTCAGGTCGAGCTGTCGGGTGCGATCGTCCATTACGCAACCTCCGGTGCTGCGGTGGCACGCGGCTTGCCGGCGTTCTTCGCTTTATCGATCGCGTTCGATGCCGCCACGCCCGCCGCACGCTTTGCGTCTCGCAGGCGCTTGATTGCATCGGCGCAGTCACCTTCGCTCGGGATCGAGATCTGCTTGCCAGCGATCTCAGCGCCGTCGAGGATCAAATACTCCGTATGCACGCTGTCGGCCAAGGGGCGGCGACCGACGACGTATTTGCCGATCAGGATCGGGGTCGATGGACGGCGTGCGTTCCGGTCGTATCGCGTAATGGTGCGCAGTGGCAGCGTGTCGCGACGCTCGACGTCGACGAGGGGAAGGGTTCGGGCTTTGATTCGCGGCATGGTGGTCTCCATGACGCCGGGGGCGCACGCCCCGGCAGGGTCGGGGCGATTTAGACGGTGACGTGGTAGGCGGTCGTCGGCACGACGACCGGATCGTCTTGGAACACGTTCACGGCAACGAACAAGAGGGCGGCGACGACCGTCCAGCGGAAGATCGGCGACTTTTCAAAGTTGCTTTGGCGGGCAGGTTCGGACGGCGTGATGCGGGGCGTTTGTTCGTCGCGGAGCCAGTCGTGGCGGTTGTCGAGCTGGCGGTCGGGCAGGCAGCGGCGAGTGATGGGTTTCGACGATCGGAATTCAGGGAGTTCGCGCGTCATGGGTTCCTCACGGTAAGTTGAGACGTGAGGATGATAGATTTTCTATCCAACTAAATGCAAGAAAAACTATCTTGATGGGTAGAAAATCTATCTATTGGGCGATGAAAGCTGATAGTCAGGGGCCGAGGGGCAAAAAAAATCCCGCCTAAGCGGGATTGCGAGGAGCGAGTTAGCGCCTGCGGTATCGGCGGTGTTCAACCATCACGCCAATGATCCGAACGGGTTCATGCTCGCTGTTTATGGTCGGGTAGTCAGAATTGAGCGGCACCAATTCAAACACTTCTGCGCCTGTCGTGCTTACGCCTCGAAGTCTGTACTTCTTGAACGTGGCTTCTTCTTTGCCGTTCTTTGCGACGACATAGTCTCCCGGTCTTGGCGCAATGGCTGGCTCAACGATGATTCGATCTCCGGGCATAAACTCCGGCGCCATCGATTCCCCCTCTACCTCAAGCGCGAATGCGTGATCCGACAGGTCTAGATCGGTCAACAGGTACTCGAACGCTCCGCCAGGTGGAAACGGGGTAATCGCCTCGCTCATCAGGCCAGCCTGCACGCTACTGATCAGCGGTACACGACGCGTGCCGACATTCGCCGGGGCAACGTTGCCAATGGGTGAGTCCGCAACACCGGGGATGGGGATTGCGTGCTTTGTGATACGCGCGATCTCAAGAATCTGGCCAAAGCTTGGCTCGTGACGGCCGTTTTCCCACGCGGACACGTTGCCGCGCGTCTTGCCCAATCGCTCCGCGAGTTCGTCCTGCTTGAGGCCGGCAGCTTCGCGGCTCGCCTTTATCCATTCACCGATGTCCATGCGCTCAATGGTAAGAAAATCTTGCGCGCCGATGGCTATATTTTCTATCGAACGAATGTTAGAATTTCTATCATTGCGTTGGTGATGGAAGCTAATGGACAACATCGTGGAGCACCCCTTGGATCGGGCCGCCAAAGCGGCCGGGCTGACTATGCAGTCGCTTGCGGATCGCCTTGGCGTTACTCGAGCTGCGGTCCAGCAGTGGAAACAGGCCGGCCGGAGAGTACCGGCCGAACACTGTCCGCCCATTGAGCAGCTTTGCCGTGGTGCCGTGCGATGTGAAGAACTGAACGGCCGAGTCGATTGGGCCTTCGTCCGTCAATCCGGGCCATCGTCAAGCGCAACTCAAGTCTGCAACAGCTAACGGTGCGGTTTCGATCGCATATCTCGAATCCTAGTGACGTTTTATACGTCACGACAGGATGAAACTTTCCGATCTCAAACGTTATGACGTGCCGATACGACAGTACCGAATGGCTGGACGTGCTCTATACGTCCGTTCGCAACACGCCCGGCGGTGTCGCCGACGCGGCGAATCACCTCACGATCCGGCGCGGCAAGAACATCACGCCGGAATCGCTTCGTCTGCGCCTGCGTGGTGTCGGCGACAGTCGCTTGTCGATGGAGATGTTCGAGCTGCTGATCGAGTGGATGCAGGAAAAGGCAGAGGGCGAGGTGTACGCGCTCGACGCGCTGCATGCACTGAACTCGCGTTTTGGTCTGGTGGCCGAGCACGTCGACGACCACGCCGCTGACGACGTCAGCGAACCCGGCACGCTGCGTCTCGTTTCGACGGCCCTGCACCTGCAGGCGCATGTTGGTCTCGTCGCTGACGACGTGACGCGTGCGCTGGCGGATCAGCGGATCGACGATCAACACGCCGAGAAGATCATCGCGACCGGCCGCAAGGGCCAGCGTCTGTTCCAGCGTTTGATTCACGCTGCTCGCAACCTCGCCGCGCGTCGGCGTCGTCGTCATGGAGCGGTTTAAGCCCGGCATGGGGTGCTGTCGTCCCGACCGTGAGCATATCGGCCTTTGCTGCTCGCCCGAGCAGCAATTGGCATGCGCTGTCACGACGCTCGCATCCCGATTCGAATCTGCCCCCGCTGAAGCGGGGCGCTTGCTATCCGAACTGATCGCCACGTTTCCCGATTGCCTTGCTCCGCTTCTTGCGGAAGCGATCGAAGCGGGGCAGGTGCGCTTGTTCGTTGACCGAGCTGCGCGCGCATGTGCCGCGCTCGCAACCAAGGCGGAGCGTCACGCGTTCCGCGACCAGCTTACCGATCGACTCTGCGCGCTGGACCTTGCGGCGTTCGACGATTCCATGTCAGCCGAGTGGCGTCGACTGCGCGGCAAATAACCGGAGACCCCAGTGAACGTGAACGGAATCAGCAGCGCATTGCGACGCGGCGCATCGCAGTACAGCCGCTCGCCGAGCGGACGGCAGTCCTATGCGGCCGGGCGGGGAGCGTGGCGCAGCTTCTCTCACAAGGTCGCACGCGACCGCCGCCTCATCGAGCTGGATGCGGCTCGGCGTGCGAGCTAACAGGGCGCAGCTCAACGAATTGTGATTCGGCCGCGACATGCGGCCAAAGCGACTTTGACAGAGGAAATTATTGTATGGCGACACTGGACCAGATCATTCAGCAATTGCGCGCAGCGGGGCATCCCGATCTGCCCGCCGGCCATCCGGTTGTGGACGGCAAGCATCATCGGTACGGGCCGCGCAAGAAATACTGGTATCAGCTTCGCGAAGTCATCAGCAAGGGCGCGACGATCGGCTACGGCGGAACGTTCGGCCATTTCTCCGGGGACGATCCGGGCACCGAGCGATTCGAGTGGAGTGGTGCACCGTTGAGCGAGGAAGTGCTGGCGGAAACGCGTCGCCGGCAGGAAGCCGCTGACCGTGAGCAGGCCGACCGTGACGCACGTCAGGCGAAGCTCGCCGCGAACCGCGCGCGGGATCAGTGGAACCGTGCGGCAGAGGATGGCAAGTCCACCTATCTCGACCGCAAACACATCTCGGCCGAGGGCGTGCGTTTCGACGTGGACGGCACGATCTTCGTGCCGATGTATCAGTACGGCGACGACGCTCGTCTCGTCGGCCTGCAGAAGATCACGCCGGACGGCGCGAAGCGCTTCAACAAAGGCATGGAAAAGAAGGGCGCATCGTATCTGCTCGGCGAGGTCGGTGCAGACGACCAGATCGTGCTGGTCGCCGAAGGCTATGCAACCGCGCGTGCGATCCGTATGGCGATCGATGACGCGTTTGCTGTCGATATCTGCTTCGACGCGGGCGGCATCCTCCCGGCCGTGCGCTATCTGCGTGCGACGTATCCGGATGCGCACGTGCTGGTCTGCGCTGATGACGACTGGAAGATCGAGCAGCGCGTGCGCGACTGGCTTGCCGACGAGTTTGCTTTTCGAGGCGAGCTGGTGTTTGGTGCCGACCCGGTGCGGATCGAGGCGAAAAATACGTGGTACATGGTTGCCGTGTCTCGTCGTCGTGACGAAAACGGCGTGCCGTACGTCGAGGCGAGCTACGGCAACGACGTGATGCCGCTGCGCCGTAAGCGCTTCGAGAACACGGGCCTGAAGCGTGCGTATGAGGCGGCCGCGACCGTCGACGACGTCAGCGTCGTCTATCCGGTATTCGCCAATCGCGGCGAGCGCAAGCTGACCGATTTCAACGACCTGCACGTCGAAGAGGGCATCGAGGCAGTCGAGGCGCAGGTGCAAGCGGCAATCTTGCGCGTCATCGCGCCAGCGAACGAAGAGATCCGGCCGGCGACGGTCGCCATGTCGACCGCGGACGTCACGCAGACGAAGCCCGCCGCGACGTCCGCTGCCGCGAAACAGGCGGCATGGGACGGCCGTGAGGCTGAGAGCGGCGCACACACGTGGGAGCAGGATCTGTCGCGGTCGGACAAGGGCAGGCTGCTGCCGACGCTCGGGAACGTGCATCTGATCCTGTCGAACCACAAGGCGTGGCAGGGCGTGATCGAGCAGGACGACTTCGGTGGTCGTGTGATGAAGCGCAAGGCGCCGCCGTTCCCGCAGGGTGTCACGGGCGAGTGGACCGACATGGATGACCAGCGCACCGTTCTCTGGCTGTCTCAACGGTACGGCCTCGACACTCGCACCGATATCGTAATGAACGCGGTCCTCTTGGTGGCGGACGCGACCCACTTCCATGACGTGCGCGAATACCTCGAAGGGCTGAAGTGGGACGGCGTGTCGCGCGTGCGATCGATGCCGTCGACATACCTGCGCGTGGCCGACAGCGACTATGTGCAGCTCGCGTTCATGAAGTGGATGATCGCGGCCGTCGCGCGCGTGATGGAACCGGGCTGCAAGGTCGACAACGTCCTGATCCTCGAAGGCAAGCAGGGACATCGCAAATCGACGGCGCTGAAGGTGCTGGCCGGCGCACCGTGGTTCACCGATACGCCGATCCAGATCGGCAACAAAGACACATACGCGGTGCTGGCCGGGAAGTGGGTGATCGAGTTGGCGGAGCTGGACTCGTTGAACAAGGCCGACTCGTCGGCGGTAAAGAGCTTCTTCGCGACGGCCGTCGACCGGTTCCGCAACTTCTACGGCAAGCGGGCGACCGACGTCCCGCGTCAGTGCGTGTTCGCCGGCTCGGTCAACTTCGACACGTACCTGAAAGACGAATCAGGCAACCGGCGTTACTGGCCGCTGCGTGTCGGCGGTCTGGTCGACATCGACGGCATTGTGGCCGTTCGTGAGCAGCTCTGGGCGGAAGCCGTGCACCTGTATCGCTCGGGCGTCGTGTGGCACGTAGAAGAGCATGAGCGCCCGCTGTTCGAGATCGAACAGGCGGAGCGCTACGAGGGCGACGTGTACGAGGACAAGATCGCCAAGGCCCTGGAATTCGTGTCACGCACGACGATGGAAGAGATCCTCGCAGACATTCTGAAGCTCGACACGTCGAAGTGGACGCTGGCCGAGCAGCGCCGCATCGGCAAGGCGTTGAAGTCGCTCGGGTGGGTACGCAAGCGCGAGTCGACCGGATCGCGCGGTTGGTACTACGTGAAGGAAGAGCAAGCGCCGGAGGCAGAACGCGAACTGGTTGCAGCGGGTGATGACGACAGTCCGCTGTGATCGTGTGGCGCGCCATGGGATCAGTCACGGCCGGCCATTGGGTACGTCATGGCCGGCCGTGACGTCCCGTGTCCCAACGTCCCAAGGCGTTGCCTCGTGTGCGGGTGCGCAGCGCGACATGCGCGACGTGAGCGGCGCATGTCGCGCATGTCGCAGGCGCGCACCCCTGCAAGCCTTTTCCCTTGGGACATTGGGACATTAGGACGAATAGGAGAGAGTGATGATCGATTTGAAAGAGCGGGTGGGCGTTGCTATGAGCGTTCGTGGTCAGTTCACCGACCCGATTGCCGATCCTAAAGTTACTTTGGGCGCGCTCGCCTTTGCGAACGATCTCGGTAGCGCGCTGGCCCGAATCAAGGCCGGGCCGCTGCCGACGCCTGCGATGATTCGACGTGCAACGTTGCTGTTGGCGCAGATGATCCGGACGTCGGGTCGATTCAAGCGTGCGCGGTTCACGGGCCTCTCGCGCGACGAGCGTCGCGATCAACGTGCGGGGCACGCCGTCGAGCGATCGAAGGTCGACATCGTCGAGCGGTTCGCCCTGCGGCTGCTGGACGAGTGGGTGAACGATCAGTGTGTCGAGTGCGAGGGGCGCGGCGTCGTGCGTCGCGCGCGTCCCGTCGCGACGTCAACGCACGCATGTGACGTATGCGGGGGCAGCGGGAAGGTGTGTGTATCGGAGGAGCGTATCCCGTTCTTCGAAGGGCGTAACGGTCCGCTGGTCTTTCGGGAATACGAACCATGCGCCGACTGCGGCGGGATGGGGCGGATCGCTGCGTCGCCGGTTTCGGATGCGAAGGGCCGGCACATTTGCCCCAACTGTTCCGGTTCCGGCAAGCGGCAGGTCGACGACGCTGGCCGGGCGCACGCACTCGGCGTATCGCTTGACGAGTATCGGAAGAACTGGTCGTGGCGCTTTCACGACATGCTCGCGCTGTTGGATACAGTAGATGGATCGGTGTGCGACACATTGCGTCGACAATTGCGAGGATGAAACGTATTCCATTTCAAGAGCGGATCGCGTAAACTTTGCACATCCTTTACCGCGTCACTGGATACGTGAGCGACCGCACACTCGTGTCGCAACCTTCGCCCGACAGGCGTACTGAATCGCGGGAGCGCCGCGACCAACAACGATAACTGTCTGTCGGGATCCGTTGGGCGGGCGTTCGCCCTTACGAAATGAATATCGAAGCCCTGAGTGCGAAAGCCCTCAGGGCTTTTTGCATTGGAGCGCTGAAATGCGAACAAGCTCTGTAGATGGCTCGGCGGTCGCAATTGTTGGCGAGCAGATCGCGGCGGCCGTCGATGAGGCGGCTCGGAATGACCCGCATTCGTGCGGTTTTGCGGAAGGGGAAGAAGTAGACGCGCTTAGGGCGCTGTCGGCGGCACTGAGCGCGTCGGAAGATTTCAGCAGGACGGTGTCAGCCGTCTTGGGCGGCCCTCATTTGGGCGTGAAAGTCGTCGCCATCGCAATCGTCGATTGCACTTCATCGATGTAGGTTTCCCGCCATTCACGCCAGACCGGAAGGTTCTCTGCGGAGTTGGTCATTGCTTTTGCAATGCCGGCAAGGAATTCGTGTGAGTCGGGTCGTTGTGCTGCGACTGCTGATAGCAGAGTGGCGGTGAGACTCCGGTGGGCGACTAAGCGGCATTGCAGTTCGTCTAGCTTTTGCTTCGTATTCTCGTCTGTCATAGCGTGCTGGTGTTGGTTGGCCCGCAGGCATTGTCGCATAGCGTGCGGAACCGGCCGCCGGGCCGGGGCCGGGCAGGGGCGCGGCTCGATTTTGGTGCGATCTCACGGGTCTGCCTACTTTTTGAGCAGGCGGGGACCCTCCGGGCATCGCCATACGCGGGGGCTCGCACCCGCGTTTTTTCTCTACTGGCGAGTCTCCATAGGGGGTCATATTCATGCCGACTCAGCAGCAGATCGCTGACCATCTCGACCTTGACCAGTCGGCCGTTTCGAGGTTCGTCGACAAGGTCCGGCTCGATTACCGCGTGGCGTCGATCGACGAGATCCGCGTCGCGTACATCCGGCATTTGCGCGAGGTTGCGGCTGGCCGCTCCAGCGGTACGGGCATTGATCTCGTCGCCGAGCGCGCGAAGACCGAGATCGTCGATCGCGAGATCAAACTTCTGACGCTGGCGGAGAAGAAGGGGCAGCTCGTCAACGCGGCGCAGCTCGAACAGGCGTACGGCCTGATGGTCGGCGCATTTCAAACGGAGCTGCTGTCGCTGTCCGACAAGCTGGTGCAGGAGCTGCGCACGCTATACGGCGTCGAGGTGGACGTCGAATGGTTGAACGAGCACATATATGGATGCCTTGAGCAGCTTTCTGAATACGACCCAGACAGTCCACGCGGTGATTCGCCGGATCGCGACGATGCTGCGTCCGCCGGAGCGGATTGGGACGACGGACTGGGCACGCAAACATCGTCGGTTGAGCGCGAAGGGTTCGGCCAGCCCCGGCCGGTATAACCCGAACATCACGCCGTGGGTGTTCGGCATGCACGAAGCGCTGGACGATCCGACCGTGCAGAAGATCGTGTGCATGAAGTCAGCGCAGGTCGCGTGGACAGATGGCGTGCTGCTGAACTACATCGGCAAGCGGATCGACGTTGACCCGTGCCCGATGATCGTCATGTTCCCGAAAGAGAAGACGGCGAAGAAGTTCAACCTGGAGAAGTTCGAGCCGATGGTCGAGGTGACGCCTCGCCTCTCGGCGAAACTGCCGGTTCACGCGGCCCGCGACAAAAACAACTTGTGGGATCACAAGACGTTCGCGCGCGGCTTCCTGAAGTTCATCACGTCGAACGCGCCGGACGAAGTGAAGTCGACGCCTGCCCCGGTCGTTGCGGTCGAGGAGCCGGACGACGCGAATACGAACGTTCGCGAGCAGGGCGATTCGATCACGCTGCTGGAGGAACGGAACAAGAGCTATTCGGCCCGGCGACGCAAGATGATCTTGGGTGGCACGCCGACCATCGACGGCCTGTCGCGTATCCAGCAGGCTTACGCGGCATCGGATCAGCGCGTGTATCTGGTGCCGTGCCCTGATTGTGACGAGGAGCATGAGCTGGCGTGGGAGAACGTCACGTGGAGCGAGGGCGCCGAAGTCGTACATGAGGTCTACGGCCGCGCACAACCGGAGACGGCCCGTTACACCTGCCCGCATTGCGGCTCGTTGTGGGACGACGCGACGCGTATTCGCGCTGTCCGTCGTGGGCGATGGGTTGCGACGGCACCGTTTCACGGCGTTGCCGGCTTCCGCATCAACGAGCTGGTGTCGCCGTTCCCCGGCTCGAACATGGCCGAGCTGGTCAAGAAGTGGCTGACGGCCGATAAGGCGCTGCGCGAGGGCGACGATACGAAGATGCGTTCGTTCGTGAACAACTCGCAGGGTCGGGCGTACAAGTACAAGACGGATCTGCCGGAGCTGGACGTGCTCGCGCAACGTGCGCTGCCGTACGCGGAGCTGACGGTGCCGCTCGGCGGTCTGCTGTTGACGCTCGGCGTCGACGTGCAGCACGACCGGCTCGCGATCGTCGTGCGTGCATGGGGGCGCGGCGAGGAAAGCTGGCTCGTCTTGTGGGGCGAGATCTACGGCAACGTGACGGAGCAGCAGCAAGACCCGATGGCGGGCGGCGTATGGGGCGCGTTGACGATGTTGCTTTCGCACGCATACCGGCATGAGAACGGCTGGTTGCTGCGTGTACGTGCAACGTCGATCGATTCGTCGGACGGTGCGACGTCGGACGCGGTTTACAAGTATGTGCGCGCTGCGCAGAACGCCGGGTACAACGTCATGGCCGTCAAGGGAAGCAGCAACGTCGATGCGGAGATCTTCAGCGTGCCGAAGGCGTCGATCGACTCGACGCGCAACAACAGCAAGGCTGCGAAGTACGGGCTGCGGCCGTACATGGTCGGCGTGAGCCGCGCGAAGGATCTGATCCTCGAAAACCGACTGAAGCTCGAGGGCGACGGGCCGGGCCGGATGCACTGGTATAGCGGCGTGCGCGGCGACTACCTCCCGCAGCTCACGGCGGAGGTCAAGGTGCCGGGGCCGCGTGGCGGTAAGCGCGTGTGGAAGAAGATCAGCCCGCGCAACGAGGCATTGGACTGCGAAGGCTACGCGCTGCACGCGGCTCGTAGCGTGAAAGTGCATCTGATGACCGAGGCGCACTGGCAGGTCGAGCAGCATCGTGCATCGCAGGTCTCCCTGTTCGATGCGGTTCCGGTGCTGGAGGCGTTACCGTCGGCGCTGCCGGCTGAGGTGCTGCCCGATCCGCCGGTCGAAGAGACCGTTACAGAGACTCCGCGGCCGTCGCCGCAGGTAGCGAAACCCACCGAAACCCCGCCCCCGAGCGGGGTTTCGCGCATTCAGGGGCGTCGTGTTGGTCGCTCGACGTACCTGAAGCGGCGCTAAACGAGGGAATGGCATGGCATACACAAAACAGGACCTGCAGAACATCCAGTCTGCAATCGCGAAGGGCGAGCTGGAAGTCCAGTATGCCGACAGGCGCGTGAAATATCGCTCGATCGGCGAGCTGCGCGAGGCCCGCACCGAGATCATTCGCGACCTGAACGGCGCGGCTGGGCGTTCGTCGATCGTCCGGATTCGCCACGCCGGCAAGGGGGTGCGATGAAGGGGGGCTTTCCGTCACTTGCGCGGCGCGGATTCGTGGTGCCGACGCGGCTGAAGGCGGCGGCCTACGAGTCGGCGAGCACGACGGGCGCACGCGCGAAGTCGTGGCGTGCGTCCAGCGCGGGACCGAACGCGGCGGCGGCGCAAAACCTGCCCCTGCTGCGGTCGCGCGCTCGGGACGCGATCCGCAACGACCCATGGGCGAAGACGGCGATCGCGCGGCTCGTATCGAACACGATCGGGAATGGCATCCAAGCGCACCCGCAGCATCCGATCGATGCGGTGCGCAAGATGCAAAAGCAACTTTGGGAAGATAGCTGCGAGGAGATCGACGCGGACGATCTGTTCGACATGGCGGGCGTGCAGACGCTCGCCGCACGTGCCTTCTTCAGCGACGGCGAGGTACTGGTGCGTCGCCAGCTGCGCAGCCCGAGCGAGGGCTTGGCGGTCCCGATGCAGATCCGCCTTCTCGAAGGCGATCTGCTGCCGATGGAGAAGAACGAGATCGTTCCGGGCGGGGGCGAGATTGTCAACGGCGTTGAGTTCAACACGGACGGTCGACGCGTTGCGTATCACCTTCTGCAGCGTCATCCCGGCGAATACGGGCGCGCGTCGACGGCCAACATGCAGACCGTTCGCGTGCCGGCCGAGGAGATTGCGCACGTGTTCCTCGCGCTGCGGCCCGGCCAGGTGCGTGGTGTCCCCGAACTGTCGACCGTGCTGCTTCGGCTCAAATCGCTGGACAACTTCGATGACGCCGTACTGTTCCGGCAGGAGGTCAGCAACCTCTTTGCCGGCTTTGTCACGAAGCCGCCCGCCGAGCCGGGCCTCATGGGCGATCCGGTGACCGGCGGCGAAATGCAGTACGACGTCGACGGCTTTTCTCCGGTCGTATCGCTCGAACCGGGGAGCATGCAGGAGCTGGCCCCCGGCGAGGACGTCAAGTTCGCCGAGCCGCCGGGCGCAGGAACCGACTACGGCCCTTTCATGCGTCAGCAACTGATGGCCGCTGCGGCATCGGTCGGCATGCCGTACGAAGTAATGACTGGCGATTTGCGCGACGTGAGCGACCGAGTGCTACGCGTGATCTTGAACGAGTTCCGGCGGTCGATCGAGCAGATCCAGTGGGACGTGTTCATTCACCAGTTTTGCCGGAAGGTCTGGCGCTGGTGGGTCGACGCGTGCGCATTGTCCGGCGCGATGCCGATGCCGGACTACTACCGACGCCGTCGCGACTATCTGCGGGTGCGGTGGGTGCCGCAGGGCTGGCCGTATATCCACCCGGTGCAGGACGTCACGGCGAAGCGGATGGAGATCCGCTCCGGGCTGGCGAGCAGGACAGGTGCGGTGCTTTCGCGTGGTGATGATCCGGAGCAGGTCGACCGGGAGAACGCGGACGATCTCGCGCGTGAGCGCCGGCTCGGGATTCGATATGACACGCTCGATCCGGTCGACGGGGCGGGCGATCTTTCTAATGGGGATGGCGAATGAAAGGGAAGAAGCGGTGGTGGGACATCCGTGCGCAGGCGAACGCGGACGGCGGCAAGGCGGTCGAGATCCAGATCTATGGCGACATCGGATTCTGGGGCACCGACGCTGATCTGTTTGCCGCGAAGCTCGACGAGGTCGCGGCAACCGCGACATCGATCGTCGTTGCGATCAACTCGATGGGCGGCGACGTGTTCGACGCGTTCACGATCTACAACGCGCTGCGTCGGCATGGCGGCAAGGTGACGGGGCGTGTCGATGGCGTTGCCGCGTCGGCAGCGTCGCTGATCCTGATGGCATGCGACACGATCGAGATGCCGTCGAACGCGATGCTGATGATCCACAACCCGCATACGGTCGCGGCCGGCGAGGCTGGGGATCTGCGCAAGCTCGCGGATCTGCTCGATAGCACGTCCGACAACATGCTGGCAGCCTATGTCGAGCGCAGCGGCCGGACCGAGGATGAGGTCCGCGCGATCATGGATGCGGAGACCTGGCTCACGGCCGCACAAGCGAAAGAGCAAGGATTCTGCGACGCGATTGCCGATCCGATCCGCATCGCCGCATACGCGGGCGCTGCGCGGCTCGCTGCACGCTTCACAGCCGTGCCGGCCGAGATCCGCGCGGTGCTGGAGGACGACGGCGAGGTGCCGCCGTCCAATCCGCAACCGAATCCGCCGGCCGATCCCGCGCCGCAGCCGCCGGTCGCGCCGGACGTCACGGCGCTGGCGTCGCACGTGTTCGCGGCATGTCGTGATGCGCGTATCGAGCACTGCGCCGAAGGCATTGTGCTGGCGACCGGCCTGCGGGATCGCGCGAGCGTCGACGCCGCGATCCGCAACGCGCAGGACATCGCCGGTATCTGTCTGGCCGCGAGCCTGACCGAGCTGACGGCCGGTTTCGTCTCGGATGGCCTGTCGCCCGATCAGGTGCGCGCGCGGCTGTTCGAGCGCGTGACGGCGTCGCAGAAACCGATCAACCATCGTGCTGCCCCGGTTGCGTCGCAAGACGTGCCCGTGGTCGCGAATGCGCCGCGTGCGGCGTCCATCTACGCGGCTCGCAAGAGCGGCAAGTAACTTTGACGTAACCCGAGGAGGGGAAACACATGTCGAACTGGAAGGTACAGGCAAATCTCCCGGCCGAATTTCTCGTGTCGGAGGGTAACGGGCAGATCTCGCGTGAGCGGATCGTCGTGAAGGCCGGTGCGGCGTTGCCGTCTGGCCAAGTGCTCGGTGTGACGAGTACCGGCGAATATGCGCCGTACGACAACAAGGCGAACGACGGTTCCGAAGTCGCGGCCGCAGTGCTCTATGCGCCGCTGGCCGCGTCCGAAGCGCCGCGTCCGGCGACGGGGATCGTCCGGCTCGCGGAGGTCGCTGGCGGGCTGCTCACGGGACTCGATGCAGCGGGGCGCGGGGATCTCGGCGAGCGACACGTTATCGTACGCTGATCGCATCACACGCCATTCAAGGCCACGCAGACCGCGTGGCCTTTTTTGTATCCATTTTCATGTCGGAGGTTGTATGGCGGATATCGCCCTGTTTCAAGACGACGCGTTCTCGCTGTCGTCCCTGAGTGCTGCGATCAACGAGCAGCCGTATGTTCCCGGCCGGATCGGCTCCCTCGGTCTGTTCGAAGAGGACGGCATCACGACGACGACGATCCAGATCGAGCGCGACGGCGACACGCTCGCACTCGTTGCGGCGGGTGAGCGCGGCTCGCCGGCCGCCGTTGTCGGTGGCAGCAAACGCAGCATGATCCCGATCAACGCGGTTCACCTGCCGCAGCGTGCAGTGATCAAGGCGGACGAGATCCAGAATCTGCGCGCGTTCGGTTCGGAGACCGAGCTGGAAGCGCTGCAGACCGTCGTGAATCGCCGCCTCGCGAAGATGCGCCGCCAGCTCGACGCGACACACGAATTCCATCGTATCGGCGCGATCAAGGGCGCGGTGCTGGATGCGGATGGCAAGCGCGTGCTGATCGACCTGTGGAAGTACTTCGACATCGAACAGACGGTGATTCCGTTCGAGCTGGCTAAGGCCGATACGGAGCTTCGCACGAAGTGTATCGAGGTGCAGGACGCGATCGAAGATGCGCTTGGCGCGACGACGTACACGGGCGTGCGCGTGCTCTGCGGCCGCGCATTCTGGAACAAGCTGATCAGCGCGAAATCGGTCAAGGAGACGTATCTGGCGTCCGTGATGGCGGCGCAGTTGCGTGGCGACGCGCGCGAGGCGTTCGACTTCGGCGGGTGCACGTTTGAGCGTTATCGCGGCCGCGTCGGCGACATCGGCTATGTGGCCGACGACGAGGCGCATGCGATCCCGGAGGGTGTTCCGGACCTGTTCATCTCGCGCTTTGCGCCGGCCGACTATGTCGAGTCGGTCAACACGACCGGCATCCCGTACTACGCGAAACAGGAGCTGATGGACTTCGGCAAGGGCGTCGAGATCGAGGCGCAGTCGAACCCGATCCACCTGTGCACGCGCCCGAAGGCGCTGATCAAGCTGAAGGCGTGACATGGCGTTTCGGGATCTGATGTCCGATGTCGACACGGCCGTGAAGCGCGATCTGTCGGACGAGGTGAAGATCGACGGCAAACCGCTGCAGGGCATGTTCAAGGCGCCGTGGCTCGGCCCGGATCTCGGAACGCAACGCACGCAGCTCGTTGCGCCGATCCTCGATATCACCGACGACGATGCGGCCCGGGTGCGCGAAGGCAGCATCGTCGAAGCGGGTGGCGAGCGTTTCCGTGTGTTCGAGATGCACCCGACAGGCACAGGCTGGACGATCCTGATTCTGAGGTGACGATGGATCTGCTGAGAATCGAGATCGACGTGAAGAATGCGCTCGAAGCGCTCGCGGGCCTGCCGCCTGCAGCAATGCAGGCGGCATGGCGTCGGACGCTGCGCAAGACGGGGGCGTGGATCAGGAGCCAGACCGCGAAGGAGGTCGGCACCGCGACGGGCATCCAGCAGAAGCTGCTGCGGCAGCGCATGTACTTCTTCATGCGGTCGGCCGATACCGGGAAGGTGTGGCTTGGATTGAATCCAATCGAGGCGCACCGGCTCGGTGCGATCCGGCGCACGAAGAAGGGCATCCGCGCTGGCAAATCGCTGTTCGAGGGTGCGTGGCGCAAGACTACGCGCCAGCCGGACGGGCCGATCTACCGCCGGACCGGGAAGGCGCGAACGCCGTTCGAGGTCGTGACGGTCGAGTGGTCACAGACGGGTGATCCTGCGTTTCGACGTGCTGCCCGCGCATGCGAAGCGCGACTGATGACGGTGCTGCGGCAAGAGGTCAACTATGAACTGCAAAAGGCGATGAACCGTGCTCGATAACCTCAAACAACTGCACGACGGCATCGAGGCCGGCCTGCGCGAGCGGCTGCCGGATCTGGAACGTATCCACGCGTATCCGAAGATCGGTAAGGCGATCGACACACCGTTCGTTGCGATCGAGCTGTCGGAGCTGGAGCCGGGGCACGATGACGGCACGGGGCGTGTGCCGCTGGTTGCGCGTATGCAGGCCCGCGTGATCGTCGACCCGTTGGTCGAGGATGCCGACGTCCAGGTGCGCGAGCTGTCCGCGCGCGTGCTGCAAAAAGTGCACGGGGCAACGTGGGGGTTGCCCGTCACGCCCGGCAAGCAGGTCGGGTCTGCCGGTGAAGATCCGTTTCGGCCAGAGCTGGACACGTATCTCGTCTGGGTCGTCGAGTGGGTGCACGAATTCGACCTGGGCGACGCGTACGAGCCGCCGACGAAGGGCCGCGCGGTGTTGTGGGGTGTCGATCCGGAGACAGGGCCGGGGCACGAAGGCCGCTACTGGAATCCGGCGGATCACAGTGGAGGATGACGTGTGAGCGACTTCGAGCTTGGCGAAATGGATCGCCGCATGGCGTGCCTGACGCAATCGGCCATCGTCGAGGCGGTCACGTACGATCCGCCGCGCGTGAAGGTCCGCATTGGCGATTGGGTGAGCGACTGGCTGAAGTGGCAGGCCGGTGCTGCTGGCAAGGTTCGGCAGTGGCGTCCGCCGTCCGTCGACGAAGAGGTTGCGCTATGGGCACCTTCCGGGGATCTGGCGGGCGCGTTTGTTGCGCCCGGTTACTACACGGCGCAGCACGGCGGGGCCGGTCGGTCGAGTCCAGACGAGACCGCGACCGACTTCCCGGATGGCGCATTCGAGCAGTACAACCATGCGAGCCATGAATACGTGCTGTCGGTACCGGCCGGCGGTCGGATCGTGTTTCGCATCGGCGGCACTGAGTTCGAGCTGAAGGCGGACGGTGCGACGCTGCGCAGCGCGAAGCTACTGGCGGACATTCCGGACTCGACGTTCACGGGCAACACGACGACCGAGCAACTGCTGACGTTCAACGGTGGCATGCGGGGCAAGGCGGGCGAGGGCGGAGGTGTCGCGATGAAGATCGCGGGCGGTGCTGAATATCGCGACGACGTCGTCGCGGGCGGAAAGTCGCTCATCAAGCATCAGCACCGCGAGCAAGGCGACGGCGAGCTGGTCAGCTCGCCAGTGTGAACCTATCAAAGTAACTTTGGACCCCGCCCTGTGCGGGGTTTTTCGTTTGTGGGGGTGTTTATGACGAAAGACGCACAGCAAGGCGGGGCAGCAGCACCCGTGACATTCATCGATACCGAGTTTCGCAGTCGCGTGATCGTGTTTCCGGACGGTTCGTACGTTGCCGTGCTGGCCGGCAAAACGGAGGTAACCGAGCCTGAGCATATCGCGTATCTCGAATCGCGCGAGTGCTTCAAGCGCATCCCGACGAAGGCGCAGTGATGGTCGCGCTGGTCGGTATGTGTCGCCGTACGGGCCGACTGATCGGCGGACTCGATCATCTCGTGCAGAGCATCGCGGACATTCTCAGCACGCGCAAGGGAACCCGCCGCGAGCGGCCCGACTACGGTTCCGATCTCCCGGCGATGGTCGACCTACCCGTGACGCGCGGGTGGATATCGGCCGCACAGGCCGAAGCCGCGCGCGCGATCGGGCGATGGGAGCCGCGTATCGCGCTGGATCGTGTGAACGCGCTGTCTGTCGTGGACGGCAAAGTAACTTTTCGAATCGTCGGCCGCTACAGCGGCGATGACGTTGTATTCGAGGTGACGATATGACAGTGATCGATCTGTCGACGCTTGATCCGCCGGATCTCGTCGAAACGCTCGACTTCGAAGAGCTGTACCAGCGCAAGCTGGAGCACTTCAAGCGCATCTATCCGGATTGGACGGCCGCGCTTGAATCCGATCCGGTCGTCAAGCTGCTGGAGCTGGCCGCGTATGAGGACGTCCGGTTTCGCGCTCGCGTGAACGATGCGGGGCGTGCCGTGCTGCTGGCGTACGCGACGGGGGCGGATCTCGAACACCTTGCGGCGCTCTGGAACCTAAAGAAGGAGATCGTGGACCCCGGCGATCCGGAGGCGCATCCGCCGATTCCGGTCACGTACGAGCGCGACGAGCGGCTGCGGTTGCGCACGCAGATGGGGATCGAGCGCGCGTCGACGGCCGGTCCGTTTGGCGCGTATCGGTCGCTCGCGATGGACGCGTCGGCGGATGTCGCCGACGTGCGTGTCGATCGGCCGGAGCCGGGCGTGGTGCGCGTCGTGGTGAAGTCGTCGACGAACGGCGGTGTTGCGAGCGCTGCGTTACTCGACACGGTCCGCCGAGCGCTGTCCCCGGAAGATCGTCGGCCGCTCAACGACAGTCTGCTTGTTGTGCCGGGCCGGCCGGTCGAGTACGCGATCGTCGCGGACGTGTATATCGGGCGCGGACCCGATCCGGGCGTCGTGCTTGCCGCGCGACGGCAGGATCTCGATATCGCGATTGCAGCCGGTGAAGCGCTGCGGGTCGGCATGCCCCGGTCGGCCGTAACAGGGGCGCTGCATCCGAAAGCGTCGGGTGTTGTGCGCGTTGATCTGAAGTCCCCTGCGGCTGATGTCGTATGCGCGATCGACGAGTTCGCGCGGTGCACATCGATCGTGCTGAATCCGAAGGTGAACGATGACGACTGAAGCGCTGTTGCCGACGAACCAGACGAGTTTAGAGGCGGCGCTCGCGCAGGTAATGCGGCCAACAGTTGACCCTGATGTGATTCGTACGCTGTGGGATGCGGATCGCTGTCCCGCCGCATTTCTGCCGTGGTTGGCGTGGTCGCTCGCGGTCGACGGGTGGGAGCTGGCTGAATCTGAAGACGCCCGACGCGAGCTGATCAAGTCGTCGCTGGCGATCTATCAGAAGAAGGGCACGCCGTGGGCGATCCGCGAGATCGTTCGCCGCCTCGGGTTTGGCGAGATCGACATTCAGGAGGGGCGGCAGATCAAGCGGCGCGACGGCTCGGCGAAGCGCGACGGTCGACATCTGCGTGGTGGGTCGACTGCGTGGGCCGAGTACATCGTGAAGTTACGGCGACCGGTGACGCGAGATCAGGGCGAAAACCTGAAGCGGGCGATTGAGCGTTACGCGCCGGCTCGTAGCCGGCTCGCTTGGCTCGATTTTTCTGAGGTTGCGATCCGACACAACGGCGTCGCGACGCGCAATGGTCAATTTACGCGAGGGGTGATCGGCACATGGCCAATCTGAAAGAAGAAAGTAAGTGGGAGGACGGGGTCTACCAGTTCGAGACGTCGGACCCCGTGCAGGGCGGTCCCGATGGGATCGACAACGTGCCGACAAAGCAACTTGCTAACCGGACGCGCTATCTGAAAGACCGAGCTGATGCAGCGGACAAGCGCGTCGATGTCATAGGTAACGACAAGATTGCGAAGACCGGTGACACGATGAAGGGGAAGCTTCTCGGCAAACCGGGCGAGATCACACCGAATAACGCGAACAACGCTGGTTTCGCGTTCGATGGTGATCCGGACAGCGGCATGTTCTCCCCGGCTGATGGCGTCGTACAGGTCGGCGCAAATGGCGTTGCCGCGATCGAAGTGAGGGCTGGTAGCGCGGTCGTGGTTAAGCGGTCAGCGACGGTCGACGGTAACCTTGACGTGAACGGTATGCTGTCGGTCAATCGCGGCGTCGACGAAGGACGACTGGGTCTCGGAAAAAACAACGGCTACTTCTACGCGAATGTAAAGGCGTGGGGCTTCTATTCTCCTGACTCGGGTCATGTCGAGTTCGCGTTTGCTGATCGTGTGCTTCGAATTGACGGTAAAGCAGTATGGCATGCAGGTAATGTTGATCCGCTCGACAGATCGCGCGGTGGCCGAGTCGATGCAGACATCAGCGCGAAGTCGCTCACGATTGACGCGGGTGCGACCGCATTTGCGACGCTCTATTTTGGTGATGGCGGGAAGCGTCGCTGGACAATATATAAAGGCGATGGCGCAGCTGGAAATTTGATGGTGTCTGCTTGGAGCGATGACGGCGCAACGCAAACGACGGCGCTATCGCTCGATCGTGCGTCACGAATGCTGCGTCTTTTCGGGCGGATGGTGATCGGCAACGGCGCGGACGATGGCACAAGCGCGTTGCAGGTTGGAGGTGATATCGCGCTTACGGGTGGAACCGTAAAAATCGCAGGAGGCGTAGTTTGGCATTCGGTCAATTTGACGCCGCTCGATCTGAACAATGGCGGGACACTCAAAGGTCCATTGTGGCTGGCCCCGAGTGCCCGGATCTATCTGTCGGAGGGCACGCCGCAGAATCCGTCGCTGACGTTCGACAAAGACGGAGCGCCGGATACGGGTCTTTACCACATCACTGACGGCGCGTTCGGCGTCACCTGTAACGGGGTCGTGACGGCACGCTTCACGGCCGATAAAGGCACGATCTTCGATCGTCCGGTGCAAGTTCCGACGGTTGCCATTGGCGATCGATCGAATAACGCCGCATCGACGGCGTACGTCGTCGACGCGATCGCGTCGGCGTCGATTGGCCAGATCATTTTCGAAGTGCGGTCGAGCGTGCGCGCAGGCTGCCTGAAGCTCGACGGCACTCTGCTGAATCGAGCCGACTACCCCAGCTATGGGCATACGCGCAAGCGAGTGGAGCGCTCGCGACGGAAAAGGACTGGGCTGCAGGCTGGTGGGGATGCTTCTCTACCGGTGACGGAGCAACAACATTCCGCATTCCGGAGTTTCGCGGCGAAGGCATTCGATGTGCCGACGGCGGGCGAGGTGTGGATTCCGGTCGCGGCGTCGGTTCTTGGCAGGATAGCCAGAACCGATCGCACGGCCACAGCGCCACCGCCGGCGCAGTCGGTGACCATGTGCATTCGGCGTGGACAGATGCGCAAGGCACACACAGTCATCCGGTGAATGAACAGCCGCATTCGCACAACGCAAGCAATGGGTCGCTATTTCTTTCCGGCGGTGTTGGCACCGCTGCGCATCTCGCCGTTGATCAAAATGCCAATAACTGGATTTCTGGTCAGTCTACCAATGCCGTAAAAACGGGAGTCAGCGTCGGGGACAGCGGAGCGCACGGCCACAACGTTGGCATTGGAGGGGCCGGCGGTCACTCGCACCCGATCAGTGTGGCGGCCGACGGGGGAGCGGAAGCACGCATGCGCAATATCGCCGTGCTCGCCATGATCCGCGCATATTAATTCTTGAGGTAACGCATGCTCTGCAACCAGTACGACAGTTTGACCGGACAGTACATCGTGAGCTTTCTTGAGCAATGAATGACTTCTTTGCCCGGCTGGAAAAAGCCCGTCAGCAGAATCGCGGGAAGTCGGATGCGCGGATGACGGGGCGACTGTCGGATCTTGACGAAGCGACGTTCGATGCGTGGGCCGACTATCAGGTCGCGCTGGCGAACGTCGTCGAGTCACCGACGTTCCCGGCGCAGATTGTGTGGCCGGCCGAACCTTATTCGGCTGCGATTCTCGCGAAGGTCGAGGCGCAGCGAGCGGAGAAAGCGGCTCGCGAAGCTGAGGAGATCGCGCAACGCACGGCAGCAGAGAAGCAGGCCGAAGAGGATCGCGTCGCGGCCGAGGCCGAAATGCAGCGTCGAGCTGAAGGCTCGACCCCGTCCGACGCCGTCGTCGATTCGAAGGAGTCGAAGGTATCCGATAAGCCCGCCAAAAAGTAACTTTGCCGGCGCCGCATGTGTTGCCGGCGTCCTTTCGTTTCAAGCCGCTCCGATGAGCGGCTTTTTTTATCTCCGGAGATCCGCATGGCAGCGACTTCCTTTTTTCACGGCATCACGACGACCATCGTCGACAGCGGCCCCCGTACGATCGCGGTGCCGTCGTCGTCGGTGGTTGGTATGACCGACACCTACACGCCCGGTCCTGATCTGGCGCAGCCGAATGTGCCGGTGCAACTGACGAGCTACGGCGAGGCGGTGCGCGCGTTCGGTGAGAACAGCGCAATCGCGCGGGCGGCCCGTGCAATTTACGCGCAGAGCAGCGCAGTTGTGATCGCGGTGGGTGTGCCGGCAGCGGCCGACGCGGCGCAGCTCACGTCGGCGATCATCGGTGGCGTATCGGCCGGCGGTGCACGCACTGGTATGCAGGCGCTGCTCGACGCGAAGTCGCGCTTCAATGCGCAACCGCGGCTGCTGATCGCACCTGGGCACTCGTCGAAGCAACCTGTCGCGACGGCCGCCGACTCGCTTGCCGGCAAGCTGCGCGCGATGGCCGTGATCGACGGCCCGAACGTCGACGACGAGGCGGCGATCGCCTACGCGAAGAATTTCGGCAGCAAGCGTCTGTACATGGTCGACCCCGGCGCGAAGGCTTGGGACAACGCGACGAACGGCGAGATCGCTCTGCCGGCGTCGACGTACGCGGCCGGCCTGTTCTGTCAGACCGACGCGAAGATCGGCTTCTGGGCGTCGCCGTCGAACAAGGAGATCGTCGAGATCACGGGCACGGGCCGGCCGATCGAATACCTCGACGGCGACGAGACGTGTCGCGCGAACCTGCTCAACAACGCGAACATCACGACGATTATTCGTGACGGCGGGTTCCGCCTGTGGGGAAACCGCACGCTGTCGGCCGATCCGAAATGGAAGTTTGTCACGCGCGTGCGCACGCTCGACATCGTCATGGATGCCGTGCAGGCCGGCCACAAGTGGGCGGTCGATCGCGGCATCACGGCGACGTACGTCAGCGACGTGACCGAAGGGCTGCAGGCGTTCATGCGTGATCTGAAGCGTCAGGGCGCAGTGATCAACTTCGAGGTCTATCCGGACCCGCTGCTGAACACGGCGAGCCAGCTCGAAGACGGCAAGGTGTACTGGAACATCCGATTCACGGATGTCCCGCCGGCCGAAAACCCGATTTTCCGCTTCGAGGTCACGAACCAGTGGCTGACCGAAGTGCTCGACAACCAGATCTAAGGGGCCGCGATGATTCCGGAAACTCTGTACAACTGCAATACTTTCGTCGATGGCCGTAGTTACGCGGGGCGTGCGACGAGCATGACGCCGCCGAAGCTGAAGATCAAGACGGACGACCACCGTGCGGGCGGCATGGACGCTACGGTCAAGATCGATCAGGGGATGGAAGCGCTCGATGCGTCGTTCGCCATGTCGACGATGGAATACGAGGTGCTGCGCTTCTTCGGGCTGGTCGACGAGAACGCATTCAATGGTGTATTCCGCGCAGGCTTCAAGGATCGCAGCGGCAAGACGAAGGCGGTCGCCGTGTACATGCGCGGCATGCTGTATGAGGTCGATCCGGGCGACTGGAAGCCGGGTGATAAGGTCGACGCGAAGTTCAGCGTGTCGTGCGACTACTACAAGCTGGAAGTCGCTGGGGCAATCGTGCACGAGATCGATATTCTCGCGTGCAAGCGTGTGATCAACGGCGTTGATCAACTTGCCGAAGTTCGTAAGGGACTCGGCATGTAAGTGCCTCGCGTTCGTCATTCGACGGACATGCAGCAAAGCTACTTTGTTCAATCAATGGCGAGCCGACAGCTCGCCATTTCTCTTTTGAGGAACCGCAATGGAAAAGGTCACGATCAAGCTCGACTATCCGATCGATCTCAATGGCGTGCAATGCGACACGTTCACGATGCGCCGGCCGAAGGTACGCGACATGCGCGGTGCGCAAAAGCTCGCGCCGAACGATGCGGAGGAGCAGGAGCTGATCCTGTTCGCGTCGCTCGCCGAAGTCGCACCGAGCGATCTCGATGCGATGGATATGGCCGATTACGAGCGCGTGCAGGACGCCTACTACTCCTTTCGACCCGTACGCAAAGCTGGAACGCAAAACGCTAAAGGGGCTGGCGAATCGGCTGGTGCGTGAATACGGCATGTCGCCGACGTCAATCGACGAGATGACGATCGACGACATGCTCTGGTGGCTGACGGATTGAGGGGGCCGGGATGGCGAAAGACTTAGCGCTTGGCATCGTGATCGGCGGGGCCGTGTCGGCGACGTTCGGGAAGGCAATCACCGACACGTCGTCGAAGATCGACGCGATGAAGAAGCGGGCGAACGACTCGCGGCTCTGGCAGCGCCAGATCGGCGAGACGATGCGCCTGCAGGATGAGTTCCGCCGGCTGCACCTGGCGGGCGATAGCGCGGCGGATGGCATCCGCCGCAAGCTCGACAGCAATTTGAAATCGCTGCGAGATGCAGGCATCGAGGTCGCGCGGCTCGATCGCGCGTATGCGCAGCTTGGCCGGACGGCTCGGGGGCTGGATCTGAAGGCGTCCGGCCATGAGCGGCTGGCAGCCGGGCAAGAGGCCGGGCGTGGCGTGATCGGGGACGCGATGAAGCTGACGGCAGCGGTCGCGGTGCCGGCGACGATCTCGGCGAACTATCAGGCGATCATTCGCGACATCGCGATCAAGGCCGGTATCGCGCGCACGCAGGAAGAGGCCGCGATGAGCGCGCGTATTCGGCGCGACGCCGGGGCGAACGGCATCGGTCGCAACGAGCTGGCGGACGCCGTGAACCAGATGGTTGCGGGCGGCATGGATCTGGACCGGGCGCTCAACTTCGCGCCGCTGGTCGCGAAGTTCTCGATCGGCCAAGGGGCGACGACGGTCGAGACCGCGAAGATGATCCAGGCGCTGCAGCAAAACGCGGAGATCGTCGACCCGCGCCAGATGGCGAAGGCGCTCGAAGCAATCGCGTATCTCGGCAAGGAAGGGTCGTTCGAGTCCGTCGACATGGCGCGGTGGTTCCCGGTGCTGCTCGCGGAGATGAAGAAGATCGGCATCACGGGGCAGGACTCGGTGACGCAGCTCGGGGCGATGCTCCAGGTGCAGATGAAGACGGCGGGCAGCTCGGACGAGGCGGCGAACAACCTCAAAAGCTGGTTCTCGAAGATCGGCTCAGGCGAGACCGAACGCAACTATGCGAAAGCCGGCGTCGACTATCAGGCCAAGATGCGCGAGGCGATCGGCAAGGGCTGGTCGACGCTGGAGGCGTCATTCGTGCTTGCCCGCGCGTACATCGAGCGTGTCGACCCGGCCAAGGCGAAGCAACTCGCGGCAGCGGCGAAGCAGTTCAATTCGGAGATGGACCCGGCCAAGCGTCAGACGCAGATGGCCGCGTTCGCCGAGACGATGAAGACCGGCGATCTGTTCAACGACATGCAGGTCAAGGCGGCGCTGACGGCCTATATGCAGAACGCCGAGCTGTATTCGAGCCTGAAACGAAACGCGCAGCAGGCGAGCGGCGAAATCCAGAAGGATCTGGAGGCGCGTCGCGAGACATCCAAACAGGTCTGGAGCGAGGTCGGGCAGCAATGGGACGACGCGATGCGCAGTATCGGCGACGCGCTGCGTCCGATCACGGATCGCGTTGGCGAGGCGGCGAAGGGGGCCGGGAGCAGTATCCAGTCCGCAGCGGATAGCGCTCCGAAGGCGACGGCTGCTGTCGTCGGCATTGCCGGCACGGTGCTCGCGGTGCGCGGAGCAAAGGCACTTTGGGGCATCGGGCGCGGCTTGTTCGATATCGCGCGCGGCACGCTGCTGGCGCGTGGTGGCCGAGGGGCGGCAGGACGCAAGGGGGCTGCGGGTGGGGCTGTTGGGCGTGCGTTGGACGCGCTCGGCGGGGCCGCCGGTGCAGCCGGTGGCGTGCAGCGCGTGTTCGTCGTGAACATGCCCGGCGGTGGCGTCGATGGTGGTGGGCTTGGTGATCTTGCTGGTGGTGGGCGTGCCGGTCGAGCCGCGCGTCGTGCCGCAGCTCGGGCGGGGCGAATCGGAAGGATCGGGCGGATCTTCAACGCGGGACGTGCTTTGTTCGGTCGAGTTGCGCCGTGGGCGGGGAAGCTGGCCGTGGCGGGGACCGTGCTGAAGTTTGGTCTGGCGGCTCGCGAAGCGTACGCCGTCGCGTCGAGCACGGATACGAACGAGAAAAAGGCGACTCGCTTTGCGGGTATCGCCGGCAGTCTCGCGGGTGGCGTGATCGGCGCGAAGGTTGGGGCAACGATCGGGGCGCTCGGCGGGCCGATCGGATCGGCCGTCGTCGGCGTGCTTGGCGGGGCACTCGGGACGTTCGTCGGCGACAAGGCATTGAGCGCCCTCGCGAGCAAGTTCCTGAACCACAAGCCTGACGAGACGCCCGCGAGCGCCGAAGCGGTCGCCAATGCAGCGAAGGCCGCAGAGACTCCGGCGGCAGATGCTCGCTTCGGGCCGCGTATCGATCAGCAGAACACGTTCGCGCCGGTGTTCAACGTGAAGATCGAAGCGAACGATACCGAGATGGCCAACAAATTCCTCACGCAGGTCAGTCCGCAGTTGACGCGGATGATGGAGGCGCAGCAGCGCAAGGCGAACAGTCGGACGGCGATGTTCGACGCGCCGCATCTGTAAGGGAGGTGCTATGGACGTGATTCGACAGATCACGGGGGCGGCGACGCAGGCGGGGATCGCGACGGAGCGCGTGCGGCAGATGGTCCGCATATTCGATCGGAACCGCGCGGCGAGCATGGCGACCATCGACGTGCTGCAGCGTCTTGCGACCGGCAACCTGAGCAGCGCAGCCGAGCTGCTGACGGGCGCGACGAGCGCGCTGTCGGTGGCGTCGGATCTGTTTCCACAGGTCGGTGCTGTCCTGCGCAGCTTCAACGCGACGCAGGCGTCGATCGGCTCGATTCTGAAGGCCGTCGACGGCTCGAATTTCCCCCTTGTGCGGGCTGCCGCCGACAGCGTCAAGTCTGCATTGGGCGGGGCATGGAATCAGTTCAACGCGGCAGTCGGCCTGAAGGATTCGGCGGTGCTCGACGTGATCAAGTCGACCGGTGTCGGTTCGATGCTGTCGGGGCTGGTCGACGGTGCGTCGTCGAGCACGCCGCACCTGATGACGATGACGACCGATGCCGGCGACGCGTTCCACTTCAACCTGTCGACGGCCGCTCACGACAAGCTGCGGCGGGCGACGCGGTATCGCGTCGCGTCGCAGGAACGCCTGAATCGCCAGGAAGCGCTGCAGCCCGTCAGCGAAGGGGGCGAGACGATCACGCTGTCGGGTGTCGTATTTCCGGCGCTCGGGGCCGGCACGAAGCAGATCACTCGGCTGCGAGCGATCGGCGGCCGGATGAAGCCCGTGCAGCTCACGACCGGCGATGGCGAAGTGCTCGGTCGCTGGCTGTTGCAGGCGATCGAGGAGGAGCAGGACGCGTTGCTCGCCGATGGCATGCCGCGCAAACAAACATTCTCGGTGGAGTTCGGCCGCTATGGCGAAGACTTTAAGAACGTCTGACGGTGACGTGCTCGACACGCTCTGTTACCGCTTCTACGGAACGCTGCAGGGTACCGTAGAGGCTGTCTACGACGCGAATCCGGGGCTGGCGAGTCGACCGCAGCCATTCCCGTCCGGCGTCGAGATCCTGATGCCGGATCTCGATGCGCCGCGTGTTGAATCGGTCCAGCTCTGGACATAGTGAGGTGCGATGGAAGCGATCTTTCAGGTCGTCGCGAACGGCTCGGACGTGACGAAGGTCATTCAGGATCGCGTGCTCGAGATCCGGGCGATCGACAAACCCGGCCTGGACGCGGATGAATGCACGATCACGCTCGACGATCGCGACGGCCGCATCGAGTTTCCGCCGAAGGGCGCGACGTTGAAGGTGTCGATCGGATGGGAGGGGCAGGGGCTGTCGATGCTTGGTGAGTATGCCGTCGATGAGGTCGGGGTGCGCGGGCCGCCGGCCAGCGTCGTAATCAAGGGCAAGCCGGCGAACATGCGCACGACGTCGAAAACGCAGCGATACGGGAGCTGGTCGAACGCGAAGCTGGCCGACATCGTCGGCGACATCGCGCGTCGTAACAAGTGGTCGGCCGCGTGCGACGTCGACGTCGTCGTGCCGCGTATCGACCAGTTCGGCGAGAGCGATCTGCACTTCATCACGCGCGTGGCTCGCCAGTACGGTGCGACGGCAACTGTCAAGGCCGGCAAGCTGATCGTGCTGCCTCGGGGCGCTGGCAAGAGCGCGAGCGGCAAGCCGCTGCCGATCGTGACGCTCACGCCCGGCGATCTGCTCGACTATGACATCAACTTCCCGGACCGCGCGAGCTTTGCGGCCGTTCGCACGAAGGTGCACGACCGCAAGACGGGGAAGAAGATCGACCTGACGATCCCGAACCCTGATGCCCCGCCAGGTGCATCCGCGGTGCATACCGAGCGCCATACGTTCGCCAGTCCGGAAGCCGCGAAGGCCGGTGCGACGTCGCGATTGGCGACGCTCAACCGGCACACGTCGAGGAGCCGGCTGACGATGCGCGGCCGCGCAGATCTGTCGGCGGAAAAGACGATCGCGCTGAAGGGGTTCAAGACGGGTGTAGACGGCGAATTTCTGATCGAGTCGGTCGAACACACGTTCGCGTCGCGCGGGTGGATCACGGTCGTCTCATTGAACGGAGGGAACAAGGGGAAAGCGAAGGTCGGACACGGGAAGAAACCGGGCAAGAAAATCAATCTGGTAGTGCCGGCGCCGCAGTAACGCGTCACGCACTGTATTTGCAGGCCGCTCACGGGCAACCGTGGCGGCCTTTCTTTTTATCGGGCAAGGGGAACCGATGCAAGACCACGAAAAGACGATTCTGGAGCTGATCATGATGGGCGGACTGATTGGCATTGCGAAGGTGTTGGTGGGCGGTGAACAACTGACGTTTCGGCTGGTGGCCGGGCGAGCGATGTTGGGATCCGCCACGTCGATGGTGGCCGGCATCGCGCTGTTGCAGATCCCCGATCTGCCACCGATCGCGCTGCTAGGTCTCGGTAGTGCGCTCGGCATTGTGGGATCGCAGTCCCTCGAAGCGCTGCTGCGCCGTCATGCAAAACGGCTGTTTGGGGAGAAATGAGATGAAGACAATGTCGAAAATTGAGGCGTTGATCGGGCGCGAAGGCGGGTTCTCGGACGATCCGAACGATCGTGGGAACTGGTATCTCGGCAAGTGCGAGGGAACCATGTGGGGCGTGACGGCGGCGCAGGCGCGCGCGAGCGGCTATACGGGGCCGATGCAGGCGTTGCCGCGGGCGATGGCCGTAGCGATCTACGAGGCGCGCTACTGGCGAGGGCCGAGGTTTGACGAGCTCGAGGCCATCTCATCGAGGCTGGCCGAGAAGCTGTTCGACATCGGTGTGAATGCGGGGCCCGTGACGGGCGTGAAGTTCCTGCAGCGTGCGCTGAACGTGCTGAATCAGAACGAAAAGACGTTCCCGGACATCTCGACTGATGGCCGCGTTGGCCCGATGACGATCGCAGCGTTGAAGGCGTTCCTGCAGGTGCGCGGCGCAGAGGGGCATGGCGTGCTGCTGGGGATGATTGCCGCGCAGCAGTCAGTGTTCTACATCGAGCTGGCCGAGCGGCGGCCGGAGAACGAGACGTTCGAGTATGGCTGGCAGCTCAATCGAGCGTTGGGAGTATGAACTGCGGCTCCCGAAAACGCTCACCGATCTTCTTGGGACCAGGCCGATTGACAGTCGGGAAGCACGCGATAGCGGCGCCCAAAAACGTCTCTGCGATGCGGAAGCGGAATGCGACTCGTACGCGAATGAAAGACTGTTGTTTGGGTTTTGCATGGTGCTACAGGAAGGAGGGGCGCATGTAAATCGGTAAAGATCTAGTTTGTGTTCTCTCAATCTTAATATATTTTGTTTTTATTGATTCCGGCTGCGGAATAATTGGTGCCAAGGATTCGTAATACTAAACAAAATCGAACATGAAAATCGGCTATGCTCGGGTATCAACAGAGGAACAGAGTCTGGATCTGCAGCTCTTGGCCCTACAGGCCGCGGGATGTGACAAGATCCTATCGGACCATGGGGCTTCCGGGTCGCGATTCGATCGAGCTGGGCTACATGAGGCGCTGAGTGGTGTGCAGGCGGGCGATACCCTGGTCGTATGGCGCCTTGATCGACTTGGACGATCGCTGGGTCATCTGGTGGAGGTGGTCGGCGGTTTAGGAAAGCGTAACGTCGAGTTTGTTTCGCTGACCGAGAGCATCGATACGCGATCGCCGACGGGCATGTTGATGTTTCACCTGATCGCGGCACTTGCTGAGTTCGAGCGCTCCCTGATTAGCGAGCGCACGCGTGCGGGGATGGCCGCGGCTCGTGTACGAGGCGCCAAAATCGGTCGTCCCAGAAGCGCAGCTTGACCAACGAAGGCGATCGCGTGACAGAACGTTTCATCCAGGCGAGCCACCAAAAAAACAGGGCAACCGAAGAGCACTTGATGCGATCGCGTACCGCCCGGTCGCCGTGTCACTCGCATGCAAGCGGCACGGCCAGGGCCCTGACCAAGGGGTTTGAGCATTCTATCCAAATATTTAAAAATGTATACATAAATATTACGAAATGCATTCAACTTGTTGCGATGCAAGCCAACACGGGAAGGGGCGGTCCCAGCGCCGAGCGGGGCACGGGGCGCGCCTCTCCTCTCTACCCGCCAACAGCGCAGCTTATTCATGTGCGCCAGGTTTCTCTATTACGCAGATCGGATAGCCATCGGGAAGTTGCCCTCCTCCCAGATCCAGGCATGCATCGTCATAGGCAAAGCGCTCAAGCGTCCTTCCCCCGCAAAACCCAAGCAGAACGCATGCGACCATAGTCAATACGGATAGGCTTCGTTTCATCAAATACCCGTTCAGAGCCTGAGAGGCCAGAGCATGGCAAGACGATCGAAGCTGAACATGGCGCGGCGCGCGGGATCGACGGTGCTCCGCGACAATCTTGAGCAGACAGACCGCGCCCTGTTCGCGCCTTGTCGTGTATGTCCAGTTGCAGACCAGCACTGGTCGTGCCGTCTCAGCAAAAAAACGCCGGACACATGTCCGGCGTCAACGAGGAGGAGACAGAGAGGTAGTTCAACAAACCACGACCCACGATCTACCGGGTCCTTTCACCCCGACCGATCGTTACTGTCAATGATAGGCAGGATCTGGTTGCATGAGGATCAACAATCGTCAGGTGCATTCGCAATCGCCAGGGCAATCGCACGAAGAGCCTTACCAGCCAAGGAGTTCGGTGCGGTAAGGGTCACTGGTGGCGGCCTTCAAGCGTCGAATCTTGATACTGGCCTTGATCGACGTATCGCGCCGCAACAGGTTCATGGTGATTCGACGCAGGATGGCGAAGTTCTGCGCCGCGTTGTCAACTCGCACCCGACACTGATCTTCGCCGAACGCGACATTGAGCACCTAGTGCATCGCATTCTCGATACGCCAATGCGAGCGCACGGCATGTGCGATGCGTGCCGCATCAGGCGGCAGGCTGCTCACGTAATAGCGGCGCTCGACCGACACGGTGTCGCCGATCGCGCGTGGACTCGAGCATCGCGATCGAGCGCATAGCCGCTCAGAGCGCGACGGGCCGCCATTTTCTCAGCAAGTCGCTGATCACGCAACGACGCGTTCCGATCCGGCCGTGATCCTTCTCGATCTCTCGACATGCGTTGGTGCAGAGGGCGCGATCTCCGCCAGCAAGCTTGGTTGATTTTCCTTGACCGCCAATACGTAGTCGACACCATCTTCGCCGATCTGTCGGGCGATCGCTTGCTAGCAGCCCATCACGTCGATCATGACGATTGCCTCCTTGAGCAGTAGCGCATCGAGCAATTGCGGGATGGCCGTGATCTCATGGATTTTGTCGGCCGTGCGTACCTGACCGAGCATCGCGCCGAGGCCGCTGCCGAACGCCGCAGCCAGGTGAATCGTTCGTTCCCCGTCGCGGTGAGCGTCGCGGACGGTCTTGCCATCGATCGCGAATACCCGGGTCGGCGGATTAGCGCTTGCGATTAAATAGTCGAATGAGCTGGTCGAGATTTAACAAATGTTGAGTGGCATTGGGAGGCACGCATTCCCGAGAATGCTGGTTATCGGAATGGGCGAGTTGCGCCCGAACAGTATTGGGGGAACGAAGCGATGAACCAGCAAGCGTACAAGATCAAGTTCAGCCGTCGGTTGGGCACGTGGGTGGCGGTGTCGGAGCTCACGCGCGGGGC
>NZ_NKFM01000051.1:0-138386 GCF_002223085.1 Burkholderia sp. HI2714 | reverse complement strand
TACAGCCCGGAGCTCAATCGCATCGAGAAACTGTGGCACAAGATGAAATATGAGTGGCTGGCCTTCAAGGCGCGTGACATCCAAACCCTTGAAGAAGACGTCGATACGGTCCTTCAAGGATTCGGATCAAATTATAGATTTACTTTCTGTTGAGAGCTTACGGCAACTTCGGCGAAATCTTTAGCGTGTGTCGTCGAAGGCGGCGCCAGCCGGTGCGGCCGTCGCACGGGTGGGCGACGAGAAGCGGGTGTCAGTGCGTCACGAGCCAAGCGATCACGAGATATCGCGCGACCTTCGCGACGATGACGATCGCGAGGAACGACGGCAGCGGCTCGCGCAGCACGCCGGCGATCATCGTCAGCGGATCGCCGATCACGGGCGCCCAGCTCAGCAGCAGCGACCAGCGGCCGTAGCGCGCATACCAGCGCTCGGCGCGCGCGAGCGCGGCGGGCTTGACGGGAAACCAGCGGCGTTCGCGGAAGTGCTCGATGCCGCGCCCGAGCGCCCAGTTGATCACCGAGCCGGCCACGTTGCCGATGCTCGCGACGAGCACCAGTGCCCACACGGGTTCGCGCCCGGCGAGCAGCAGGCCGGCGAGCACGGCTTCGGACTGGAGCGGGAACAGGGTCGCGGCGACCATCGACACGGCGAACAGGCCGCCGTAAGTGAGCAATTCGGACATCGCGCGATTGTACCGGTCACGCGCCGGCCAATCGGGGGCGCAGGGTCACACGGCCATGCGTTCAGGCGTTCAGGCGGCGTCGGCCGTGCCGAACAGCAGGTGCGAGATCAGCGACTTGTCGACGGGTTCGTCGTTGAGCGTGCTGGCCAGCAGTTCGCCCGCGAGTTGCTGCGGCGAGAACACCATGTCGGGCTTCAGCAGGCGCAGCCGTTCGAGGTTGCGCTGCTGGTTCACGAGCGCGACCGTGCGTACCGACGGTGCGATCTCGCGGATCGCGAGGATGATGAAGGCGTTCTCGGCATCGTCGGAACGCAGCGCGAGCACCGCACGCGCGGTCGCCGCGCCTGCGCTTTCCAGCACCGCGTGGTCGGTCGCATCGCCGACGATCAGGTCGGTCGTGGCCGGATAGTTGTGCTCGACGCCGGCCGGCACGACGACGGTCACCGCGTAGCCGCGCTTGCGCAGCCCGTCGTGCACGGCATGCGCGACGGGTGTCGCGCCGACGATCAGGTAATGATGCTTGCGGATCACGTTCGAAATGCCTCCCTTGACGATCCGTTTCAGATTGCCGCCGATCACGGGGCCGACGACCGCGCTGATCGACGTCGCGAACACCGTGATGCCGAGCACGATCACCGACGCGGTGAACAGGCGCGCGGTCGGCGCGTGCGGGACGATGTCGCCGTAGCCCACCGTCGACATCGACACGATCGAGAAATAGACGGCCGTGGCGAGATCGTGGACGGGCGGCGTGAATTCGTCGCCGAGATACAGCACGCCGAAGGTCGCGTAGATCAGCAGCGACACGATGCTCAGCAACGCGAACAGGCTGCTCGCGGCGACGCTCGCGCGGTCGAAGTGCCGCCAGTAATACAGCAGCGCGACGGCCAGCACGGCCGTATAGACGAACACGGCGTGGCTGCGATAGCCGCCGAGCACGCTGATCGCGGCGGCCGCGACCAGCAGCAGGATCGACAGCACCCACGCGACGCGGGCGCGCAGCACGATGCCGATGGCCATCGTCGCGAGGCCGGCCGCGACGACCACTTGCGGCAACACGACGAGCCCGGCGTTGTCGACGAGATTCAGCGCATCGGCGAGCCACGCGTGATGCACGCCGAGCCTGGCATGCTCGACGACGGGGCGCAGCACCATGAGCGCATCGAGTGCGAGGAGGAGAGCGAGATACCAGTGTAGGCCGATCGGCGCGAACAGGCGCCGCAGGCGGGGAGTGAGGGGCTTCATCCAGTCGCCCGGCTGGCCGGGCATGTCCATCGAAACAGCCGCTACCCTAAAGCATTCGGCGATCGCCTGCTTTTTCGAGCGGCTTTGCGGCGGCCGCGATGGAGCCGGCCGCCCGGTTGCTTTCAGTTCCAGCCGACCATGATTGCGCCCATTCCGACGAGCAGGCCGCCCGTGACGCGGTTCATCGCGCGCATCCGTGCGGGCCGCTGCAGCGCGCGGCTCAGCCGGTGCGAGAACAGCGCCATCGACGCGACGCCGCCCGCGAACAGCACCGCGAACGTCGTCGCGAGCAGCAGGTACTGCTGGTTCAGGCTCCAGTCGGCGCTGGGGCTGATGAACTGCGGAAAGAACGACGGGAAGAACAGCAGCGTCTTTGGATTGATGCCCGAGGTCGCCAGGCCGCGCCAGAACAGCGCGCGGTGCGAGTCGATGTCCGGCGTGGCCGTTCCGGCCGGCTCGGCCGAGGCGGCAGGTGCGCCGGCCGGTGCACGGCTGAGCCATTGTTTGCAGCCGAGCCAGACGAGGTAGGCCGCGCCGGCCCAGCGCAGCACGGTCAGCGCGCGCTCGTCGAGATGCACGAGCGAATTCAGGCACAGCGCGGTCAGCGCGAGTTGCAGCAGCACGGCGAGCGTGCCGCCCCAGACGCACGGCAGCGCGCGGCGCCAGCCGGCGCGGAGCGCCTGGTTCATGGTGAGGAGGTTGACGGGGCCGGGGGCGTAGACGAGAACGGCGGAAGCCGCGAGAAACGAGAGGTAAAGCCTGAACGACATGACGGGTAGGGCAGGAACAGGAACACGGGCGCCAAGGCCGCGCGGCCGGATAGGCGCGCGGGCGGCGGGGAATCGCATGCCTGCGGCCGGCACCGCAACTCGTGATTGCGGCTGTGCGTCCCGGTGCGAAGGGGTTGTCGCGGGGAACGTGCCGGGCAGCAGGCATGGGTAAAAATATATCAAGGGGCCGGATTAAAAGGCTTCCGCTTTTCCACACAAACCGACACAAATCCGGAATGACGTTCAGCTAGAATCCAGGTTTTCAGTAGAAGATTCTTTTCGCCATGGCCACCCGTGAACGCTCGCCGAAAACGCTCGACAGCCAGGACCGCAAGATCCTCGGTGCACTGCAGAAAAATGCGCGTCTGTCGAACGCCGAACTGGCCGAACAGATCGGCATGTCGACCACCGCGTGCTGGAACCGCACGCGGCAGCTGGAGGTGGACGGCTACATCGACGGTTACGTCGCGCTCGTCAATCAGCGGAAGCTGGGCTATGCGGACATCGTGATCCTCGAAGTCACGCTCGATCGCCACGAGGACGACGCGCTCGCACGCTTCGGCGAGGAACTCGCCGCGCTGCCCGAGGTGCTCGAGGCCTATCTCGTGTCGGGCGAGTACGACTACTGGATCAAGGTCGCGGTGGATGGCACGGCAGGCTACGAGCGTTTCCTGCGCGAAAAGCTGTACAAGATTTCGAGCATCCGCCACAGCCGCTCGATGTTCGCGCTGCGCTGCATGAAGGACGTGCCGTCGATTCAGGTGTGAGCGTTCCGGGCGCCGTGCAGGCTGCACGGTGCGCGTGTTGTCCGCTGGCCGCGACCGGCGTCCTTGGCCGTCGTCGACGCGCAATGCTCACTGGCCGGCCTTCGCACCGAGTTGCGATTGAAGGCAAAACGAAAGCACATGCACGCCTTTGGCAAGGTGGCCGTCACCGGTGGTTCATTCACGGTCACTATCCTGCTGCTCGTTACGAATTATTACTCCCCGTTACGACGGGGTGGTGAAAACGTTTTCGTTCGAAACAGGAGCATCCGTGTACAAGACTTTCGTTCTGGCCGGAGCAGTTGCCGCGACATTGACCGCCTGCAACAGCGATTCCGTAAACACGACCGCGACGTTGGGAGACACGACGTCGACGCTGCTGTCGACCGGACAGCGCATCACGCCGTCGGCTGCGCCTGGCACGACGCTCGTCGCGCTGAATCCGGGGCTGCAGGACGTGCCGAACCTGATCGCCGGCCAGCCGGTGTCGGAGGCGCTCAGTCCCGACCGCAAGACGCTGCTCGTGCTGACGAGCGGCTACAACAACCGGCTGGATGCGGGCGGCAAGCTGATCAATGCCGACTCGAACGAGTATGTGTTCGTGTTCGACGTGTCGGGCGGCACGCCGGTAAAGAAGCAGGCGCTGCCGGTGCCCGATACCTATGTCGGCATCGCATTCGCGCCGGACGGCCAGCATTTCTACGTGACCGGCGGCGGCGACGACAACCTGCACGTGTTCGCGCTGTCGCAAGGCGTATGGGGCGAAGCCGGCGCACCGATCGCGCTGAGTCACAAGGGCGGCAACGGTCTCGGCAGCTCGCCGCTTGCGACCGGTGTCGACGTGACGGCGGACGGCAAGCGCGCGGTCGTCGCGAACCGCTATCACGACAGCGTCACGCTGGTCGATCTCGCCGCGGGCGCCGTGCTCGCCGAACGCGATCTCCGTCCGGGCAAGAGCGGCGGTGCGTCGGGCACGCCGGGCGGCGAATATCCGAACGCGGTTCGCATCGTCGGCAACAAGACGGCCTACGTGTCGAGCGAACGCGATCGGGAGATCGTCGTCGTCGATATCTCGACCAATGCGCCGCAGATCGTCACGCGTATCCCGGTCAAGGGCAACCCGAACAAGATGGTGCTGAACCGGGCGCAGAGTCGCCTCTACGTCGCGTCGGACAACGCCGACATCGTGTCGGTGATCGATACGACATCGAACAAGGTCGTGTCGAGCGTGTCGACGGTTGCGCCCGCGGGGCTCGTCACCGAAATGCAGTATCGCGGCGCGTCGCCGAACGGGCTCGCGCTGTCGCCGGACGAAACCACGCTGTACGTGACCAATCGCGGCACCAACGACGTCGCGGTCGTATCGCTGTCCGGCGATACCGCGAAAGTGACCGGACTGATTCCGACCGGATGGTATCCGTCCGATGTCGCAGTGGGCGCGAACAATGCGCTCTACATGGTCTACACGAAGAACATGCCGGGGCCGAATCCGGGCAACTGCAAGGACAGCGGCCGGACCGTGCCGTGCCCGGTCAAGAACTCGCCCGTGCATCTGGTGGAGAACCAGTACATCGAGCAGTTGAGCAAGGGCGGTTTCATGTGGATGCCCGCGCCGGACAGCGCGACGCTCGATCTACTGACGAAGCAGGTCGCCGACAACAACAGCTTCAATGCCGCGCTCTCCAGCGCCGACGTCGCGACGATGAACGCGCTGCGGCAGAAGATCAAGCACGTGATCTATATCGTCAAGGAGAACCGCACGTATGACCAGATCCTCGGCGATCTGGGCCGCGGGAACGGCGATCCGTCGCTGGCCGAGTTCCCGGACGCGACGACGCCGAGCATGCATGCGCTCGCGAAGACGTTCGTCACGCTCGACAACTTTCACGATTCCGGCGACGTGAGCGGCAACGGCTGGCCGTGGTCGACCGGCGCACGCGAATCCGACGCCGGCGCGAAGATGTTGCCCGTCAACTACGCCAGCAGCCCGGCACGCAGCGGCTCGCGCGGCGGCTCTTACGACTGGGAAGGCCAGAATCGAAACGTCGACGTGGGCCTGACCGGCGCGCAACGCACGACGGCGAACCCGCTCACGCCGGCCGATCCTGACCTGCTGCCCGGCACGGCAGACGTGTCGGCGCCGGACGGCCCGTCCGACGCCGTACAGCAGGGCTACATCTGGAACGCCGCGTTGCGCGCGGGCCTGACGGTGCGCAACTACGGCTTCTTCATGGATATCTCGCGCAACGGCGGCCCGAACGCGATTCCGATGGATCGCGCGCCGTTCGCCGACAACAAGGTGCAGGGGTACAGCGTGACGCCCGCGCTCGTCGATCGCACGGATCCGTATTTCCGCGGTTATGACAACGCGTATCCGGACCTGTATCGCGAGCTGGAGTGGGAGCGCGAATTCAACCAGTTCGTCGGCAACGGCCAGCTGCCCGCGCTGACGCTGTTGCGCCTGCCGCATGACCATACCGGCAGCTTCGGGTCGTCGCTGGACGGCGTCAACACGCCGGAGCTCGACATGGCCGACAACGACTATGCGGTCGGCCGCGTCGCGCAGGCGCTGGCGAACAGCCCGTATGCGGCGGATACGCTGATCTTCGTCGTCGAGGACGATGCGCAGGACGGGCCGGACCACGTCGACGCACATCGCAGCACGGCGTTCGTGATCGGGCCGTACGTGAAGCAGAACGCGGTCGTCAGCACGCATTACACGACGGTCAACATGATCCGCACGATCACGGAGGTGCTGAACCTGGATCACCTCGGGCTGTTCGATGCGACGCAAGGGCCGATGACCGACGTGTTCGACATGAGTCAGTCGAAGTGGACGTACAAGGCGGTCGCGTCGGGCCTGCTCGCGAACACGCAGCTGCCGATCCCGGCGGGCGACATCAAGACGGCGGCGCTGAAGCCGACGCACGGGATGCGCTACTGGGCGGCGGTCACGCGCGGGATGGACTTCTCGGTCGAGGACCGGCTGGATGCGGTCGCATACAACAAGGTGCTGTGGAAGGGGCTGATGGGTGCGAAGCCGTACCCGATGCGGCCGGGCGACACGCAGCAGGCGACGCGGCGGCACGACGACGATGACGACGCGCGGCCGGCGACCTCGAGGCATGCGGTGAAGGGTTGACGGCCACCCGTCGCAGGAACCTGGCCGGGAGACCGGCGCAGGCCGCGGCGGGCAGCATGTCCGCTCACGAAAGACGGCCCGCTTGACGAGCCGTCTTTCGTTTCAAACCTGTCCTGCCGTGGTCGTGCCGTTCAGTGCGGCAGGCGTGCGTGTGCTTCGGCGATGATTTCGCAGTTCTCGAGGTGGAGTGCCCAGGCTTCTGCAATCAGCTCGCCCATACGTGCGAGCCAGCCAGCGGATTCGGTGGAACGGTCGGAGATGTTAGACGTTTGCATGACGAAGCCCCGTATAGGTGGCGAGTTAGGGATAACCCTAATCATAGCGAAACGGCTTCGCTTTGTGAAATGCGATTTCGTTATATGAGAATTGCTGACAATTTGTGTTGCTGCTTCGCAACATGAATGTCGGATGCCTGCGCGCGGCCCACGGGCATGACGAGGCCGCGCCTGCACGGCCTCGCATAAGAACAAGAGAGGGGATTCGAGCGGTGAGGAGGATAAGGGGTGTAGCGGGCGGCGGCTTACCCGCCGATCCACCCGAACCGCCACGACAGCCGTCGCGTCGCGGCGAGCAGCGCCTGCGCGAGGTCGCTGTCCGGCCCGCGCGGGAAGCCGCGTGACGAGCCGATGATCGCGATCACGAGCCGGATGCTGCCGGTGTGATCGAACACGGGCGCGGCGACCGTTCCGATGCCCGGCACCGGCGCGTCGAACGCGAAATCGAGTTCATCCGCGCGGATCGTCGCGAGCCGCGCGCGGAAGGCGTCGTCGGCCGGCGCGGCGGCGCGGCCCGCGAGGCGCACGGGCTCGTTGGCGAGCAGGTCGGCCAGCACGTCGTCGGACATGCCGGCCGCGAAGATCCGGCCGATCGCCGTATTGACGAGCGACATCACCGTGCCGACCTGCAGGCTCACGTGCTGCGGTCGCGCGGACTCTTCGAGGCGGATCACGGTCGGGCCGAGCGGCCCCAGCGTCGCGGCTGCGACGCTCATGTCGGTCGCGCCGGCCAGCGCGACGATCTCCGCTTCCGCGTCGCGCGTCGGCGACACGCGCTGCATCGCGATCAGGCCGAGCGCCTGCCCGAGCGGGCCGCCGCCGAAGCAGCCGGCGTCGTCGCGGCTCAGCAGGCCGATCTTCTGCAGGCTGACGAGATGCGGAAAGGCCTTCGCGGCCGGCATGCCGGCGGCCGCCGCCAGATCGCGCAGCGTCAGTGCGCGGCCCGCCGACACCAGCGCGAGCAGCAGTTCGCCGGTGCTGTCGAGCGCGTTGATCCCGCGCTGCGCCTTCATATCGTCGGCCAGCGCGGGCGGCACGCGCGGAGTGGCAGGCGCCAGGCTGGCGGTGGGCGCAGGCGCATCGTGCGCCGCGCCGAGCGATGCGGTGGCCAGCCGTGCCGCGTCGCGCAATGCCGCCGCGATCGGGCCGTCCCAGTCGACGTCGATCGATCCCGTCGAACCGATCACCGTCAACGCGAGCTGCAGCTTGCCCTGCGCGTCGAACACCGGCACGCACATCGCGCTGACGCCGGGGCTCGGCAGATCGACGCCGCGCTCGATACCGCGTGCGCGGATCGCTTCGAGTTCCGCCTGCGGCACGCCGGCGTCCGGCACGGGTTGTTCGGCGCCCGCGAGCGTGGCGCCCGCGCCGGCCTGGCTGGCCGCCATCGCGTCGAGTTGGGCGGGATCGCCGAACGCGCGGAACACGCGGCCGGTGGCGGTCGTGTTGAGCGACATTACCGAGCCCACGTGCAGGTTCACGTGCAGCGGATAGCCGCCGTGCTCGATGCGCACGATCGTCGGCCCGAGCACGCCCGGCACCGACAGCGCGACGCTCAGGCCGACCGCTTCCGCGAGCCGCGCCGCGTGCGGCAGCGCCGCGCGATAGGCCGGCTGGCGCTCGATCGACATCAGCCCGAGCCGCAGCGACAACGGGCCCGGCTCGTAGTTACCGGTGAGCGCATCGCGTTTCACGAGCGCGAGCCGCGTCAGGCTGACGAGATAGGTGTGCGCCTGCGCGGTCGACAGGTCGGCCGCCGCGGCCAGCTCGGACAGGCCGAGCGGCTTGCGCCGGCGCGCGAGCGCGTCGAGCAGCCGGCCGCCGACCTCGACACTCTGGATCCCGCGCTGCGCCTTCGGCGGCGCGTCGTCTGCGCTGACTTCGTGGTTCTGCACGCGATGATTCTTCCGTTGACGAAACCCCGCATGGTATCCGACGCCATTTATCGCGCCAGCCCGCAGGTTTACCCGTATTAGACAATAGCAAGCGACTTTGTCATTGACAAATATTCGGCGCGGGAAGATGATCCGCTCACACCCCCTCAACACATGGCTCGCAGCCACGGAACGCAACATGGCCAAAGCATTCGCCTCCCAAGCCGATCTGGAAGAGAAGAAAGTCACCTGGACGAAGCTGTCCGAGAACGCATACGCGTACACCGCCGAAGGCGACCCGAACTCGGGCGTGATCATCGGAGACGACAGCGTGCTGATCGTCGACACGACCGCGACGCCCGCGATGGCCCAGGACCTGATCGCGAAGATCCGCAGCGTGACCGACAAGCCGATCAAGCACGTGGTGCTGTCGCACTACCATGCGGTGCGCGTGCTCGGCGCGTCCGCGTATTTCGACGAAGGCGCGCAGCACGTGATCGCGAGCCGCGGCACGTACGAGATGATCGTCGAGCGCGGCGAGGCCGACATGAAGTCGGAGATCGAACGCTTCCCGCGCCTGTTCGCCGGGGTCGAGACGGTGCCTGGCCTGACCTGGCCGACGCTCGTGTTCGAGCGCGAGATCACGCTGTTCCTCGGCAAGCTCGAAGTGAAGATCATGCACGTCGGTTCGGGCCACACGAAGGGCGACACGATCGTCTGGATTCCGTCGCAGAAGGTGCTGTTCTCGGGCGACCTCGTCGAATACGACGCCGCGTGCTACTGCGGCGATGCACAGCTCGAACAATGGCCGGCCACGCTCGAAGCGCTGCGCGCGCTCGGCGCCGAGAAGCTCGTGCCGGGCCGCGGCCCCGCGCTGCTGAACCCGGCCGACGTGAACAAGGGCCTCGACTACACGAAGGATTTCGTCACGACGCTGCTCGCCCAGGGCCGCAAGGCCGTCGAGCAGAAGCTCGACCTGAAGGCGTCGATGGCGCTCACGCGTGAGGCGATGGATCCGAAGTTCGGCCACGTGTTCATCTACGAGCACTGCTTGCCGTTCGACGTGTCGCGTGCGTTCGACGAAGCGAGCGGCATCACGCATCCGCGCATCTGGACCGCGCAGCGCGACAAGGAAATGTGGGCCGCGCTGCAGGACTGAGCGGCTTGCACAGGCGGGGTGTCCGACAGGGCGCTCCGCCTTTTTTCTGAAGCGGCGACTGGCCACGGCTTCGTGCCGGCTTTCCGTCCGCCGTATCCGATCTCACAAGAATGCAGGGCGCACGTACGCCCTGGGAGACGGCTGCGCGCTCGAATCGCGCCGCCTGTTTGGAGAGAGACATGCCTCGATCGCTTCCCGCCGAAGCGACGCTCGCGCACGCGAGCGCTTCGGCTTCCGCCGCCACGGACGATGCGCTGCTGTTCCGCAAGATCGCCTGGCGAATCGTGCCGTTCCTGTTCCTCTGCTACGTCATCTCGTTTCTCGACCGGATCAACATCGGCTTCGCGCAGTTGCAGATGAAGCACGATCTCGGCTTCAGCGACGCGATGTACGGCCTCGGCGCCGCGGTGTTCTACGTCGGCTACGTGTTCTGCGAAGTGCCGAGCAACCTGCTGCTCGCGCGTTTCGGCGCGCGCCGCACCTTCACGCGGATCATGCTGCTGTGGGGCATCGCGTCGACCGGGATGATGTTCGTGTCGCAGCCGTCGCATTTCTACGTGCTGCGCTTCCTGCTCGGCGTGTTCGAAGCGGGCTTCTTTCCCGGCATCGTGCTGTACCTGACCTACTGGTTCCCCGCGAACCGGCGCGCGGCCGCGATCTCGGTGTTCTTCGCGGGCGTCGCGGTGGCCGGCGTGCTCGGCGGCCTGATGTCGGGCTGGATCATGCGCGACATGAGCGGCGTGCTCGGGCTGCACGGCTGGCAGTGGATGTTCGCGATCGAAGGTGCGCCGGCGATCCTGCTCGCGTTCGCCGCGTTCACGTTGCTGGTCGACCGGCCGCAGGACGCCACCTGGCTCACGCCGGATGAAAAGGCGCGGGTCGCCGCGCTGTGCGCCGACGGCCGCGGCCACGGCCACGCGCACGACGGGCGCAGCCTCGTGGCCGCGCTTGCGAACCCGCGCGTGTACCTGTTCGCGTTCATCTATTTCTCGCTGACCTGCGCGTCGCTGACGCTCAACTTCTGGATGCCGCTGATGATCCGCGACTTCGGCGTGACCGACGTCGTGGCGGTGAGCCTGTACACGGTCGTGCCGAACGCGGTCGGCGCGGTGGGGCTGATCCTGATCGCGCGCCGTTCGGACCGCACCGGCGAGCGCCGCAAGCACTTCGCGTGCTGCACGATCGGCGGCGGGCTCGCGCTCGCGGCGCTGACGCTTCATCTGCACAGCTTCGCGGCGATGCTCGCGTGCCTGTCGGTCGCGGCGACGCTGATCTTCGCCGCGCTGCCGATCTTCTGGACCGTGCCGACCCGCTACCTGTCGGGCAACGCCGCCGCGGCCGGGATCGCGCTGATCAGCAGCATCGGGATCACGAGCGGGATCGTCAGCCCGTGGGTGATCGGGATGATCCGCACGCGCACCGGCAGCATGGATCTCGCCGTGTATCTGCTGGCCGCGCTGCTGGTGGCGAGCGGCGTCGCGCTGATGGTCGGTGTGAAGGGCGAAGGCGCGCGGCGCGGCTGAGCGAGTAACGTCCGGCCGCCGCTCGCGGGCGGCGGCGACCGGCACGACGTGTGAGCCCCGTATCCGAATCCATCGAGGAGACGATCGATGTCAGCTCCTGTTCAAGCGGACGCCGCGCGTGCCGTCGCGTCCGGTATCGCCTCAACGGACGACGACGCGCTGTACCGCCGCATCGGCGCGCGGATCGTGCCGTTCCTGTTCATCTGCTACGTCGTGTCGATCCTCGATCGCAGCAACATCGGCTTCGCGCAGTTGCAGATGCGGCAGGACCTCGGCCTGATCGACGCGATGTACAGCCTCGGCGCGGTGCTGTTCTTCGTCGGCTATGTATTGTTCGAAGTGCCGAGCAACGCGCTGCTGCGCCGCTTCGGCGCGCGCCGCACGTTCGCGCGGATCATGTTCCTGTGGGGCGCGGTGTCGGTCGCGATGATCACCGTCGACAGTGCAAGGCATTTCTACGTGCTGCGTTTCCTGCTCGGGCTGTTCGAGGCCGGGTTCTTTCCGGGCGTGGTGTTCTACCTGACGTACTGGTATCCGGCACGCCGGCGCGCGTCGGTGCTGTCGATCTTCTACGCGGGCGTCGCCGTGGCGGGGATGGTCGGCGGGCTGCTGTCGGGCTGGCTGATGCGCGGGATGTCGGGCGTGCTCGGGCTGCACGGCTGGCAATGGATGTTCGCGATCGAGGGCGCGCCCGCGATCCTGCTCGGCGTGGTTGCCTGGTTCTGGCTGTGCGATCGTCCCGAGCAGGCGAGCTGGCTGTCCGACACCGACCGCCAGCGGCTCGCGGCCGACCTGGCCGCCGACCGCGCCGGTGCCGATACGCCGGCGCCGCATTCGCTGCGGCAGGTGCTGGCCGAACCGCGCACGTACCTGTTCGCGTTCATCTATTTCTCGCTGACCACCGCGCTCCTGATGCTGCTGTTCTGGATGCCGCTGATGATCCGCGAATTCGGCATTCACGATGTCGTGCAGATCAGCCTGTTGTCGGTCGTGCCGAACGCGATCGGTGCGGCGGGCCTGATCGCGATCGCGCGGCGCTCCGATCGCAAGCGCGAACGGCGCTGGCACTTCGCGGCATGCGCGTTCGGCGGTGCGGTGGCGCTCGCGCTGCTGACGCTGCACCTGTCGAGCATCGTCGCGATGATGGCGCTGCTGTCGGTCGCGGCGACGCTGATCTTCGCCGCGCATCCGGTGTTCTGGGCCGTGCCGTCCGCGTATTTCTCCGGCGCGGGCGCGGCCGGCGGGATCGCGCTGATCAGCAGCATCGGCGTGTCGAGCGGCATGATCACGCCGTGGCTCGTCGGGCTGATCCGCACCCGAACCGGCAGCATGGACCCGGCGATGCTGATGATCGCGGCGCTGCTGGCCGCGTGCGCGGTCGCGATGCTGCTGGGTGTGCGGGCGGTGCCGCGTGCGGAATCGGCGTGACGCGGGCGGCGGCGGTGCGGTTCAGTGGAAGGTCAGAAACAGCCCGGGCAGGACGATCAGGCCGTGCAGCGCCAGCGCCCAGTAAATCGTGCCGCCGCGCGCCTGCTGGTCGATCGACAGGCACGCGATCGCCGCAATGACCCCGATGACCGACAGGCCTGCCGCCCAGAAGAGCGCGGTGATGAGCACGCGAACGCCCATGTACGGATCGTCCATCGAACTGGCGAACCCGTAGCCGAACAGAAGCGCCAGCAGCTCGATGAGCGCGACGACGAGAAGACCTGACGCGATGCGCGCGGTTCGTTTGGCATTGTCCATGGCGAGTCGGGATGTGTAGGGGCAGGGGCGCCAGCCTACACGATCCGTCCCGAATATGTCGAGCAACGGGGCAGCGGGACGCCAGGCAGATCGGGAAACAATCCGGTGTGCGTTCCCGCAGTCGAATTCATCAATCCGCAGATGCCCGGAAACGTGCCGCGGAACTTCGGATGATGACGGGCGATTTGCCACGTACCACCGTGTTCCGCAGCACCTCCCGGGATTCGACGTGCCGGTTGCTTTCGACCTGCGGGATGTCGCGTGCTCAGCCTGCCGTCGAATAGCGCGGCGCGGGCGTGTCGGCCGACAGGTGCGGCGCCATCGTGCGGCGCGCGGCCTCGTACGCGGTCCATTCGTCACCCGCGTGCAGCGACGGAATCGTCACGAGTTCGCCGCGATCGAAGCCGACCAGCGCCGCGTCGACCATGTCGGTCGCCGACATCACGATTTCCTTCGGCAGGTGCTCGAGCGGCAGGCCGCCCGTCTGCCAGAAATCGGTGGCGGTCGCGCCGGGCAGCACGGCCTGCACCTGCAGGCCCTTGTCGGCGAGTTCGTGATGCAGCGACTGGCTGAACGCGAGCACGAACGCCTTGCTGCCGCCGTACACGCCGTTCAGCGTTTCCGGCGAGATCGCGACGATCGACGAAATGTTGATCACCGCGCCGTTGCCGCGGGCGACGAAACCGGGCACCGCCGCATAGGTGAGGCGGGTGAGCGCGGTCACGTTGAGGTCGATCATTCGCGTCATCGCATCGACGTCGCTGTCGAGCAGCGGTGCGTGCGTGCCGATGCCCGCGTTGTTCACGAGCAGCGTGATGCTCGCATCCTGCTTCAGCTTCGCCTCGACGGCGGCGAGTGCGGCGCGGTCGTTGAGGTCGGCGTCGATGATCTCGACGCTGCGCTGCGTGTCGTTCGTGATGCGGTCGGCGAGGGCGGCTAGCCGGTCGCGGTTGCGCGCGACCAGGATCAGGTCGTAGCCGCGGCGCGCGAGGCGGTCCGCGTAGACGGCGCCGATGCCCGACGAGGCGCCGGTAATGAGGGCGGTACCGCGATGTGCTTGCGTCATGATGTGCTCCGTTTCGATGGAAATGGCCGGATGGCGTGAAGCCATTCTGGTCTCGAATCGCTGCGACACAAATGACGTAGATGGGTATGATTCAGGACATCGGGTGGCCTACTCGCCCGGGACGGGAGAACCCACATGCACCGCATCGGCTTTCTGATCAGCGACGGCTTCCAGATCATGGCGCTCGCCGCGCAATCGGTGTTCGAGTACGCGAACATGGGCATGAGCGAGCCGTTCTACGAGATGGCCAACTATTCGGTTGACGGCGGCGACGTGCGCTCGTCGCTCGGGCTGCCGGTCGCCACGCACGCGCTGCGCGGGCGGATCGCCGTCGATACGTGGATCGTCGCGGGCGTCAACGATCCGCTCGCTTCGCCGGCGCCGGCCGGCGTCGTCACGTTTCTGCGCCGCACCAACGCTCGCGCGCGGCGGATCGCCGGCATCTGCACGGGCGCGTTCGTGCTGGCCGAAGCCGGGTTGCTGGCACAGCGCCGCGCGACGACGCACTGGGCGTTCGGCCGCGACATGCAGCGGTGCTATCCGGAGATACGCGTCGAGGACGACCGGATCTACATCGTCGACGGCCCGATCTGGACGTCGGCCGGGATGACGGCCGGCCTCGACCTCGCGCTTGCAATGGTGGAAAAGGATCTCGGCGCCGATGCCGCCCGGTCGGTCGCGCACAAGCTCGTGATGCACCAGCGGCGCGCCGGCGGCCAGTCGCAGCATTCGGAAATGCTGGAGCTCGCGCCGAAATCCGACCGGATCCAGAACGCGCTGAACTACGCGCGGCAGAATCTCGGTCGCGCACTGACCGTCGAGGATCTTGCCGAAGCCGTCCACCTGAGCCCGCGCCAGTTCAGCCGCGTGTTCACGCTCGAAACGGGGCAGTCGCCGGCGAAGGCGATCGAGCGGCTGCGGCTGGAGGGGGCGCGACTGATGATCGAGCAGAGCCGCCATTCGCTCGACGTGATCGCGAAGGAAAACGGCTTTCGCGACCGCCGGCACATGCGCGAGGCGTTCGTGCGCGGGTTCGGCGTCCCGCCGCAGGCGATGCGGCGGGACGCGCGTATGGACGAGCGGGAAGCGGGCTGATGCCCGCAGGCGCGAGACGCCAGCGTGCGTCGGAAAAATCGCGCAGAATCTCCGGCACGCTTCGTGAGGAGACACCATGCACGCCGAGCCGTTCGACATTGCGATACCCGATCACGCGCTGGATGACCTGCGTCGGCGCCTGCGTGCCCGTCGCCCGCCGATGCTCACGCCCGCCGAGCCGTGGCAGCAGGGTGTGGACGGCGCGTGGCTGAGCGAACTGACCGAGTACTGGGCCGAGCGCTTCGACTGGCGTGCGGTGGAGCGTGCGCTGAACCGGTTGCCGCAGTTCGTCGCGGACGCAGGCGGACAGCGTGTGCATTTCATCCATCGGCGTGGGGCGGGACCGAAACCTTATCCGCTCGTCATCACGCACGGCTGGCCGGGCTCCGTGTTCGAATTCGACGCGCTGATCGATCGCCTCTGCGATCCGGCGGCATTCGGCGGCGATCCTGACGACGCATTCGATGTCGTCGTACCGTCGCTGCCCGGCTTCCTGTTCTCGCCCGCGCCAACGGCACCCGGCATGTCGGCATGGCAGGTCGCCGACTGCTGGGCGGCGTTGATGTCCGGCCTCGGATATCGACGCTTCGGCGCACAAGGCGGCGATCTCGGCGCGGCCGTGTCGATCGCGCTCGGCGCGCGGCATGCCGACCGGGTAGACGGCATCCATCTGAACTACCTGCCCGGCAGTTACGAACCTCCAGCCGACGCGGCGGTGCCGCTGACCGACGACGAACGGGCCTTCGTGACGCAGCGCGGCGAGTGGGCCGCGCTGGAAGGCGGATACGCGCATATGCACATGACGAAGCCGCAGACGCTGGCCGTCGCGCTCAACGATTCGCCGGCCGGACTGGCCGCGTGGATCGCCGAGAAATTCCGCGCATGGAGCGATTGCGACGGCGACGTCGCACGGCGGTTTTCGCACGATACGCTGCTGACCGGCATCTCGCTCTACTGGTTCACCGGCTGCATCGGCTCATCCATGCAGATGTATTGGGAAAACCGGCTGCAGCCCCTGCGCTTCGCGGCCGGGCAACGCGTGACGGTGCCCGTCGCGTTCGCGCGCTTTCCGAAGGAAATCAGCCGTCCGCCGCGCAGCTGGCTCGAACGCGTGTTCGACGTGGTGCAATGGACCGACATGCCGAGCGGCGGCCATTTCGCGGCGATGGAAGAGCCGGACCGGCTGGCCGACGATATCCGGACATTTTTCCGGCGCTTTCGATAACGACCGGGTCGCCCGGCGCAGCGCACCGGCGGCCATCCGGTCGACAGGGGGCGCGAGCGCCACGCGGATCGTGACGCGACGGTGGCGCCTGCGTTACCGCGTGACGAACGGCGCGGCGTCGTCCGGCGCCGTACGCGCATGCTTGCGCTGGCGCAGCAGCGCGACGCGGCAATTCTCGCGCGCGGTCTCGCGGCCGTCGTCGTCGAGCAGCACGAGATCGCCGCGCATCACGTTGAGCGTGATCACGTCCTCACCCGGCGCGCCGAGCGTTTCCGGCGTATGCACCGAGCCGGCCGGTTCGAGCACCGTCGAGCCGGCGTGCGCCACCCAGTCGTATTCGCGGTAGCGCCACGCCCCCTGCAACGTATGGACGAACACCTCGCCTTCATGACGGTGGCGCGGCAGCGTGCCGCCGGCCGGCATCTTCAGCAGCGCGGTCAGCGTGTCCTCGGCCGCATTGATGTGCAGATACTTGATCGCCAGGCCTGGCAGGTCGGCGCTCATCGGCAGCCACGGCAGCGCGTCGCCGGGCAGGCACGAGATCGGCGGCAGGTCGGTGGAGAGCGGGGCGGACGGCTGCGTCATGGCGGGCGGCGGAGCGGAAATGGGGAGCCCGCATTATCGCAGAGCCGGCTCGCGCCGCCGAACGGGACATTTCGCATCGGTTCGAGCGCACGCGACGACGCGCTCCTTACAGCCTGAAATATGCAGTTAAACTGTACAGTTTTGCTGTATATCTGATATCTTGAATTCATGAAGACGCCATTGCCTCCCTCCGAAGCGCTCCCGCTGGCCGGCCTTGCCGGCGAACTTCGCATCTCGGTCGGCAAGCTGATGCGGCGGATGCGGGAGCAGATCCACCCGAACGACCTCACGTCATCGCAGAAATCGGTGCTGTTGCGGCTCGACCGCGACGGCCCCGCGACCGTGTCGGCGCTCGCGCGCGCCGAAAGCGTGCGGCCGCAGTCGATGCGCGTGACGGTCGCGACGCTCGAAACGCTGGGCGCTGTCAGCGGCGAGCCCGATCCCACCGACGGCCGGCAGACGCTGATCGCGCTCACGCCCGGTTTCCGCAAGGTGCTGCAGGCCAACCGCGCGGCCAAGGACGACTGGCTGTTCCGCGCGCTGCATGCGCAGCTGTCGGAGGCCGAGCAGGCCGAGCTCGCGTCGGCCGTGAAACTGCTGCAGCGGCTCGCCGAATTCCAGGAGCCGGCGCGTCCGTAAACCGCCTCGCTCCGCTCGCCGAAAGGACAACCCGACCATGAACCTCCCGCATCTCGTGTCGTATTTCTTCGGCGGCGCGTTTCTCGCGAACGTCGTGCCGCATCTCGTCAGCGGATTGCGCGGCGAGCCGTTCCAGACCCCGTTCGCGAATCCGCCCGGGCGCGGGTTGTCGTCGTCCACCGTGAATGTCGTGTGGGGCGTCGCGAACCTCGTGATTGCCTACGTGCTGGTGTGCCGCGTCGGCGATTTCGACCTCCGGCTGACAGCAGACGCAGCGGCGTTCGGCCTCGGCATCCTCGCGCTCGGCCTGTTCCTTGCGCGGCGCTTCGGCGAGCTGCACGGCGGCAACGAGCCCGACCGGGAGCGGCCATGAGCGTGCCGGCGGCGGGCGTCTTCCGCTCGCTTCGCAGCTTCAACTATCGCGTGTGGGCGATCGGCTCGCTGGTGTCGAACATTGGTACGTGGATCCAGCGCACCGCGCAGGACTGGCTCGTCCTCACGCAGCTCACGCATCACGACGCGTCGGCCGTCGGTATCGTGATGTCGCTGCAGTTCGGCCCGCAGCTTTTGCTGCTGCCGTGGACGGGTTATGCGGCCGACCGTTTCGACCAGCGCAAGCTGCTGATGGCGACGCAGGCGCTGATGGGCGGCCTCGCGCTCTTGCTGGGGCTGCTGACGGTGACCGGCGTCGCGCAGCTGTGGCACGTGTATCTGTTCGCGTTCCTGTTCGGCTGTGCGTCGGCGTTCGATGCGCCGGTGCGGCAGACGTTCGTTGCCGAGCTGGTCGCCGATCGGGAGCTGGCGAACGCCGTCGCGCTCAACTCGACGTCGTTCAACGCGGCGCGGATGATCGGGCCGGCGGCGGCCGGCTTCATCATCGCGTCGGTCGGCACCGGCTGGGCGTTCCTGCTCAACGGGCTCAGCTTCGTCGCGGTGCTGGCATCGCTGTCGATGCTGCGTGCCGACGAGCTGCGCGCGCATGCGCGGGCCGACCGTTCGCGCGGGAGCCTGCTCGACGGGTTCCGCTACGTGTGGCAGCGCCCGGACTTGAAGGCGATCCTCGTGATGCTGTTCCTGATCGGCACGTTCGGGCTCAATTTCCAGCTGTTCATCTCGACGATGGCGGCCAGTGTGTTTCACGTCGACGCGCGCGGCTTCGGCGTGCTGTCGTCGATGATGGCCGTCGGCACGATTACCGGTGCGCTGCTCGCGGCGCGCCGCGACCGGCCGCGCTTCCGGCATCTGTGGATCGGCGCGGCGCTGTTCGGGCTCGGCTGCACGCTGGCCGCGCTGGCGCCGGGCTACTGGCTGTTCGGCGCTGCGCTGGTGCTGACCGGGATCGCCGCGATCACCTTCATGAACTCGACCAACAGCCTGGTGCAACTGTCGACCGAGCCGGCGATGCGTGGCCGCGTGATGGCGCTGCGTCTCGCGGTGGCGCTCGGCGGCACGCCGATCGGCGCGCCGGTGGCCGGCTGGGTCGCGAATCATCTCGGCCCGCGCTGGGCGCTCGGTGTCGGTGCGATGTCCGGTTTTGCCGCGGCGCTCGTCGCGACGCATTTCATGAAGCGGATGCGTGCGCAGGCGGGCACGGGCGACGGCGCTTGACCTGCAGTGAAACCGACGTAGGCTACCCGACCGTTCAGCCGTTCAGCCGTTCAGCCGTTCAGCCACTCAGCCACTCAGCCACGAAGGTCGTTACACCGCCGGCCGCGCCGCCGCATGCGCGGCTTCGAGACACGACTGAAACAGCAGCGCCGCCCGCGACGGCCGCGGCGAGCGCCGCAGCAGGCTCACGAACCGGCACCGGTAATTGAACCGGTGCGGCGCGATCGGCTGCATCAGCCCCTTGTTCTCGAAGCTTTCCGCGTAATGGTCGGGGAGGAAGCCGAGATAGCGGCCGGACAGGATCAGCGTCGCGATCGACTCCTGGTCCGATGCGGTCGCGCTGCGCGTGAGCTTCGCGCGGTGGCTCAGCTCCATATTCGGCGAATGGAAGCCGAGGCCCGCGAACGCATGGTTGCCGATCGTCGTCCACGTGAGCTTGCCGTGCGGCGCATCGTAGAGCGGATGCTGGCGGCCGCAGTAGAGCAGCATCCGTTCGTCGAACAGCTCCGAATACACGAGGCTGCCCGAGTTGCGGTGCGCGGGAATGATCCCGACCTGATAGCTGCCATCGATGATCCCGCGCTCGACCTCGTTGATCGACGCGACATGCAGGTTCAGCGCGACGTCGGGCGCTTCGTCGGCGAACTGGCGGATCGCGTCGCCGAGCCGCGCGTTCGCGTTGGTGGCCGTCTTGTCGAATACCGCGATGTGCAGTTCGCCGCCCATCCGGTCGTGAATGCCGTCGATCCTGCTGCGAAATGCTTCCATCGACGCGAGCAGCCGCAACGTCTCCTCGTACACCGTCTGGCCCTCGGGCGTCAGCGTGAAGCCCGCGCGGCCGCGCCGGCAGAGCACGAGGCCGAGGCGCGTTTCCAGATCCTTCACGTGCCGGCTGATCGTCGAGATGCCGATATTCAGTTCCAGTTCGGCCGCGGCCATCCCGCCGCACTGCACGACGCCCTTGAAGACCCGCAGCAGGCGGAGATCCATGTCGCTGAGCTGCCCGAGCAGCGCGCGACTCTTCGGTTTCTTTGCTTGCATAAATGCGCAAGTGAACATTGATATTGCGATATTCAAAAGACTAATTGGCCTCCCGACAATGCGCAATATCAACATAAGGAGGAGGGGCGCCACGCGCCGACCGACATGACCGACATCACCACCGCCCAGCAGGACGAAACCAACCTCCGCACCGACGCCGCGTGGCTCGACGCGCACTGGATGCCGTTCACCGCCAACCGCCAGTTCAAGGCCGATCCGCGCATGATCGTGTCGGGCAAGGGCGCGTATTACACGGACGCCGAAGGCCGCAAGATCTTCGACGGCCTGTCGGGTCTCTGGTGCACGGGCCTCGGTCATGGCCGCACGGAAATCGTCGAAGCCGTGAGCCGCCAGGTCGCGCAGCTGGACTACGCGCCGGCGTTCCAGTTCGGCCATCCGAAATCGTTCGAGCTCGCGAACAAGATCAAGGACCTGACGCCGGCCGGCCTCGACTACGTGTTCTTCACGGGTTCGGGTTCGGAAGCGGCCGATACGTCGCTGAAGCTGGCCCGCGCTTACTGGCGCGCGAAGGGCAAGGGCACGAAGACGCGCCTGATCGGCCGCGAGAAGGGCTATCACGGCGTGAACTTCGGCGGTATCTCGGTCGGCGGGATCGGGCCGAACCGCAAGCTGTTCGGCCAGGGCCTCGATGCCGACTTCCTGCCGCACACGCAACTGGCTGAAAACAAGTTCTCGCGCGGGATGCCCGAGCACGGCGCCGAGCTGGCCGACCGCCTGCTCGAGCTGATCGCGCTGCACGATGCATCGAACATCGCGGCCGTGATCGTCGAGCCGTTCTCCGGTTCGGCGGGCGTGGTCGTGCCGCCGAAGGGCTACCTGAAGCGGCTGCGCGACATCTGTACCGCGCACGACATCCTGCTGATTTTCGACGAAGTCATCACGGGCTTCGGCCGGGCCGGCGCGATGACGGGTGCCGATGCGTTCGGCGTGGTGCCGGACATCCTGAACTTCGCGAAGCAGGTCACGAACGGCGTGCAGCCGCTCGGCGGCGTGATCGCGACGAAGGAAATCTACGACACGTTCATGGCCGCGGGCGGCCCCGAGTACATGCTCGAGTTCCCGCACGGCTACACGTATTCGGCGCACCCGGTGGCCTGCGCGGCCGGCGTCGCGGCGCTCGACCTGCTGGTGAAGGAGGACGCGGTGGCCCGCGTGCGCGATCTCGCGCCGCATTTCGAAGCCGCGGTGCATGGGCTGAAGGGCCAGCGCCACATCACCGACATCCGCAACTACGGGCTGGCAGCCGGCCTGACGATCGCGGCGCTGCCGGGCGAGCCGGCACGGCGCCCGTACGAGATCGCGATGCGCTGCTGGGCGAAGGGTTTCTACGTGCGCTACGGCGGCGACACGATCCAGCTGGCGCCCCCGTTCATCTCGGAGAAGCGCGAGATCGACAACCTCGTCAACGCGCTGTCCGACGCACTGAACGAAGTGGACTGAGCCGCGGCTTGCCCTGAGCGATAACCGAATTCACGAAAGAGCCTGAACGAGATGAAACACGACAGCAACGTAACCTCCACCGTCGGCCACCTGATCGACGGCAAGCGCGTCGACGGCGGCAGCCGCGTCCAGCCGGTGTTCGACCCGGCCACCGGCGAATCGCACAAGAGCGTCGCGCTCGCCGACAAGCTGACCGTCGAAGCCGCGATCGCGTCCGCGCAGGCCGCGTTCCCGGCCTGGCGCAACACGCCGCCGCTGAAGCGCGCCCGCGTGATGAGCCGCTTCAAGACGCTGCTCGAGGAACACGCCGACGAGCTGTGCGCGCTGATCACGGCCGAGCACGGCAAGGTGCTCGCCGATGCGATGGGCGAGCTGCAGCGCGGGATCGAGAACGTCGAATATGCGACCTACGTGCCCGAGCTGCTGAAGGGCGAGCACAGCAAGAACGTCGGCCCCGCGATCGATTCGTGGAGCGAGTTCCAGGCGCTCGGCGTCGCGGCCGGCATCACGCCGTTCAACTTCCCGGTGATGGTGCCGCTGTGGATGTGGCCGATGGCCGTCGCATGCGGCAACACGTTCGTGCTGAAGCCGTCGGAGCGTACGCCGTCGTCGACGTTGCGCATGGCCGAGCTCGCGCTCGAAGCCGGCCTGCCGCCGGGCGTGCTGAACGTCGTGAACGGCGACAAGGAAGCGGTCGACACGCTGCTGACCGACTCGCGCGTGAAGGCGGTGAGCTTCGTCGGCTCGACGCCGATCGCCGAATACATTTACTCGACCGGCTGCGCGCACGGCAAGCGCGTGCAGGCGCTCGGCGGCGCGAAGAACTTCGCGGTCGTGATGCCGGACGCCGACATCGGCAACGCGGTGAACGCGCTGATGGGCGCCGCGTACGGTTCGTGCGGCGAGCGCTGCATGGCGATTCCGCTGGTCGTCGCGATCGGCGACGAGACGGGCGACCAGGTCGTCGCGGGCCTGAAGGCCGAGATCGAGAAGATGAAGGTCGGCCCGGGCAACGGCGCGGGCGTCGACATGGGCCCGCTCGTCACGCAGCAGCATTTCGAGAAGGTGACGGGCTTCGTCGAAGCAGGCGTGGAAGCGGGCGCGACGCTCGTCGTCGACGGCCGCAGCGTGAAGGTCGACGGTCACGACGGCGGTTACTACCTCGGTCCGTGCCTGTTCGACAACGTGAAGCCCGGCATGCCGATCTACCAGCACGAGATCTTCGGGCCCGTGCTCGGCGTGATCCGCCTGAAGTCGCTCGACGAGGCGATGGCGCTGATCGACGCGCACGAGTACGGCAACGGCACGTGCCTGTTCACGCGCGACGGCGAGGCCGCACGCTACTTCAGCGACAACATCCAGATCGGCATGGTCGGCATCAACGTGCCGCTGCCGGTACCGGTTGCGTACCACTCGTTCGGTGGCTGGAAGCGTTCGCTGTTCGGCGATCTGCACGCGTACGGCCCGGACGCCGTGCGCTTCTACACGAAGCGCAAGACGATCACGCAGCGCTGGCCGTCGGCCGGCGTGCGCGAAGGGACGGTGTTCAGCTTCCCGTCGAACCGCTGACGCGCATGCCGGCTGCACGCAGCCGGCATGACGGGCAAAGGCCCGCTTCGATCGACGATCGGAGCGGGCTTTTTCATGTCCGCGCGGAGGGGGCGGAAGGCAGCAGAATGCTTACGGCGCCACCACGTGCCACATGTTCTTGAAGTTGTCGCCGTTGCGGTCGCCCTGTTTCATGTCCTTCGAGAAGAAGTACAGCGGCTTGCCCTTGTACGCCCATTGCGGGCTGCCGTCATCGCGCTTGATGATCGTGTAGGGGCCGACCGGGACATCGGTCGCGCTGGCCTTGTAGGGCGGCCAGAAGGATTCGCATTGGCCGGTGCAGGCGCTGGTGCCGGCGTTGGGCTTGTCCTGGTCGAATGTGTAGACGGTCATCCCGTTTGCGGCGACGAGCGCGCCGTTTTCGACTTTCGTGATCGAGCCTTGGGCCGACGCCGAAGCGGATGCAATGGCGAGCAGGGCGGAGCTGACGAGCAGCGCGGCTTTCATGAGGGCCTCCTGTAATCCGGTGGGCGGCCGCGATCGTGCACGGGCGAGCGTGCGCCAGGATCGCGATGAATGGTGCCGGAACGCGGTGCCGTTACCGCCGGTGCGAGCGACGCAGGGTCGAGTGGCGATGAACGGGGCGCTCCATTCACGATAGGCGGTTTTTGGCGGGGCTGCGAGAACATCGGGGGGCGCATCGGCCGCGCGTGGGCGTTACACTACGGCCGTCATGCTCCGGCTCCGGAATTTGCATCCGTCCCCTTAGGCGCGAGGTACGCACGCCAATGCGTCAGCGCCTCGCACGATTGGTCAACGCGACGCCCGCGATCACGAGCGCACCGCCGGCCAGCATCGACGGCGACAACGGCTCGCCGAGCAGCGCGACCGACGGCAGCACGCCGAACACGGGCACCAGGTTGGTGAACACGGCCGCGCGGGCCGGCCCGAGTTCGCGGATGCCCTGCGAATACCAGACGAACGCGACCACCGTGCCGATCGCGCCGAGATAAAGCATCGACGCGACGGCCTGCCACGTCAGCGGCGTACCGCTGCCGGCGGGCGAGCCGAACAGGTGCGCGACGATCAGCAGCGCGAGGCCCCACAGCGCCGCATACGCCGTGGCCGCGAGCGGCGACAGCCCGTCGAGCGCGCGCCGGCCGATCACGGTATAGGCTGCCCAGCTCAGCACCGCGCACAGCATGAAGCGTTCGCCTGCGCCGAACGTGTTGCCGAGATCGGTCAGCACCCGCAGCAAGTCGCCGCGGCTGATCACGACCAGCGCGCCGAACAGCGCGACGGCGATGCCGGCCCAGCGCGACAGCGACAGGCGCTCCCCGCGCACGACGATCGACAGCAGCACGGCGGTGGCCACCGGGTTCAGCGCGACGAACAGCGCGGTGCGCCCCGCCGGCATCCGCGCCAGTGCCGCGAAAAAGCACACGTTGTACAGGAAGATGCCGGTCGCGCCGAGCCCGAAGGTCGTCAGGATCTGGCGGCCGCTCAGCTTCGGCAGCCCGCCTTCGATCTTCCACGTCAGCACGACCAGCAGCAGCGCGGCGATCGCGAAGCGGCCGGTGGCCGCGGCGGTCGCGGACATCGTCGCGGCGAGGATCCGGCCCGCGATGAACGTACCGCCCCAGAACAGCGAGACGAGCGTGAGCTTCACATAGATGGCCGCGTGCGGCCGGGTGGCGACGAGGGCGGCGGGCGGGGCGGGAGCGTTCATGTGACGGAGTATCTCGGTGAGCGCCTGCGGCAACGCGTGAGCGACCGCGCGCGGCAGACGATGCCGAATCGCGCGATGGCCGGCTGGCAGGCCGGATTCAGGGGAATGGGAGCGGCGCTGCGTCGTCAGCGAAACACGGGCGCCGACGCGAGCGCGGTCAGCACGACCGGCATCGCGAACGCCGCGGCGACCGTCTGGAACGCGGTGATGCCGGCCATCAGCGGCGCGTCGCCGCCGAGCTGGCGCGCCATGATGTAGGACGCCGACGATGTCGGCAGCGCCTGGAACAGCAGCGCGACCGTCAGCGCGGCATCGCCGAGCCCGAACAGGCGGCCGGCGGCGAGCGTGATGAGCGGCATCGCCATGAACTTGAACGCCGACGCGACGCACACCGGCTGCAGCCACGCCCGCGCCGCATCGAATTGCAGCGCCGCGCCGACGCACAGCAGGCCGAGCGGCATCGACGCGACGCCGAGCGCGCGCACGGCCGGCTCGACGGCCGCCGGGAACGTGACGCCGCCGGCCTGCATCGCGATCCCGAGCACGCACGCGATGACGAGCGGATTCGACAGGATCTGGCGCGCGAGCGCCGCCGCGCCGAGCCGCGTGTCGCCGTAGCGCGCGAACACGAGCACGCACATCAGGTTGACGGTCGGGACGATCGCCGCGACGCATACGGCCGCGAGCGCGATGCCTTGTGCGCCGAACAGGCCGGCCGCGAGCGCGGTGCCGACATAGTTGTTGAAGCGCACGGCGCCCTGGAATACCGACGTGAAGCCGGCGCCGTCCACCCGCACGAACCGGCGGACCAGCAGGAGAAGCGCCGCGGCGAGTGCGGTCGAACCGACCAGCGCCGCCGCGAGCGGTAAAACGGGCAGTGATTGCAGCCGCGCGTTCGCGAGGCCGTCCGCGAACAGCGCGGGCAGCAGCACGTAGTAGCACAGCCGCTCGGCCTGCGGCCAGAACGCGTCGGCGATGAAGCCCGTGCGCCGCAGGCCGTGACCGAACGCGACCAGCAGCGCAACCGGCGCCAGCGCGAGCAGGACCGGGCCGATCATCGACGCGCCTTCACGCGAGCCTTGCTGGCCGCGCAGGCGGTGCGGGCCGCCGTGAGCGACAGGCACGAAAAACGGCGGAGCGAGGCGGGAATCCATCCGGCGGGCAACATGGCGACACGCAATCGAAGGAGTGACGATACCGCCAAGTTAACACGCGCAAGCAACAGGAATAATGGTTAATTATCGGGTGTTCAATGAGAAATTCTCATCGATGACGCGGTGACTTCGGCGGCCAGCGCACGCGCGAAACGTTCGGCCGGACGCGACTGGTGTTCGAGCAGGACGACCGCGCGCCCCATCTGCGGCTGCCCGAACGGCAAGCGCGTGACGGGCGGCAGCCGCGCGAGCGTTGAATCGGGGAGCGCGACGATCGCCGCGCCGAGCCCTCTCGCGACCATGCGCGCGATCGTTTCCGCGCTGTCCAGCACCATCTCCTCGCGCACGCGCACGCCGATGCGACGCAGCTCGGCGGCGATCATGCGGCCGGCCCATGCCTGCGCATCGAAGCGGATGAACGGCAGCGCATCGAGCAGCGTGACCGCATCGCGTTCCGCATGGTCGGGCGGCGCGAGCAGCCAGAAGCGATCCTCGTACAGCGTGGTCCACGTCAGTTCCGCCGGATGCGGGCGCACGGGGCGCGTCGTGATTGCCGCATCGAGTTCGCCGGCCGCGACGCGGTTCGCGAGTTCGGCGGACATCCCGGCCGACACGTGCACGCGCAGCCCCGGGTGCGCCGCGCGCAGCGCGAGCAGCGCGTCGGGCAGCGGCCCGGACAGCGCGGTCTGGATCGCGCCGATCCGCAGGCGGCCGGCCAGCTTCTTCTCGTCGCTGAGCGCATCGGGAATCCGGTCGACCAGCGCGAGCACCTGCTCGGCCTGCGCCAGCAGGATGTTGCCGGCCTCGGTGAGCACCGGCTGCCGGCGCGAGCGATCGAACAACTGCACGTTGTATTCGCTTTCGAGCGTCTTGATCTGCAGGCTCACCGCCGATTGCGTGAGGCCGATGGCTTCGCCGGCGCGCGCGAATGTCCGGTATCGGGCGATGGCGACGAGCGTTCTGAATGCGCGTAATGACATGGGTGAAGTCACGTGAGGGGCGGGATGGACAGCGGACGACAGGCATGCGGAGGGTCCGCGCCCATCGTGCCCGCACGGATTGGATCGGGCAACCGGGAACCGCTACGGCAACGGCAACGGCGGCCGACGCGCGATCGCCGCCGCGTCACACCCACAGCCGGTACATCCAGAACGATTCGTCCTCGATGAAGCGTTGCGTGAATTCGCTCGGCGAGAAACCGGTGATGCGCTTGACCTCGCGGCTCAGGTGCGCCTGGTCGGCGAACCCTTCGTCCAGCGCCAGCGTGGCCCAGTTGAACGCGGCGCCGGCTTCGTACCGGTCGCGCGCCGCGAAGAATGCGCTTTCCGTCCTGACGAGCGTGTGCCATTCGCGCAGCGATCGGCCGCTGTAGGTCTTGATACGCCGCTCGACCTGGCGCGGGCTGTGGGTATGCCGCCATTCGCGCGCCTGCAGCGCGAGGCGCTCGACCCAACTGCGTCCCGCATTGCGTAGCGACGACAGCGTCGTCGCGGGCCGTAACGCCTGCCAGCGCGGCGCAAGATGACGTTCGATCGCCGCCAGCGCATCGGCATCGCGGTCCGCGCCGACCAGCGCATCGAGCAGCGGGTGCCAGTCGTGGCCGAGGCACGCATGTGCATCGAGCACGCGGTCGTGGATGTCCGCCAGCGCGATGCCGAACAGCGCCCGCGCCGCATCGGCGGTGAAGCAGAGCATGCCGATCCGTCCGCCCGTCGGCGCCCAGGCCACGGTAGGGGCCGAATGGCTGCCCGACAGCGTCGCCGCGGCACCGAAGGGGCGCCACCGGGGCCCGTCGGACGCGTGTTCGACGAAGCCCATGTCGAGATCCCGATACCACGACACGCACACGAGCGGCGTGGCCGGAAAATGCGAGAGCCGCTGCGTGTCGCTCAATGCGACCCCGCGCGTGTCGTGCAACACGATCGCGACCACCGCGCCCTGCAGGGCAGCCGGCGCGGGGTACAGCCGTCCATGCGGCGACCGCCCGTCGCTCGGCGCGCGAGGGGCGCGTGCCAGCGGATCGGGGCACGACAGCGGGATCGATGACGGGTCGGGGAACATGACGCTGGAGTATAGGGAGCGGTCCGACGCGTGTCGATGTCGTTTGCGTTCAAGACCGCCGGCATGCCGGTGCGGACAATCCGTCCCATGAACACGCGATCCACATCCTCATGTCCATTCCATACGGGCGCCGCGGCTTCGGCGCCCGTGCTTCACCCGCCCGGCGTATGGCCGCCGGGGCCGCCTGCCGGCCTGACGGGTTGGGGTCTGTTGCGCGCGATGTCGCGCGACCTGCTCGGCACGCTGGCCGGCTGGCAGCGCGAATACGGTGATGTCATGCACTTGCGAATGTGGCCCGAGCATGCGGTGGTCGTGACCGATCCCGCGCTCGTGCGCGAACTCCTGGTCACGCATCACGATGCGCTCGGGCGCTGGGAGCGTGCCGTCCGCGTGTTTGCGGAGGTCCACGGCCATAGCGTGCTGATCGCCGAAGGCGACGCGTGGCGCGACAAGCGGCAGGCGTTGCAGCCGAATTTCATGCCGAAGGCGGTGCAGACGTTCGTGCCGTCGATCGCGGCGACGGCCGGACATGCGCTCGCGCGGTGGCCCGCGCGCGATCCGGACTGGCCGATCGAAAGCGCGCTGACGTCGCTGGCGATGGACGTGATCATGCGCACGATGTTCTCCGATGCGATCGGCGACGATGCACGTGCGGCCGAGGAGGCCGTGCGCGCGGTGAGCGCAGCGGCCAACGCCGATTTTTACTGGCCCGCGAGCACGCCGGACTGGGTGCCGTGGAAGCGCGGCAAGGCGCGGGCGATGGCCGTGCTGAAGGGGCTGATCGACCGGCAACTGCGTGCGCGTCTCGACCTGCCGACGAACGCGTGGCCCGACGATCTGCTGTCGCGCCTGTTGCGGCTGCATCGGGACGATGCGCGGCGATGGCCGCTGCAGGCCGTGCACGACGAATGCATGACCGCGTTCCTCGCGGGCCACGAGACGACGGCCGGGGCACTGACCTGGTGGGCGTGGTGCATGGCGACGAACCCGGCGGCGCAGGCCGCTGCGCGCGATGAAGTGTCGCGCGTGCTGGGCGGTGGCGCACCGTCCGCCGAGACGCGATCGTCGTTACGCTACCTGACGCACACGCTCGAGGAAACGCTGCGCCTGTACCCGTCCGCGCCGATCCTGATCAGCCGCCGCGCGTCGCGGCCGATCGTGCTGGGGCCGTGGCAGTTTCCCGCGCGGACGCTGTTCATGCTGCCGCTGCAACTCATGCAGCGCGATGCGCGATGGTTCGACGCGCCCGACGTGTTTCGTCCCGAGCGCTTTGCGGACGACGCGCCGGCTGCGCCGCGCGGAAGCTACATGCCGTTCGGCACGGGCCCGCGCGTGTGTCTCGGGCAGCATCTGGCGATGACGGAAATGACGGTCGTCGCGGCGATGATCCTGCAGCGCTACGCATTGTCGGCGCCGCACGGCATGAAGCCGCCGCGGCCGGTGCTGAACGTGACGCTGCGGCCGGACCGGCCGCTGCATCTCGCGATCGTGCCGGTGGCGGATGGGCGTTCCGCGTGAGGCGGACGGCGCGGCCGGGCGAGTGGGCCGCAGAGTCGATGGCACATCGAACGCGACGGCAGGCTCGGCTGATTCGCGTGTCGCGAACGCTTGCCGTTCGCGACGCGCAATGAAATCGAATCGTCGGAATATGAATGCGTGCCGGCCGCTGCGTTCAGCGCGACTGGCGCGGCATCGCGCAGCACCTATGCTTGAAGGGCCCAGGCCGGGCGGAGCCCAAGGAGGATGGTCATGCGCATGCTTCTCAACATACGAATCCCTCACGAGCCGTTCAACACGCTGGTGCGCGACGGCAGCGTCGGCGACGTGATCGGGCGAATACTCGAAGCGGTCAAGCCCGAGGCCGTATATTTCACGGAGCAGAACGGCGGGCGCGGGGCGGTCGTGATCGTCGACCTGAATGATCCGTCGCAGATCCCGGCGCTCGCGGAGCCGTGGTTCCTGATGCTGAATGCGGACTGCGAGTTCCGCGTAGTGATGTTGCCGGACGATCTCAAGAACGCCGGGCTCGCGCAGATCGGCGCGAAGTGGAAGTAGAAGCAGCCGGAATCAGCGCATGACGATGCCCCTGCCCGAGAGCCGGGCAGGCGGCATGACGCGGCGTTCGCGCGCGCGGCTATCGCGCAGGCTGCGATGGTTCGACGTTCGCCGCATCCCTGTCTTTCGGTCGCAAGACCAACAGCAGGCCGCTCAATGCCGCCGCGGCGACGAACACGAAAAAGAACCGTTCGTTCCATTGGCGCAGGCTGTCGGACGCCGTGCCGCCGTGATTCCCGGCCGTGGCGCCGATTTCCAGCAGGAACGTGAAGACCGCCGGCACCGGCGCGGAACCCAGGTAGGCCAGGAACGCGAACTGCAGCCGGCCGCGGGTCAGGATTGACCAGACGTCTTTCCCCATCAGGCAGGCGACCAGCATCACGGGCGGCACGATCACGAGCGATGCGGCGCTGATCGCACACAGAAACAGCCAGCCAAGTCCCACGATCGGAATGAGCGACATGAATCGGGATTCCTGCTTTTTGGGCAATCTTGTTGTCGACGGCATATCCGTATCGGCGTCACCGGATGAGCGAGGCACGCGGCGCTTCCCGGAGTGTGCCCGATTCCACGCCGGTTGCCATCCGCCGGCACCGATGCCGTCATCCGGTCGCGTCTTCCCCCAGCGCCTGGATGAAGCGCGAAAACAGCTCCGGCTGCGACGCAATTCCGAGCTTCGCGTACAAATGCCGCCGGTGCACCTTTACCGTTTCGGGTGATATCGCGAGCCGCTCGGCAATCGCCTTCGACGAATTGCCGCGCAGCACCATTCTCGCGATCGACATCTCGCGATCGGTCAGCACGCCCGCGCCGAAGCGCGCAAGCGCCTGCTCGACCCGCGCACCGAGATCGGCGTCGGGCGTTGTGCGCGCCGCGTCGCCCACCAGCCGCCAGTGCTGCCGGATCGCCGCGAGCACCCACGGCATCGCGGCCGTCAGCTTGCCGAGCGGCTCGACGTCGAACCGCGTGCCTGCACCGAGCGACAGCGACAGCAGCATGTCGGCGTTGGGTCGCACGAGGATCTGGATCTCGTCGTCGCCGACTGCATCGCGGAAGTAGCTCAGGAAATATTCGCTCTGCCGGAACAGGTCGGGCGCGACTTCCTCGAGCCGGTAGCAGCCGTCGGCGAGCCCGTCGTGCGCGGCCTGCAGGAACGGGTCGAGCAGATACACGCCGTTCAGGTAGAGCGGCACGGGCGACGCGGCGTCGGTGCCGCCCGTGTCGTATTCGTCGAGCACGAGCGGCACGCCGTCGCGGCCGATCGCGGTCGCGAGCGCATTGTCGAACGGCACCATTTCGTTGAGCAGCAGCACCAGGAACCGCCAGAAGCGCGGCTGGCCGAGATGATCGATTGCGCGGCCGAGCGCCTGGTGCATCGCGATTTCGGAAAAGAGACGATCCATACCACCACCGGAAGGGCGTAACACGAAGGGGGAATAGCGGTCCTGAAATTGGCTTCCTAGACTGCCACGCAATCAATCGGGCCCGAGTATGGGCGTTCAAAAAAAAGTGGCAAAGGATTGGCCCAAGCACAGGAGAACGAAATGGCGATGATGTCGGAATCGACGGGCACGCTGCAAGCGGCGCCTGCAACGGAAGACGCGCCGCGCGCGCTGTCGCAGACGCTCAGCGTGCGCGATGCGGTGATGATCACCGTATCGGGGGTGACGCCCGCGAGCTCGATTTTCGTGATCGCGCCGTTCGCGATCCAGCAAGCCGGCAGCGGCGCCGTGCTGTCGTTCCTGCTTGGCGGCGTGCTCGCGCTGGCATTCGCGCTCTGCTATGCGGAGCTCAGCGCCGCGCACCGCAGCGCGGGCGGCGAGTACGTGATGGCCAAGCGCGTGTTCGGCACGCTGCCCGGCTACCTGACCTTCATCACGGTGCTGTCCGTCAGCGTGTTCATCCCGGCCGTGCTCGCGAGCGGCGCCGCGCCCTACCTGAACAATGCGCTCGGCACGCATTTCAGCAACCAGTCGGTCGCGCTGACGATCGTGCTGCTCAGCTACCTGCTCGGCATGCTGAACATCAAGACGAACGCGTGGATCACGGGCGCGTTTCTCGTCGTCGAGATCGGCGTGCTGATGCTGATCGCGGGCCTCGGCTTCGGGTCGCCGCATCGCGGCGCCGACGCGCTGATCGCGCCGGTCGTCGCGAGCGGCAACGCGCTCGTGCCGGCGACGCTGGCCGCGATCGTCCCGGCGATCGGCACGGCGATCTTCTGCTACAACGGCTTCGGCTCGGCCGCGTATCTCGCGGAAGACCTGCGCGGCGGCAACCGCAATGTCGCGAAGGCGGTGATCTACTCGCTGCTCGTGATCCTCGTCGTCGAACTGATTTCGCTCACCGCGATCGTGCTCGGTGCGCCGTCGCTGACCGAGCTGACGAAGAGCGCCGATCCGATCGGCTATGTCGTGCGTTCGCTGAGCAACCCGGCCGTGTCGCGCGTGGTCAGCGGCGGGATCTTCCTGTCGGTGTTCAACGCGATCATCGCGATCGTGATCACGATGGGGCGGCTGCTGTACAGCAGCGGCCGGCACGCGCTCTGGTCGCGCACCTGCAACCGCGCCTTCTCGACGATCCATCCGCGCTTCGAATCGCCGTGGCTTGCGACGATCGCGCTCGCGGTGCCGTCGGCCGGGCTCGTGTTCGTGTCGAGCCTCGATGACCTGACCGCGTTCACGGTCGACCTGCTGCTGCTGATCTATCTGGTCGTCGGGCTGGCCGCGCTCGCGAGCCGCTTCGTGCGCCGTGACGTCGAGCATCATTACCGGATGCCGTTGTGGCCCGTGACGCCGCTCGTCGCGGTAGCCGGCGCCGCGTATACGCTCTACACCACGCTTGCGACGGCCACGAAACCGACCGACCTGATCATCATCGCCGGGCTGCTGGTCGCCGCGCTCGTGATGTATGCGGTCTGGGCGCGCCACAGTGAAGCTTTCCGCACGCTCTGATCTACGGATCGAAGGCTTGCCGTACCGAAACATCGAAACACCGAACCATTGAAAGACTGGAGGAATTGCATCATGCGCACGAGGGATCTCGGCATCCGCATCGGACTCGGCACGCCGGGCCGCTTCAACACGATCACGGACGTTCCGGGCGTGCGGGTCGGACATTGCACGCTGAACGTCGAGAACGGCGACGCATCGATCCGCACCGGCGTCACCGTCATCGAGCCGCGCGCGGGCGCCGCGCACGATTCGCCGTGCTTCGCGGGCGTGCACGTGCTGAACGGCAACGGCGACGCGACGGGGCTCGAATGGATCCGCGAGGCCGGCCTGCTGACCACGCCGATCGCCTATACGAACACGCACAGCGTCGGCGCGGTGCGCGATGCGCTCGTCGCGAACGAGCGCGAAGCGGCGGCCGGCCGCGTGTACTGGTGCATGCCGGTCGTGATGGAAACCTACGACGGGCTGCTGAACGACATCTGGGGGCAGCACGTGAGCGCCGCGCATGTGCAGCGCGCGCTGGCCGCCGCGCAGTCGGGGCCGGTTGCCGAAGGCGGCGTGGGCGGCGGCACGGGGATGATCTGCCACGAGTTCAAGGGTGGCATCGGCACCGCGTCGCGCGTGCTCGCGGCCGATGCGGGCGGCTGGACCGTCGGCGCGCTCGTGCAGGCGAACTACGGTGTGCGCGAAATGCTGCGCGTGGCCGGCTATCCGGTCGGCGAAGTGCTGCGCCACGTGCCTTCGCCATTCCGTGCGCCGGGCGCGCAAGGCGAGGCCGGGATGGGCTCGATCGTCGTGACGATCGCGACCGACGCGCCGCTGCTGCCGCACCAGTGCACGCGTCTTGCACAGCGCGCGAGCGTCGGGCTGGCGCGCGTCGGCGGCGGTACGGAGGACTCGAGCGGCGACATCTTCCTGGCGTTCGCAACCGGCAACGACGGCCTGCCGGCAGCGAACTACGGCAGCAAGGGAGCGCCGACCAGCGACGTGAAGATGGTCAACAACGACCATATTTCCGCGCTGTTCGTCGCGGCGGCGGAAGCTGTGGAGGAAGCGATCGTGAATGCGCTCGTCGCGGGTGGCGACGTCGAGTCGCGCGGGGCGCGGGTCGAAGGGCTGGGGCAGGCGCGCTTGCTGGATGCGTTGCGCGAGGTGGGCTGGCGGCCGGGGCGCGGCGCCTGAAACGGCCTGCGCCGCTTCAATCGAAGCGGCGTGGGGTGGCGCGGCGATGCGGCGATCGGCCGGGCCGCCGCTCGCCCGCGCAAGCGATGCTGCGGGCGGTGCGGGCCTGGCCGTGACGACGCGGCGTCATGCTTAGCTGCCGAAGTAGATGTTGCAGAAGCTGACGGGGCCGACACACGCGTTCGGATCTTCCTGCTTCGATTGCGAACGATCGACACGGCCTGCGGCCTTCACGGCTTCAGCGCGGTTCGCCGGTTGCTGTGCGACGTCTGCCGGTGCCGGCTGTGCGTGAGCAACAGCAGCGGTGAGCGACAGGGCAACGAGGGCGAGGTGCAGCGGCTTCATTTTGGTTTCTCCTGGGTGATTGCCAGTCTCGCTGGCAGTGAGGAAACTATAGGCTCGCACTGCTTAAAGATTAATCACCGCGGCTGTAGAGCTTATTTCCATCCGGAACAAGGATCCCGTTGCGCGCGCACCGATCGTCAATGGCGGTGCCGGTTGAACGGCGCGTCCTTGTCCAGCAGCGCGCTGCGCATGAAGTGCAGGCAGCCGACGATCCGCTGCATCCGGTGCCGCTCGTTGGGCACCGCATACCACGCCTGCAGCGTGTGCTGCGCCGCGCGGATCGCCAGATTCACCGATTTCAGCGTGCGCGCGTGATGGCCGGGCGTCGGATCGTCGAAGAAGCGCGGCAGTTCGCGCAGCACCGCGTCGATCGAGCCGGTCCAGCGCAGCGTTTGCGGCGGCTTCGATGCGCAGAACGCGTTCAGCTCGTCGCGCAGGTCGATCACCGCGTGGCCGACCTCGAGCGTCGACAGCATCCAGCGCATTGCATCGCGATGCTGTCGCGTGCGCCGCACGAGCAGCGTGCGCAGTTGCGCCATCAGGTCGTGCGTGCTCGACTGGAAGCGCTGCGCGAGGCGATCCGTCGATCCTTCGCACGCCAGCGTGACCTGGCGGCGGAGGTCGTGCGCGATGCGGCCCGTGAGCCACGGCATGTGGGTGGGGAACACGACCGCGAACACGAGCGAGCACGCGAGCATCGCGATGACGATCGCCAGGCCGTTGTTGATCAGCACCTCGGGCGTATACGCGATCACGTTGTCGGGCCCCGCGAGCAGGCAAAAGAACACCGCGAAGCCGATCCCGTAACCGGACAAGCCCGGCCGCATCGCGAGAAACGCGCCGAGGCCGAGCACCGGCGCGAGCGCGGCGCACAGCAGCGGGAAGCCGTCGATGTTCGGATACACGTAGCACAGGAACACGTAGCCGACCGCGGTCGCGAACGCCGCGCCGACGCTCATCTGCGCGACGAACTTCGGCGCGCGCGGCGACGTCGAGCTGAGCGCGCACGCGATCGCGGTGGCGATCACGGCGAGCGGGCCGCTCGGCCATTCGGAGGCGAGCCAGAACGCGCTCATCGCGCCGACGGCGACGATCGTGCGCAGGAACGCGAACCCGACGAAGAACGAATTGGTCTTCACCGCGTAGTGCGTGACCGAGCGCTCGAACGCGTGATCGTCCTGGTCGAGCGACGCATAGGTGTCGGCGTAGCCGAGATATTCGCCGATGAAGCGGTAGAGCAGCTCGATCGCGGTATCGAAGTCGAGCAGGCCGCCGGCCGCGTGCGCCTCGATATCTCGCCGCGATGCCCGCGCGGCTTTCGGCAACGCGCTGTGGAAGCGGCGCAGTTCGAGCAATGCGCCGGTGGCCGGCGCGACGCCGCGCTGCCGTTCGTCGCGCAGTGCGGCGAAGCGCTGCGCGAGCGCGTCGACGTGCGGCGCCAGCGCATCGAGCACCGCGTCCGAGCCATTGGCGCGCAATCGCTTGACGAGCTGGTGCAGCGCATGCAGTCGCGTGCACGCGTTCATGAACTCGCTGTTCAGCCGCGCGAGGCGGCGGCTGCGCGCGCGAATGTGCGGATCCTCGAACGATGCGAACGCGCGGTTGGCCTCGAAGCCGACGATGTCGTCGACGAAATCGGCGAAGCGTCGTTCGAAATCGCCGCGTGCGACGTCGCCCGCGAGCGCGCCGGCCGTGAACGCCGCGAACGTCGCGTGGCGGGTGCCCAGCGAACGCATCAGCGCCTTCGCGGAGCTGAGCGGCAGGATCAGCGCGCTGACCGCGCCCGAGCACGCGATGCCGAGCGCGACTTCCGCGGCGCGGGTGAGCGCGGACTGGAACAGCGTCTGCGGGGTCATCACGGACGGCAGCCCGATCAGCGCGGCCGTGTAACCGGCGAGCACGAAGCCGTACCAGCGGAAGTGGCGGTTGCGCACCGCGAGCGCGATGCAGGTGCCGATCCACAGCGTGATGCCGGCCATGTACAGCTCGGGCTGCTGCGCGAACAGCCCGCCGAGCGCGAGCGCGGCGACGAGTCCGGCCGCCGTGCCGAGCACGCGGTAGAAGCTCTTCGCGAACACCATCCCCGACAGCGGCTGCATCAGCACGAACACGGTCGTCATCGCCGTGCGCGGCTGCGACATCTCCAGGCGCATCGCGATGCCCATCGCGAGGAGCGCCGCGAACACGGTTTTCGCGAGGTGCAGCCAGATCAGCCCATCGCTCGCGGCCCAGTCGCGCGCCGCGTCGCCGAGTGGATCGAGCCAGGTCCTCCATCGTGCCGGTTCGATGGAAGGACGCTCGATCGCAGGTTGTGGCTTCATGAAAAGAGGGGGCCGGTACGGGGCCGGGCAGCGTGCGCGGCGCGTCCGAACGGGTCCGTTCGACTGTTGAGGCGCCGATTGTAGGAGTGCGGCGCTCGCGCATTAACGCAGCTGCGGGGAAACGATAGTTGCAGCCGGAGTAACAATCTGTCGCATCCCGTGGAGGAAAATAGCGGCTCCGCTACAGTTGCTCACAGGAATGGATACCCTACAAAACATGCGGGTGTTTTCGCGCGTCGTCGAGACGGGCAGTTTCACCGCCGCCGCGCAATCGCTGAATTCGACGACGGGCGCGATGTCGCGCGCGGTGTCGGAGCTCGAGGCGCGCCTGCGCACCCGTCTGATGAATCGTTCGACGCGCCGTCTCGCGCTCACGTCGGCCGGCGAAAGCTATCTGCGGCGCTGCCGCCAGATCCTCGCCGACGTCGACCGCGCGGAAGAAGAGGCGAGCTGCGCGCACGAACGGCCGGCCGGCGTGCTGCGCATGCACAGCTTCGCGAGCGTCGGTCATCACTATGTGTTGCCCGCGCTGACGCGCTATCACGCGCAGTTCCCGGACGTGTCGATCGAACTGTCGCTGTCGCAGCGCATGCCCGACCTGTTCGACGGCACGAGCGACATGGCCGTCGTGACCGCGTCGTCGCTGCCCGATTCGGAACTCGTGTCGCACCTGCTCGGCTCGACCTTCAGCATCCTGTGCGCGTCGCCCGACTATGTGAAACGCCACGGCGCACCGGTACGCCCGCAGGATCTCTCCGCGCACGCGTGCCTGACGTTGTGCACGCCGGCGTTCCCGACGCACGAATGGGTGCTCGAAGGGCCGGAAGGCGTCGAGCAGATCCACGTCGCGGGGCCGGTGCAGACCAATACGGCCGAATCGCTTGCCCTTGCCATCCGCGACGGCATCGGGATCGGCATGCTGCCGCTTTACTCGGCGATCGACGCGCTGCGCGACGGTACGCTCGTCCGCGTGCTGCCCGCGCATATCCTGCAGAAGATGAACGTGTACGCGCTGTATCCGTCGCGCCGCTTCGTCGATGCGAAGGTGCGGACCTGGGTCGAGATGCTGCGTGCCCAGGTGCCGGGGATGATCGCGCGCGACGTCGAGATGCTGAACGCGATCGATCGCGAACCGCAGGCCGCCTGAGCGGCGGGCGGGCACCGGCGCATTGCCGCGCTGCCGGCGTCTTCTTTTCAAGCCAATCGAGCCAATCAAGCGAACGCAACCGCGCCGCGCCTGCATGACATCGTTCACGCGGGCGCGGCGCTTCGTCATGCCGTTACGGCGCGGGCTTGGCAGCCGCGCCCGATTCCGTCGTGGGTGCGCCGGCGTGGCCGTAGGCGGCCTGCGCTGCCTTCTGTTCCGCGAGACGCTTTTCGTGGAGTCGTTCCTGCGCCGCCATGATGTCGTCCGGATAGTTGTTGACTTCGCCGCGCGCCGGGTTGTAGCCGACCGACTCGAGATCGATCAGCTCCTGCAGCACTTGCGCGCGCGTGACGGGCGACGTGGCCGACTGGGCGAAAGACAGGGCCGGTGCAGCGAGCAGGACGGCAGCGGCGGCGGTAACGACGAGCGATTTCACGAGGTTCTCCTGGGGGCGGGGTGGGCGGCCGGTTCGACGCGCGATGCGTGACCCCGACCTTTGCTGGCAGTCTACGCAGCGCCCGCGCGCGTAAAAACCCCGATTCCAGGCAGGCTGCCTTCCAGATGGCACAACATTGATGGAGGCCGCCCGCGGCCGGCGAACCCGCGTGCGAACGCAGGTTCGTGGCCGTCGGGCGACGCGGCATCGCGCCGGTCAGAAGCGCGTGCGCATGCCGATCGTGCCGACGATCTGGTTCGCCGTGCTCGATGCGCCGCCCGAGCCGTTGATGAACGCCTGGTAGCCGCGGCCCGCTGCGTGCTGATACATCGCTTCCGCATAGACGTCCGTGCGGCGCGACAGCTTGTAGACGGCCTGCAGGTCGACCTGGTGCCACTTCGGATCGGTGCCGTGCTTGCTGTCGGGGTTCGACACGCTGGCGTCCGTGTACACGTAGGCCGCGCCGAGGCTGACGGCCGGCGTCACCGCATAGCGCACGTTCACGTCGTAGTTGTTGAACGCGACCTGGCCGGTCGAGCCGAACGAGCCCGTGTTGTCGTATTGCGAACGCGTATAGACGAAGCCGACGGTGGCCGGGCCGAACCCGTAGCTGATGCCGCCGCCATACGAACGCATGCGGTCCGAGCCGATCGACCAGCCGCCCTGGTTCAGGCTCTTCGCTTCGGCCGCATCGGTCGCGCCGGGGCTCGCGCTCGTCGAGCCCTTCGTGCCGTTCATCTGCAGGTACGCGCCGGCCAGCTTCAACGGGCCGTTCGTGTAGCTCGCCGCGACGCTGTACGCGCGGTTCGCGCCGAAGTTGGTCGCGTTCGAGAACGCATGCATCGCGCCGACCTTGAAGCCCGCATAGGTCTCGCTCGTGTACTTGACCGCGTTGTTGATGCGCAGCGAGTGGTTCAGGTTGTCGTTGTCGAACGGGTGCGCGAAGCTCGCGTCGCCGAAGTCGCCGGCCGTGGCCGACAGCGGCGCGACGAAGTCGACCATCGTGTCGTACTGGCGGCCGAGCGTCAGCGTGCCGAAGCCGCTCTGGCTCAGGCCGACGTACGCGTGGCGGCCGAACAGCTTGCCGTCCTGCCCGAGCCCGCCGTTGTTCACGTTGAAGCCGTTCTCGAGCACGAACAGCGCCTTCAGGCCGCCGCCGAGATCCTCGGTGCCGCGAAACCCGACGCGGCTGCCGTTGACGGTGCCGCTGTTCAGGCGCCACAGCGACGCGCCGTTGGCGTTGTTGGTGTAGACGATGCCGGCGTCGATCAGGCCGTACAGCGTGACCGAACTCTGTGCGTGAGCGAGCGGGGCGAACAGTGCGGCGATGCATGCGCCGGCGATGAGGGTTTTTTTCAAGTCAGGGCTCCTGCGTGTGGGACTGGGAACGAAAGTTCGGCGCAAGTATAGGAACGCATCGCGCGCGCAAGGCCGCCGAGGCCGCGAGCGCACCTTTCCGGATCCGGCAAGAGTCCTTCACAAAACTGACACGATGTGTCGCGCGCGCCTGATGCCGGCGGTTTTTGCGCGATCGCGCGCGGGTGGCATCCGCTCCTCCGTGACCGGCTGTCGCGCCGCTGCAACATGCGCGGGACCCGGCGCGGCGGTTCATCGGCGTGACCGGCGCGCGGAGAACGGGGTGCTTACGCCGACGACGGGCGTCAAACGCGTATCCGGATCGACGCGGATTTGTCGCAGGCGGTGGGCCATCCCGTGCCGTCCGACGCCATGCATTCATGAAATGCATGAGTCGATTCGAAAAAGACGTTTGTCTCATGATGGGCGCCGGCCTACGATGCGGTCCTGGCGGCGGCGTGCGTGTTGCACGCCGTCTTGTCTAACCCATTCGCCGATCCCATGCGCCCCGATCTCCCGTCCGTCCCCGCATCCTCTCCGCCGGCCGCCAGCCCGTTCGCGCGCATGGCCGTCGTCACGATCCTGACCGGTGTCGGCGCGGGCCTCGGCGGCATGCTGCTCGCGCTGCTGCTGCATGCGATCCAGCACGTCGCGTACGGCTACAGCGTCGCGCAAGTGATCGGCACCGAGAGCTTCCTCACCGGCGTGACCGGCGCCGATCCGCTGCGCCGCGTCGCGGTGCTGGTCGTCTGCGGGATCGTCGCCGGCGGCGGCTGGTGGGCGTTGTACCGGTATGGCCGGCCGCTCGTCAGCATCCGCCGCGCGGTGCGTGCAGCCGATCCACGCATGCCAGTCGTCAGCACGACGGTTCACGCGTTGCTGCAGATCGTCACCGTCGCGCTCGGTTCGCCGCTCGGCCGCGAAGTCGCGCCGCGCGAGATTGGTTCGCTGCTGGCCGGGCGGCTTGCGCACGCGGCGGGGCTCACGCCCGACGACTGCCGGCTGATGGTCGCGTGCGGTGCCGGTGCGGGCCTCGCGGCCGTCTACAACGTGCCGCTCGGCGGCGCGATCTTCGTGCTCGAAGTGCTGCTCGGCACGTTCGAACGGCGTGCGCTGGTCGTGGCGGTCGCGACGTCGGCGATCGCCGCGGCCGTTGCGTGGATCGGCCTCGGCAACGAACACCAGTACACGGTGCCGCCGTTCGTGCTGAGCACGCCGCTGGTGGCGTGGTCGATCGTCTGCGGTCCGCTGTTCGGCTTCGCCGCGTACGGCTTCGTGCGGCTCACCACGCGTGCCCGGGCGAACGCGCCGAAAGACGGGCGGTTGCCCGTGCTCGCGCTGGTCAACTTCGCGATGATCGGCGTGCTCGCGATGGGGTTTCCGTCGTTGCTCGGCAATGGCAAGGGCCCGGCGTCGCTGGGCTTCGACGGCACGCTGACGATCGGTCTCGCCGCGGCGCTGCTCGTGATGAAGGTGCTGATCGAGGCCGGCAGCCTGCGGGCGGGGGCGGAAGGCGGCCTGCTGACGCCGGGTCTCGCGAACGGCGCGCTGCTCGGCGTCGTGCTCGGCGGGCTGTGGAGCCTCGTGTGGCCGGGCGCGTCGATCGGCGGGTGCGCACTGATCGGTGCGACCGCGTTTCTCGCCGCATCGATGCAGATGCCGATCACGGCGGTCGTGCTGCTGCTCGAATTCACGCGCGCGGATCACGACAGCCTCGTGCCGATGCTGCTTGCGGTGGCCGGCTCGCTGGTCGCGTACCGGTTCGCGCAGCGGCTGGCCGAGCGGCGGGCGAATGCGGTTGCGACGGTGCGCGAACACGCAGCGGCTACGCACTGACGCGCGTGAGCGGTCAGGAAGCGGGAAACGCACCGGCATCAGGAACCGGCGAGCCACCAGAGAAATTAACGGTTTGCATCCGTTCTGGTGAATACCGTTGCCGCGACGCTCGTGCTGGACGACGCCGCCGTAACGATCGGAAGTGCAAGCCGAACATCGCTGAAACGAACCGCGCGTGATCGATCTATTGCATCCCGACACACTTCTGCAGCGATCGCCGACCTGGCGGACGCGTTGTCCTCCCTGCGTTATTCACGATAGCTTTGCCAGTTCGCTCAAACTCAAACTATCAGAGAGATAATGGCAAATTCGTACAAGTACGGCATTCATGAGGGCCTGCGCCGTGAAGAATTGCTCTTGCTGATCTTCATCGAAGAAACCGGCAAGGCGTTGGGTGTAGATGATGCCGTTGGCATCGCGATGGTGTTGCTGGGGCAGCGTTTCATCCCCACGCGCGGCAAGTTCGCGAACGCAGTCAAGGGCACCTCCATCGCGTCTGTCGTTTCGCGTCGTATGTTGCCGTACGAGCTAAAGCACCGGATATTGCCTACCGTTACGTCATTCACTAGCCTTATCATGTTGCGCATAAAATTCACGCGGAATATCGGCGCGTTCGTCGGACGCGCGATTCCCGGCGTCGGGTGGGTAATGCTGGCAACGGATGTATCGCTGATCACTTATCACACGGTTAAGGCCTACAACGGCATGGTGAAGCCTGAGGATCGTCTGTATGGCTGACACATGGAAGCGTCTTGAAGCATTTATCACGGGCGATGTCGGCGGGATTCCAGTCCGTCGAATCGAACTGAGTCGGGACACGGATCTCTATCACGATCTCGACATGGAGCCGGACGCGATCGACGCGCTTATCAAGCGATGGGGAGGGACGTTCGGTGTCGACCTGTCCGCGTTCGACATTCACTATTACTACCCGTCCGCGAAGCTCGGCATGGGTTCGTTTCTCGCTGCGGTTGTCAAATCGCCGTTTAGCCTTGATGCGCGGGAGAAGTTGGGCGGCAGGTCGCTGACACTCGGAATGCTGAAAGAGGCGATGGAGCGCGGGCGCTGGGAATCGTAACCTTCTGAAGGTCGCAGGCTGCTGGCCTGACACCTGTTCATGCGAACCACGCCGGATCGCCTCGTAAAACGCAGAACGCCCGCCAGATTCATATCCAGGCGGGCGTTTTTGCGTTTGCACTTTCCGCCATCGATTCCGGTCTGCGCCCGCTGTCGGCGGTGCTTCACAGATGGGTGTTCCGAGGCCCGAATTCCGTGACGACCCTGTGACGGATTCGAGAACCTGAAATTGACCGGCGCGACGACCACCGGAGGCATCAAGGCAGACTGCGCGGTTCTGTGCAAGAATCCGCGCGTTTCCGCGCCTCCACCAACAACGACACGCGCGGACGTCCCTATCAGGAAACGAGGAGCTCAAGTTGATACAGCGCATTTCCCAATTCTTCACGCAGGTGGTCCACCGCGTGTTGCCCGACCCGTTGATTTTCGCGATCCTCCTGACGATCGTCACGTTCGCGCTCGCGTTCGGCCTCACGCCGAACACGCCCGTGCAGCTCACGACGATGTGGGGTTCCGGTTTCTGGAACCTGCTCGCGTTCTCGATGCAGATGGTGATGATCCTCGTCACCGGCCACGCACTCGCGAGTTCGCCGCCCGTGAAGCGCATGCTCGTGGCGCTCGCGAGCACCGCGCGCACGCCGGGGCAGGGCGTGATGCTCGTCGCGTTCGTCGGCGCGCTCGCGTGCGCGATCAACTGGGGCTTCGGCCTCGTGCTCGGCGCGATGCTCGCGCGCGAGGTGGCGCGCCGTGTCGCCGGCAGCGATTACCGGCTGCTCGTTGCGTCCGCCTACATGGGCTTCCTGAGCTGGCACGGCGGCTTGTCGGGCTCGGTCCCGCTCGTCGCGGCCACGAAGGGCAATCCGATGGAGAAAACGATCGGGCTGATTCCCGTGTCGGAGACGATCTTCACCGGCTACAACGCGTTCATCACGATCGGCCTGATCGTGATGCTGCCGTTCCTCGCGCGCATGATGATGCCGAAGCCCGGCGACGTGGTCAGCGTCGATCCGGCGCTGCTGGCCGAACCGCCGAGCGTCGAGCGCCAGCTCGGGCCCGACGCGACGTTCGCCGAACGGCTTGAGGAAAGCCGCTTGCTGTCGGTCCTCGTCGCAGCACTGTGCGCGGCGTTCCTCGTGCTGAAGTTCGTGCAGAAGGGCTTCGCGCTCGACATCGACACCGTGAACCTCGCGTTTCTCGCGGCCGGCATCCTGCTGCACCGTACGCCGATGGCCTATGCGCGCGCAGTGGCTGGCGCGGCGCGCGGCGCATCGGGGATCATGATCCAGTTTCCGTTCTACGCGGGCATCCAGGCGCTGATGGATCATTCGGGGCTCGCGGGCGTGATCACGAAGTGGTTCGTCGATATCGCGAACGTGCACACGTTCCCGCTGCTCGCATTCCTGAGCTCGGCCGTGATCAATTTCGCGGTGCCGTCCGGCGGCGGCCACTGGGTCGTGCAGGGCCCGTTCGTGATGCCGGCCGCTCAGGCGCTCGGCGCCGATCTCGGCAAGGCCGCGATGGCGATCGCGTACGGCGAGGCCTGGACCAACATGGCGCAGCCGTTCTGGGCGCTGCCCGCGCTGGCGATCGCCGGGCTCGGCGTGCGCGACATCATGGGGTATTGCGTGACGACGCTGCTATTCTCGGGCGTCGTGTTCGTCGCGGGGATGTATCTGTTCTGACGGGGCGACGCGAGAGACGGGCGGCGTACACGTCCGCCTCTCGCGATCCCGAATCCGGCCTGCCGTCAGCCGCGCGACCGCGCGTCCGGCCGCTCGTGTCCGTGCCGCAACGCGAGGCTGGCGAACGCCGCGATGACGAGCGCGGCCGCCAGCAGCGTCAACCCGTTCTTCGCATTGCCGGTTGCCTGTTCGATCGCACCGACGACGGTCGGTCCGACGAAGCCGCCGAGCAACCCGCACGTATTCACCAGTCCGAGTCCGCCGGCCAGTGCGTTACCGGCGAGCCGCGACGCGGGAAACGTGAAGACGATCGACTGAACGACGAAGAACATCGACGCGGCCACGCACACGCACAGGAGCCCCGCGGCAGGCGACGCATGCGCGGCGCCGACCATCCCGGCCGCCATCACGACCAGCCCCGCACACAGCATCCGGCGCGAATGCCGCGACTCGCGCGCAAAGCGCGGCAGCGTGGCGGCGCCGCACGCGGCAGCGAGCCAGGGCAGCGCGGTCAACAACCCGACCGCGAACGGCGAGAAGCGTCCCGATGCGCCGATGATGCCCGGCAGGAAGAAGATCACCGTGTAGATGGTCAACTGGTGGCAGAAGTACACGAAGATCGCGAGCCAGATCTGTGGGTCGCGCAGTGCGGCGCCGAACGCGTGGCCGCCGTGCGCGGCGACGCCTGCGTCCTGTTCGGCGGCCAGCGTGCGCTCGAGCGCGCGGCTGGTTTCCGGGGCGAGCCACGGCGCGGCGCTCGGACGGTCCGGCAGCCGTCTCCACACGACGAATGCGAGCAGGATCGCCGGAATGCCTTCGACGACGAACAGCCATTGCCAGCCGTGGAAGCCGAGCGTGCCGTCGAGTTCGATCAGCGCACCGGCCAGCGGCCCGCCGACGATATTCGCAATGCACACGCCCAGCAGGAAATAGCCGGTTGCGCGCGCACGCTCCTCGCGGCCGAACCAGTACGTCAGGTACAGCATCACGCCGGGAAACAGGCCGGCTTCGGCGGCCCCGAGCAGCAGGCGCATCACGTAGAACGACGTCTCGCCGCTGACGAATGCCATGGCGACCGACAGTGCACCCCACGTGATCATGATCCGCGTGATCCAGAAGCGCGCGCCGACGCGATGCATGATCAGGTTGCTCGGAATTTCGAAGAGCGCATAGGTCAGGAAGAACAGCCCCGCGCCGAGTCCGTACGCGGCCGATGAAATGCCGAGATCGACCCCCATCGAATGTTTGGCGAACGCGATGTTGGTGCGGTCGAGGAAGCTGATCACATATGCGGCGATCAGCAGCGGCAGGAGTTTGCGGAACAGCAGCCGGTTCAGCGACGCGCTCGCGTCGCCGGCGGCGGAAGACAGGGCCTGGGCGTGATGAGTGGACATGCGGACGACTCCGGTAAGGGCGAACCGGCGCGCACGGCAAGCACGGTGCGCCGCGTTCGGCAGATGCCGCTGCGATGCATGCAGCGGATGGGCAGACGACGGAGCCGCGCCGGCAGCGCTCGAACGGAGCGGGGCGATGATGGGCGTCCTGGCGCCGGCCGGCTCGGGCCGGCGCCTTGTCACTGCGCTTGCGGATTCTGGTGTTGGGGGGCTACCCGGCGATCAGAAATTCACCGCGTCGCCGCCCTTGAGTGCGAGCATCGTGCGCGCCTCGGCCGGTGTCGCGATCTCGAGCGACAGGCCTTCAAGCACCTGTCGCATTTTCAGGACCTGCGCAGCGCTCGATTCCGCGAGCTTGCCGGGCGCGATCCACAGCGAATCCTCGAGCCCGACGCGCACGTTCGCGCCTTGCGCGGCGCCGATCGTCGCGAGCGGAATCTGGTTGCGCCCGGCGCCGAGGATCGACCACACGTAATCGCTGCCGAACAGGCGGTCGGCGGTGCGGCGCATGTGCATCAGGTCCTCCGGATGCGCGCCGATCCCGCCGAGCAGGCCGAACACGCTTTGCACGAAGAACGGCGGCTTCGCGAGCCCGCGGTCGACGAAGTGCGCGAGGTTGTACAGATGCGAGATGTCGTAGCACTCGAATTCGAACCGCGTGCCGTTCGCGCCGCAGCGCGTGAGGATCGTTTCGATATCGGCGAACGTGTTCTTGAACACGAGGTCGCGGCTCTTCTCGAGATGTTCGCGTTCCCACGGATGCTTCAGCTCGCGAAAGCGCTCGAGCATCGGGTACAGCCCGAAGTTCATCGAGCCCATGTTCAGCGATGCGACTTCGGGCTGGAAGTGCAGTGCGGGCTGGAGTCGTTCGTCGACCGTCATGTGCGGGCTGCCGCCCGACGTGAGGTTGATCACCGCGTCGGTTTGCGCCTTGATGCGCGGCAGGAATTCGGCGAACACGGCCGGATCCTGGGTCGGCTTGCCGTCGGACGGATTGCGTGCGTGGAGGTGCAGGATCGCTGCGCCGGCCTCGGCGGCCGCGACGGCGGCCGTTTCGATCTCGTGCGGTGTGACGGGCAGGTACGGCGACATCGACGGCGTATGGATCGCGCCGGTCGGCGCACAGGTGATGATGACTTTGCGAGCGTTTGCCACGGATGGATTCCTTTCGGTGAACGATGCACGGTGCGTCAGAGCACTTCGACGTTGCCGCAGACGGAGATCGCTTGGCCCGTGATGCCGTGCCCGCCCGGCGAGCACAGGAACAGCGCGGTTGCGGCGATCTCGGCCGGGTCGGTCATGCGCCGCAGCGAGATCTTCTCGAGATAGCGCGTCTCCATTTCGTCGTAACCGATGCCGAGCTGCTGCGCGCGTGCCTGGATCACGCGGCGCATCCGCGGGCCGCGCACGATGCCGGGTTGAATGGCGTTCACGCGAATGCCGAGCGGGCCGAGTTCGATCGCGAGGCTCTTCACGAGCCCGACCACCGCCCATTTGGTGGCCGCATACGGCGTGCGGAACGCATAGCCGAGCCGGCCGGCGACCGACGACAGTGCAATGATCGCGCCGCCGTGTTTCGACTCGCGCAGCAGCGGCACCGCGCGGCGCGCGAACTGGAATTGCGCGGTCAGGTTGATCGCGACGGTTTGTTCCCATTGCACGGGGTCGATTTCGTCGATGCCGCCGGTCGGACCGGCGATGCCGGCATTGTTGACGAGCACGTCGAGGCCGCCGAGCGTGGCCGATAGGTCGGCGAACACGCGTTCGACGGCGGCGGGATCGGATACGTCGGCCAGCGTCGCACTGATCGCGCCGGCTCCGGCGCGCGGCGGCCGGTCGGCGAGCGCTGCAATCGCGGCTTGCGACGCGTCGCATACATGCACGTGTGCGCCGCATTCGGCGAATGCGTCCGCGATTTCAAGACCGATGCCCGATGCGCCGCCCGTCACGAGGACGCGCAGGCCGTCATAAGGTTTCAGCAGGTCGGAAGCTGTCATGCCGGGTTGTCTCCATCGTTGATGTAGTCGGATCGCGGACGCTCGCGACCGGGCGCCCACGGCAGGCGGCCGCTACGGCTTCGCGTTCACGGTCCGCGGGGTCTGTTCCGCCCGAAGCGTCTCGGCGAGATCGTGTGCCGCGCCGCCGATGTCCAGCGCGATGCCTGCGCGTACGCCTGCGCCGTCGCGCCGTTCGAGCGCATCGACGATGGCGCGGTGCGCATCCATCGAGCGCCGCATGTGCGGGATGTCGAGCGCGACCATGTTGAGGAAGGGGCCGACGCGCATCCACAGGTTCTCGACGATCGCGAGCGTGCTTTCGCTCGCGCCGTGCGCGTAGATCGCGCTGTGGAACGCGAAATTGCTTTGCAGGTAAGCGCGCGAGCGGCCTGCCTCGACGTGCGCCTGCATCGTCTCGCAGGTCTTGCGCACGGCCGCGATCTGCGCGCCGCTCATTCGTCCGCACGCGCGTTCGGCGATGCAGCCTTCGAGTGCGATACGCACGTCGCGCAACTCGTCGAGCATGTCGAGCGTCATCGGCGGCACGACGAGCGCGCGATTCGGGCCGTCGACCAGCGCGCGCTCGGCGTGCAGTCGGGTGAGTGCGGCGCGCACGGGCATCGTCGACGAGCCGACCGCCTCGGCGACGCTGCGCAGGCTCAATGCCTGGCCGGGCGCGAAACGGCCGCTCATCAGCGCTTCGCGCAGTTGCTGGTAGACCTTGTCGGCCATCGTTTCCTGTTCAACGGCTTTCAGTGCGGGCGTGACGATACGAGGCGCCAAGACGGGGGTTCTCCGAGGTTTTATCTGTGATGTGTGATCACACTTGAATGTGCAAAGTGTTGACGATCGAAGGCATCGAGTCAAGTCGAACGGGATCGGGGAAAACGCGGAGGAGGGTGGTTGAAGCGGCTGTCAGGCCGGCACCGCGACCGGCCCGGCTACCGCGAACGAGCCGGCGCCCGGCGCGGGCACGGATATTGGCAGCGGCACCCGCGCGTCGTGCAATCGGACCTGCTGTGACGGGGCGCACGCGGCGTCTGCCATGTGGCGCGTGCTACTCGAGCGTCCGGATCGAATTGCTGATCCCGCGGGCGCAGTCGATCACCGCCGGCGCGAGCCTGCGGCACGCGTCGTCGAACGTCCAGCGGCTCGTCGGTGCCACCACGTGCACGGCGGCCACCGGCTGCCCCTGGCTACCGAGCACGGGCGCGGCAATCGACATGTCGCCGATGAACAGCTCCTCCTGGTTGGTGGCATAGCCTTCGCGCCGCGCGCTGTCGAGCAGCGCGACGAGTTCGTCGAGCGCCGTGACCGTGCGCGGCGTATGCGGCGTGCGCGCCATGCCGTCGAGCCGCGCGCGTGCGTCGCCGGGCGGCAACGCGCTCAGGAACGCGCGGCCGCTGCCGGTGCAATACATCGGGATGCGGCTGCCGATCGGCATGTGGATCGGCACGAACTTCGTCGACACGAAACGCGCGACGTACACCATTTCGTCCTCGTCCGGCTCGGTGAGGTTGGTGGTTTCGCCGGTCAGGTTCGTGAGCTCGGACAGGAACGGATTCGCGACGTCGATCAACGTGTCGGCGGCGAGATAGTTGAAGCCGATCCGCATCACGTGCGGCGTGAGCTGGTAACGCCGCGTGACCGGATGCTTGCGGATGTAACCGAGCTTTTCGAGCGTGTAGACCATCCGCTGCGCGGAGCTTTTCGTCATTCCGGCCGCGTCGGCCACTTCCGCCAGCGTCATCGTGCGCCGCTTCGCGCTGAACGCGCGCAACACGTTCAGCCCTTTCTCCAGCGACTGGTTGAACAGCAGGTCGGTTGACTGATCGGGCGACGTTTCCATGGGCAAGGGACCGAATCGATTCGATATCGCATCATATCGTATCGCATATCGATACGTAAAAATCTTTTTACGATATTTTTGATTCGTTTTAAGATCGACTCATCGTCGCAGTGTCGATCCGCGACCGGCCGGCGCACCGAAGTATTCGAGAAGGAGGCACCATGGTTTCGTTCATCAAGCGGTTCGGCGCACTGGCCGCCGGTTTCGCCACCAGCATCGCGCTCGCCACGGCATCGGCCGGCGCCGTCGCGGCCGAGCCCACGCTGAAGGTTGGCGCGACGGCCACCGGCGTGCCGTTCACGTTTCTCGACGTCAAGAGCAATTCGATCCAGGGGATGATGGTCGATGCGATCACCGCGGCCGGGAAGTCGGCCGGGTTTCGCGTCGACGTGCAGCAGACCGTGTTCTCGGCGCTGATCCCGTCGCTCACCACGCAGAAGATCGACATCATCTCGGCCGCGATGCTGAAAACGCCGGCGCGCCAGCAGGTCGTCGACTTCTCCGATACGGTCTATACGTTCGGAGAAGGCCTGATCGTGAAGGCGGACGACCCGGGCCGCTATACGTCGATGGACGACTTCAAGGGGCAGGTGGTCGGCGCGCAGGTCGGTACGGCGTTCGTCGACGCGCTCAACAAGAAGGGCATCTTCAAGGAAGTCCGGACCTACGATTCGATCGCCGACATCATGCGCGATGTCGCGCTCGGCCGCATCAAGGCCGGCTTCGCCGATCAGCCGATCGTCGCGTATCAGATCGAACACGGCGTCAACCGCCAGGTCCGGCTCGTGCCCGAATACCAGAGCGTCGTGAAGGGGCAGGTCTGCTTCATCGTACGCAAGGGCGACACGGCGACGCTCGAGCAACTCAACGGCGCGATCCGGAAAATGAAGGGCGACGGCACGCTGCAGCAGATCCTGCAGAAGTGGCACATGAGCTGAGCGCGCGCCCGGGATTCCCGAGCGGTATCGCCCGCGCATCGCGGGCACCCACTGCGACGGGCCGCCGGGCCATCGCATAGGAGACCTCATGTTTTTTCAGAACGCGATCGATTTCCTGCCGATCCTGCTGAAGGGGGCGGTGGTCACGATCGAGATCACGGCATGCGCGTTCGTGCTCAGCTCGGTGCTCGGGCTGATCCTCGCGTTGCTGAAGGTGTCGCCCAACCGTGCCGTCTCGACGGTTGGGAGCACGGTCGTCAACGTGATTCGCGGCCTGCCGATCATCGTGCAGCTGTTCTACATGTACTTCGTGTTGCCCGATCTCGGCATCCAGCTGTCGGCATTCCAGGCCGGCGTGCTCGGTCTCGGCATCGCGTATTCGGCATACCAGGCGGAAAACTTCCGTGCCGGCATCGAGGCGATCGACCGTGGCCAGATCGAAGCCGCGCACGCGATCGGCATGCGCGGGCCGATGATCATGCGGCGCGTGGTGCTGCCGCAGGCGTTCCGCATCGCGCTGCCGCCTTACGGCAACACGCTGGTGATGCTGCTGAAGGATTCATCGGTCGCGTCGACGATCACGGTCGCGGAGATCACGCGCGCCGGCCAGCTGATCGCGTCGTCGACGTTCCAGAACATGAGCGTCTATACGCTCGTCGCGTTGCTGTACCTCGCGCTCGGCCTGCCGTTGATGTTCGGCGTGAACCGGCTCGGCAAGCGACTCTCGCTGAGGAGAAGCGCATGATCCGGATCGATGCGATACACAAGCGCTTTCAGCAACACGCCGTGCTGAAGGGCGTCAGCCTCGACGTGCAGCAAGGTGAGGTCGTGTGCCTGATCGGCCCGTCCGGCTCGGGCAAATCGACCGTGCTGCGCTGTATCAACGGCTTCGAGACTTACGACGAAGGGGCGATCACGATCGACGGCGTGAAGGTCGATGCGCATTCGAAACGGATCCACGAGCTGCGGATGCAGGTCGGCATGGTGTTCCAGCGCTTCAACCTGTTCTCGCATCGCACGGCGCTCGAGAACGTGATGGAAGGGCCGGTCCACGTGCGGCGCACGCCGGCCGCGCAAGCGCGCGAGCGGGCCCGCGCGCTGCTCGACAAGGTCGGGCTCGCGCACCGGATGAATGCGTACCCGTCCGAGCTGTCGGGCGGGCAGCAGCAGCGCGTCGCGATCGCACGCGCGCTCGCGATGGAGCCGCAGGCGATCCTGTTCGACGAACCGACGTCGGCGCTCGACCCCGAACTCGTCGGCGAAGTGCTCGGCGTGATGCGCGGGCTCGCGCGCGACGGCATGACCATGGTCGTCGTCACGCACGAAATGGCATTCGCGCGCGAGGTGGCCGATCGCGTGTGTTTCCTGCACGACGGCACCATCTGCGAAAGCGGATCCGCACGCGACGTGCTCACGCAGCCGAAACATCCCCGCACGCAGGAATTCCTGCGTCGACTGCTGGCGTCGGACGACGCCGCCAACCCGGATCGAACATGAGTGCAAGGAAGGCGGCACCCGGATGGCCCGACTCCCAGTGGCCAGATTCGCTGTGGGCGGCGACCGCCGCACCGGCACCCGATACACCCGCGCTCGACGCATCCGTGTCGTGCGACGTGGCGATCGTCGGTGCCGGTTTTACCGGCCTGTCGACCGCGCTTCACCTGGCCGAACGCGGCGTGAACGTGCACGTGATCGACGGCGCGCAGCCGGGCTGGGGCGCGTCCGGCCGCAACGGCGGGCAAGTGATCCCCGGCCTGAAATACGACCCCGACGAATTGATCCGCCGGTTCGGCGACGAAGCCGGCGAGCAGCTTGCCGCCGTAGTCGGCGGTGCGGCCGATACGGTATTCGACCTGATCGCGCGGCACGCGATCGACTGCGATGCGCGACGCCACGGCTGGATCCAGCCGGCGCCGACTGCCGCGATGCTCGACACGGTCGCCCGGCGTGCGCAGCAGTGGGCCGCGCGCGGCGCACCGGTCGAACTGCTCGGTCGCGACGAGGTCGCGCGCCGGCTCGGCACGCATGCGTACGCGGGCGGCTGGATCGATCGCCGCGCGGGCAGCGTGCAGCCGCTCAGCTATACGCGCGGCCTCGTGCGCGCGGCGCAGGCGAGCGGGGCGGTCGTGCACGGGCTGACGCGCGCCGTCGGGCTGACGCGTGCCGACGGCCGCTGGCAGGTCGCGACGGCCGGCGGCGCAACGGTATCGGCGGACCGCGTCGTGATCGCGACCAACGGGTACACGGACGGGCTGTGGCCCGGCTTGCGCCAGTCGGTGATCGCGGCGAACAGCTTCATCGTCGCGACGCAACCGCTCGCGCCGGAACTCGGTCGTGACATCCTCGCCGGCGGCGAGGTCGCATCGGATGCACGGCGCCTGCTGCTGTACTTCCGGCGAGATGCTGCGGGACGCCTGCTGATGGGCGGCCGCGGCCCGTTCGCGGAACCGCGTGCGACGAGCGACTGGCGCCATCTCGAGCGTGCGACGACGCTGCTGTATCCGCAACTGAAGGGTGTCCGGTTCGAGTACCGCTGGGCCGGGCGCGTCGCGATCACCGCGGATTTCATGCCGCACGTGCACGAGCCCGCGCCGGGCGTGACGATCGCGCTCGGCTACAACGGGCGCGGCATCGCGATGGCGACGACGCTCGGCAAGCATCTGGCCGCGCACCTGTCGGGCGATGCGCAACTGCCGCTGCCGTTCCGGCGCACGCCGATCCGGCCCATTCCGTTTCACGGGCTGCAGCGCTTCTATATCGCGGCCGGCGTGGCCTGGTATCGGCTGCTCGACAGCCTGTCGTGACGCAGGCGAGACGTCGAGTCGCTATCCGGCGGCGGATCAGGCAGAATCGGCTCCCCCAGTTTCTAGCGACGGAGGCTGCATGACCGACCCGAACGAACCACCCGGGCGCCAGGCATACGCGAGCTTCGCGCAACGCTACGCCGACCTCGCGCCGACGAAGGCGCACAACGCGCTCTACGAACGTCCGGCAACGATGGCGCTGCTCGGCGACGTCGACGGCCTGACGGTGCTCGACGCCGGCTGCGGGCCCGGCATCGGCAGCGCACACCTCGCACGCCAGGGCGCGACGGTGCATGCGTTCGACGTCACGCCGGAGATGGTCGCGCTGGCGAGAACGCGCTGCGCGGGCCTCCCGGTCGACATCGTGGAAGGCGATCTGGAGGGGCCGCTCGCCTGGTTAGCCGACGAAGCGTTCGACAAGGTCGTCTGTTCGCTCGCATTCGACTACGTGCGCGACCTTGCGCCGACGCTGCGCGAATTCCGGCGCGTCGCGCGGCCGGGCGCCACGCTCGTGTTTTCGATGGCGCATCCGATGCGCGACTGGATGGACGAACGCACGCGCGGCGAGGGCACCTATTTCGATACGTCCCGCTTCGGCGTTCACTGGTCGGGTTTCGGTGAACCGAAACCCTATGTCGAAGCGTGGCGGCGGCCGCTCGCCGACATCCTGAACGCCGTGGCCGACAGCGGCTGGCGGCTCGACCGGTTCGTCGAGCCGAAGCCGCTACCCGAGATGAAGGCCGCGTCGGAGCGGCTTCATGCGGAGCTGTCGCTGGCCCCGGCCTTCCTCTGCATCCGCGCCCGCCGCTGACCCGACGCGGCGCGGCGGTCATCCTGCACTCAGTGCGGCACCGGCTCGTCGTTCAGCGTGCCGAGGAACGCTTCGATATCCTTGATATCCTGCGCCGTCATCGCGGGCTTGTCGCCCGGCTTGCGATCGAACGGCGCATCGGTCACGTCGACGTTCGCGCGATATTTCGGCGGAATGTCGTCGTACTCGTCGACCTTGCCGTCCGCGCCGCGCGAATAGAATTTCTGCGGCGAGATGCTGCGCTCGTTGTAGAACGCCATCACCTGGTCGAGGGTGTGGAACACGCCGTTGTGGAAGAACACGTGGCGCGTCGCCGCGTTGCGCAGCGTCGGCGTCAGGAACATCGCGCAATACTGCGTCTGGTCCTTCAGGTCGTCGCGGAACGGCCCGCACACGCCGAGATCGTAGAACGCCGGGTTGCGGTTCTGCGCCAGCTCCTTGTTGCGCGGCGCGCCGAGCGCCTCGTACTGGTAATCGGTAAACATCGGCGGCAGCCCGTCCTTGCCGGGTTTCGACAGGTGGCAGCCCGCGCAATTCGCCTTGTCCGGATCGTTGAACAGGCGCAGTCCGCGCAGTTCGGCCTGCGTGAGCCGCGCACGGCCTTCGAGCCAGCGGTCGTACTTGCTGTTGTACGGATGGAACGACGGATCTTCCACCTGGTAGCGCGCGATCGCGAACATCGCCTCCGACACCGCGAGCTGCGGGCTGTCGAACACACGCGCGCCGAACAGTTGCTCGAGCTGCGCGCGGTGCGACGACTGCTTGAGCTTGCGCGCGACGTCGTCGACGCTCGCGTTCGCCATCTCGACCGGATTCAGCAGCGGGCCGAACGCCTGTTGCTGCAGCGTATCGGCGCGGCCGTCCCAGAACATCCCCCCCTGCGGCACGAGTTGCGGCGCGGCCGACGTGCCGGCCACCTTCTGCGCCTTGACGACGCCGGCCGCCGACGCGGCCTGCTGCGCGACGGTCGGCGCGGCGTCGTTTTCACCGGCATCGGGGCCGATGCTGAAGTTCGGCTGGCGATACAGGTACATCAGCGACGGCGGCGGCCGATAGCCCTGCTGCGACATCGCGAGGCCGCCCGGCTGCACGTCGAGCGCGTTCGGCGGACCGTACGCATGATCGGGGCTGTGGCACGACGCGCACGACTGCTTGCCCGACGCGGACAGCGACGGATCGGCGAACAGCGCACGGCCGAGCTGCGCGACCGCCGACAGCGGCTGCGCGGCGGGCCGCTGCAGCACGACCGGATGCGGGTTCGCGCCGGTCCAGTCGGCGACGACGGTGCCGATCGCCGCGGGCACCTGCGCGGGGAAGGCGATCGCGAACGCGCCATAGCCGAGCACGGCGGCGCCGATCACGAACGCCGCGCGGCGCAGCAGGCGGGAAGGCGAGCGCGGCGCGGGGGTGCCGGTCGTGTCGGGGGACGGGAACGCGGGGCGAGCTGTCATGCTGTCGGTCGGAAATCGGGCGCCGCACGAAGCGGCGCGTTAAACGGAAACGGCCGGCGCACGATGCGCCGGCCATGCGGTCACGACGTACCGGTCAGATCGCCGGGGCCGCGCTCAATGCGGTGCCGAGCGTCGGGTCGAGGTACAGCGGCGTCGTGTTCGGCTTCGACGTGAAGTCGAACAGCGCGCGCAGGTCGCCCGCCGTCGCATCGAACGAGCCGCCGCCGATGCGCTGGCCGCCGAGCCAGTTGTCCTCGATGAAGCGCACGACGGACGCCTGGTCGAGCATCGTGTGGTCGACGTAGTTCTGCTTCGCGTACGGCGAGATCACGATCAGCGGGATGCGTACGCCCGGGCCGCAGCGGCCGTTCACGGTCGCGCCGTTCACGCCGGTGGTGCCGCCCGTGCCGCACTTGCCGTTGCCGTTGACCTGGTCGACCGGGTCCGACGACGCGCGCGTCGGCGCGGTGTACACGTGGTCGTACCAGCCGTCCGAGTCGTCATAGGTGACGATCACGGCCGTGTTCTGCCAGTCGGGCTGCTGCTGCAGGAAGTTGACCACCTTCGTCACGAACGCCTGCTCGTCGAGCGGATCCGAATAGCCGGCGTGCGCGTCCTGGGCGGCCGGGGCCTTCAGGTAGCTGACCGACGGGAAGTTGCCGGCCTTCACGGCGGCGAAGAAGTCGTCCGTGTCGTACTGGTGGTTCGCGGGTTCGGCGGTCTTGCCGTCCGTCTGGAGGCTCGAACCGATCGCGGCGACCGAGCTCGGGCGCGTGTGCTGCGGGTTCGCGGTCGACGCGTAGTACTGGAACCAGTTGTGGTGCGGAATGTAGTCGGCCGTCGCGGCGTTCACGGCGGTGGCGACCGTGCTGCGCGCGCAGCCCGTCGTGCCGTTGCCGTTCGTCGTCGACAGGTTGAAGCCGCCCATGAAGCCGCCCCACGTGATCTTCGCGGCGTTCAGCAGGTCGCCGATGTTCTTGCCCGTCATCATCGCCTGGTCGGTCGTGCTCGAGCACACGTCGAAGCCCGGGTCGACGTCGTTGATCATCGTGAAGCCGCCCTGGCCGTCGTTGATGTAGTACGAGCTGGCGGCGAGCGTCGACGGCTGCTTCGACGTCTTGACGATCTGCATCCCGTTGGTCTGGCCCGACACGACGTTCAGCGCGCCCGGTGTCGACGGGCCGTAGACCGTCGTGAACGTGTTGTCGCTCATCGCGAAGCGCTGTGCGTAGTTCCACAGTGCGGTCACGGTGTTGCCGTCGAAGTAGCCCATCACCTGGCCCTTCGTGCCGAACGCGCCGGCGCCGCCGGACGAGCCCTTGCCGGTGTATTTCGGGAACAGGTCGGCGAGGCCGTTGTCCTCGGCCTGCTGCTCGGCCGTGTACGCGTGGTTCTGGTCGGCGGTCGCGGCCTGCGTGCGGTCGAGGCGGAACGGGTTCGCCGCATCGGTGCCGTTGGCCGTGTTCGTGAAGTTCGGGTTCGCGGTGAGCAGCGTGCCCGTCAGGCCGTTGGGCGTCGGCGTGCCGGACTTGGCGGTGAACGCCGGTTCGCCCGACGGGTTCGTCGCGTTCGGGTAGGTGCCGAAGTAGTGGTCGAACGAGATGTTTTCACCGTAGATCACGACGACGTGCTTGATCGGCGTGGCGGTCTGCAGCGCATCCTGCGACGACACGGCAGGCGTCGACGTGGAATCGTCGCTGCCGCCGCAGGCGAACAGCGCCAGCGCCGCGGCTGCGCAGGCGGTGACGAGCAAGGCTTGACGGAACATCGGGAAACTCCAGGTAAGGTCTTCGATGGTGGAGAGCGGCCCCGTCGCCGTGTCGGTTCGGCGCAGAGCTCTTGAGCGAGCACGCGCATTGGAACAGTCGCGTATGAAGATATGGGGACGGAGTGGTTTCGTCGCGGTTGCGCTGCGGTATCGATTTCATTACGGCGGAATGCGATGCGAAAGTGAACGGAAAGGGGCAGACCGCATGCCCCCTTCGCGTCACATTCCGCGGCGCGCGGGCCGGTTGCCGCGGATGCCGCGCGGGGCGGGCGAAGGGACGTCATCGACCGATGGGCGCACGATGCGGTGCGGCGCCCGTTTTTGACAATCGGATGACATATTCCTACGATGAACGCCCTGCGGCGACGATTTCGCGTGGCCGACCGTCAGCGAGTATTCATCGTGCCGATCCCCGTTCTGTTTGCCGTTCTGTGTGCGGCGTTCCTGCACGCGTCATGGAATGCGCTCGTCCGCAGCAGCGGCGACCGGCTCCGGTCGGCTACGGTGCTGCAGATCGCGATCGGGCTGTTCGCGCTGTCGTTCCTGCCGGCCGCGGCGCCGATCTCGGCGGCGAGCTGGGCGTGCGTCGTCGCGTCGGCCGTACTGCACGTCGTCTATACGCTGCTGCTGGTGCGCGCGTACGAGCACGGCGACCTGACCGTCGCGTATCCGGTCGCGCGCGGCACCGCGCCGCTGCTCGTCACGCTCGGCGCGGCGGCGTTCGCGGGCGAGCACCTGAATGCCGGTGCGCAATGCGGGCTCGTGCTGATCTGCGCGGGCATTCTGGCGATCGGCCTGGAGCGCGGGCGCGGCGCGAAGCACCGGATGATGCAGGTGCTGCCGACCGCGTTCGCGACCGGCGTGTCGATCGCGGCCTACAGCGTGGTCGACGGGATCGGCGTGCGGGAAAGCGGCAACACGGTCGGCTATACCGCGTGGATGTTCGTGCTGACGGGCGCGATGATGGCCGCGTACTACCGGCTGCGGGCGGGGCCGCTGCGGCTGACGCAGGACGTCGGCGAAACGGCGAAGGCCGCGTGTGGCGGCGTGTTCGCGGCGCTCGCGTACGGCATCGTGATCTGGGCGATGGATCGCGCGCCGATGGGGCCGGTCTCGGCGCTGCGCGAAACGAGCGTGGTGTTCGCGGCGCTGATCGCGCGCGTGTATCTCGGCGAGCGGCTGACGCCGCGCCGGGCGGCCGGTTGCGGGGTGATCGCGGCGGGGGCGTTGCTGATCAGTGCGTTCGAAGCGGTGAGATAAACGGGCCGGCCTGCCGCGCGGCCCGCCACATCAGGCTTCGACCGGCATCGCGCTCGTGCACTTGATCTCGTCGAGGCACACGCTCGAATGCACGCCGCTCACGCCGGGAATGCGCATCAGCGTCTCGAGCAGGAACCGCGACAAGCCTTTCAGGTCGTGCGCGACGACCTTCAACACGTAGTCGATGTCGCCCGTCACCGAGAAGCATTCCTGGATCTGCGCAAGATCCGACACGAGCTTCTGGAACTTCGACAGGTCGCGGATATGCCCGCGCTCCATCGTCACGTGCACGAAAGCGGTCACACCGAAACCGAGCGTGTCGGGGCACAGCCGGGTTTCGTAGCGGCGGATCGCGCCGATCTCCTCCAGCCGCCGATGGCGGCGCAGCGTCTGCGCGGGCGACAGGCCGACGGCCTTCGCCAGGTCGAGGTTCGACGCGCGGCCGTTCTCCTGCAGGATCGCGAGCAAGTGGCGATCGAGGCGATCCAGAACCGGTTCATGCATTTTTGTTTCCTCATCCGTCTCCTGGATGCAATCTTATCTCATAATATAGGGTTTGCATGAACGGGTTACGAAACCCGATTTCGCCGTCGCGACGCTAAACTGACGCCGGATTTTCGTGTGCGAACGCAGCACTGCGGGCGCGGCGACGGTCGGCGGCCGGTCTGGCGGGCACGCCGACGCGAATCGGGCGCCGCCACGCGAAGATTGCAGTCCCCAACCCGGCGGCTCCACGAACGGCCCCGGCACAGTAAAACAGCGCCCGGCACACCGAGGCGCGCCGCACCCCGCTGCAGGCGGGGGCGGACAAAGTGGAGAAGACATGGTTTCTGGAAACGAGAGCGACGGCCTGAAGCGCGGGCTGAAGAACCGGCACATCCAGCTGATTGCGCTCGGCGGCGCGCTCGGCACGGGGCTGTTCCTCGGCATCGCGCAGACGATCAAGATGGCAGGCCCGTCCGTGCTGCTCGGCTACGCGGTGGCCGGCATCGTCGCGTTCTTCATCATGCGCCAGCTCGGCGAGATGGTCGTCGACGAGCCCGTCGCCGGCTCGTTCAGCTACTTCGCCAACAAGTACGTCGGCCACTTCACCGGCTTCCTGTCGGGCTGGAACTACTGGGTGCTGTACATCCTCGTCAGCATGGCCGAGCTGTCGGCCGTCGGGATCTACGTGCAGTACTGGTGGCCCGGCGTGCCGACCTGGGTGTCGGCGCTGGTCTTCTTCGTCGCGATCAACCTGCTGAACCTGGCCAGCGTGAAGTCGTACGGCGAGACGGAATTCTGGTTCTCGATCATCAAGGTCGCCGCGATCGTCGGGATGATCGGCTTCGGCGGCTGGCTGCTCGCGAGCGGCCATGCGGGGCCGGAGGCGAGTGTCCGGAACCTGTGGCAGCACGGCGGCTTCTTCCCGAACGGCGTGTCGGGGCTCGTGATGTCGATGGCCGCGATCATGTTCTCGTTCGGCGGGCTGGAACTGATCGGCATCACCGCGGCCGAGGCCGACGATCCGAAGCGCAGCATTCCGCGCGCGACCAACCAGGTGATCTACCGCATCCTGATTTTCTACATCGGCGCGCTCGCCGTGCTGCTGTCGCTGTATCCGTGGGAAAAGGTCGTCACCGGCGGCAGCCCGTTCGTGCTGATCTTCCACGCGCTGAGCAGCAACCTGGTGGCCAACGTGCTGAACGTGGTCGTGCTGACGGCGGCGCTGTCGGTCTACAACAGCGGCGTGTACAGCAACAGCCGGATGCTGTTCGGCCTCGCGAAGCAGGGCAACGCGCCGAAGGTGCTGTGCTCGGTGAACAAGCGCGGCATTCCGCTCGCCGCGCTCGGCGCGTCGGCGCTCGCGACCGGCGTGTGCGTGCTGGTCAACTACTTCATGCCGGGCAAGGCGTTCGAGGTGCTGATGGGCCTCGTCGTGTCGGCGCTGATCATCAACTGGGCGATGATCACGCTGATCCACCTGAAGTTCCGCCAGGCCAAGCGTGCAGCCGGGGAGGAGACTTCCTTCCGCAGTCTGGGCTATCCTTTCACGAATTACCTGTGCCTGGCTTTCATGGCCGGCATTCTCGTCGTGATGTACCTGACGCCGGATCTCCGCCTGTCGGTGTACCTGATCCCGGTATGGCTCGCGGTGCTCGCGGTCGGGTATCGCTTCCGTCAGAAGAATGCAGGCTATGCGGTGCACGACGGCGCATCCGCACGCTGACGCAGGCCACCACCCTCATTCTTCCAAACGAGACCGACTCAAGCCATGTTCGAACACATCGACGCGTACCCGGGCGACCCGATCCTGACGCTCAACGAGAACTTTCAGAAAGATCCGCGCGACCAGAAGGTCAACCTGAGCATCGGCATCTACTTCGACGCCGAAGGCCGGATTCCGGTGATGGGCGCCGTACGCGAAGCCGAAACCGCGCTGCAGCGCGACAGCGGCGCGAAGCCGTACCTGCCGATGGTCGGCCTGCCCGCGTATCGCGATGCAGTCCAGGCGCTCGTGTTCGGCGCCGATCACCCGGCCCGCGCGGCCGGTCGCATCGCGACGCTGCAGACGCTCGGCGGCTCCGGCGCACTGAAGGTGGGCGCCGATTTCCTGAAGCGCTACTTCCCGGATTCGCAGGTGTGGCTCAGCGATCCGAGCTGGGAAAACCATCGCTTCATCTTCGAGCGCGCCGGCTTCACGGTGAACTCATACCCGTACTACGACGAAGCGACGGGCGGCCTGAAGTTCGACGCGATGCTCGCGGCGATCGACGCGCTGCCGGCGCGCAGCATCGTGCTGCTGCACGCGTGCTGCCATAACCCGACCGGTGTCGATCTCGACGAAGGCCAGTGGGAGAAGCTGATCGACGTGATCGAGGCGCGCGGGCTGCTGCCGTTCGTCGACATGGCGTACCAGGGCTTCGGCGCGGGCCTCGACGCGGACGCGTTCGCGGTGCGCGAGCTGGCCCGCCGCGGCGTGCCGGCGCTGGTCGCGAATTCGTTCTCGAAGAACTTCTCGCTGTACGGCGAGCGCGTGGGCGGCCTGAGCGTCGTCTGCGAGGATGCCGCCGCGGCCGACCGCGTGCTCGGCCAGCTCGCCGGCGCCGTGCGCTCGAACTACAGCAACCCGCAAACCTACGGCGCGAAGGTCGTCGCAACCGTGCTCGGCACGCCTGCGCTGCGCAAGCAGTGGGAAGAGGAACTGGCGGCGATGTGCCGCCGCATCGCGCGGATGCGCCAGTCGATCCATGACGGCCTGCGCGACCACGTCAGCGGCGAAGCACTCACGCGCTACGTGAAGCAGCGCGGGATGTTCACGTACACGGGCCTGACCGAATCGCAGGTCGACGCGCTGCGCGAAGTGCACGGCGTGTACGTGCTGCGTTCGGGCCGGATGTGCGTCGCGGGCCTGAACGACTCGAACGTCGCCATCGTCGCGGATGCCATCGGCAAGGTGCTGAAGAGCGGCGTCTGAGCGCGGCGCGCCCCGGCGCGCAACGCGGCTGGCCGAACCGGCTGTCTCCGCAAGGGGGCAGCCGGTTTTTTGTTGGGCGGCCGCAATGTGCGCCACCCGGCTGACGCGGGGCAGGCGCGGCGGTACGATCACGGCATCCAACGCCATTCGGAAGGAGCAACATGGGCATCCGGATCATCCAGCTCGGCACGCCGCGCGCGGCCGGCGAGGGCCTGCGGATCGGAACGGTGCGGCGGCCGCCGCGCGGCGTGCCGAAGGCGGAATTCGCGTCGCGCAACTACTATGATGTATGGTTGCCGACGCTGTCGCCGAGCCCGGAACTCGTCGCACAGGCGCAGGCCGCTGAAACCGATGCCGAATGGAACGCGTTCCGCCGTCACTTCCGCGCGGAGATGGCGCATGGCGATGCGCCGAAGGTGCTCGACCTGCTGGCGGCGCTGTCGGCGACCACCGCGTTTTCGATCGGCTGTTATTGCGACGACGAGCGCCATTGCCACCGCAGCGTGCTGCGCGAGCTGCTCGCGGAGCGCGGCGCGGCGATCGAGCCCGACGCCGGCTGAAAGCCGGTTGTAGCGGCATCGTGCAGCCGCGCCGGCACGCAGCCGCGCCGTGATCGTGCGGCGCAGCGAACCGGTTGACGTGGGTCAAGCGTGCGGGCGCGTGCGCCACTATGCTCTTGTCATGGAGCCATCACGACGATGACAGGCGGACAGATGCAGATTACCTTCCCGCCGGAACCACCCGAATATTGCGCACGCGACCTGGTCGTGGCGTTTTCGGCACTGGTCGACGGACGTTGCGTACAGTGCGCGGTCACGGCCGAGGCGCTGGAAGATCATTTCGGCGCGCCGTCGCTGCTCGAACGGGACCTGCTGGCCGCATTCGACGCGCACCGGCCGGCGATCGAGGCGATGGCACGCCGCATGCTCGAGGAAATCGGCGGCCGGCCGGTGCTGCTGCACAGCGGCCACTTCCGGCTCGAAGACTGATACCGCAGGAGGGCGCATGTCACTGCAAGGCAACATTCACGAACGCGACTGGTCCGTCGAAGTCGAGACGCGCCCGTGCGAATCGGGCGAATTCCGCTGCCGCGTGTCGGTCGAGCACGGCACCGGCGCCGCACGTTTTCATCATACGTTCGAGCACAGCCATGCGTATCCGACCGAGCGCGAGGCGATGATCGAAGGGTTGCGGGCCGGCATGACCTGGATCGAGATGAAGACGTCGCAGACCTTCAACGTATGAACGGACCCGCGCCGGCGACGGCGCGGGCAGACTATCGGCCGGGCAGCGATCGCAGAAATCGCGCCGTGCCACGGGCAACACGTGCCGCCGCCTTTCGGTGCGGGCGGCACATGCAAGGCGGTCGACGAGCGGGCGGCCCCGTCAGGAGACACGACATGGGCGTGGGCATGCAGATCGCCTGCCTGGGATTCGCGGGGACCGCCGCGGTCGAAGCCGAAGCTGGCGCGCAGCTGGTGCGGCTCGAACGGTTCCGCACGCTGATCGACGGCTGTCACCTCGCCATTGAAGCGAGCGCTGCCGCCGATGGCGCTCGCGTGTACGACGTACGACTCGACCTCGTGATGCACGACGCGGCGCGCTGGCCGCTGCCGCCGTGCGTCGGCGGCAACCTGGACGACGCGCTGCGCCGCGCGTTCATGCAGGCCGAACAGGCACTGATCGCGTGCCAGGCAAGCGGTGCAAGGGTGGGGCTGCGCAACGCGGCGGCCGGTGGCGCGGTGCGATGATGCATCGCGCGCGGCGCCGCCGGGCCTGGTCCGGGCCCGTCAGACCCGTGCGAGCGCTTGCGAGTCGATGATGCGCACGCGCTTGCCGCGCGTTTCGACCAGCGCTTCGCGATGGAACCGCGAGAACATCCGGCTCACGGTTTCGAGCTTCATCCCGAGATAGCAGCCGATTTCCTCGCGCGTCATCCGCAGGTTGAATTCCGTCGCCGAATAGCCGCGCGCCTCGAAGCGCGACGACAGGTTCAGCAGGAAATGCGCGACGCGTTGCTCGGCCGACATCGTGCCGAGCAGCAGCATCTGGCTCGATTCGCGGACGATCTCGCTGCTGAGCATCTGGTAGAGGAAGTGTTGCATCGGCTTGATCTCGCGGCACGCCGCTTCGAGCGCACCGAACGGGATGATGCACACGACGCTGTCCTCGAGCGCGATCGCATCGCAGCAATGCCGGCCGCCGCCGATGCCGTCCATCCCGAGCGTTTCACCGGCAATCTGGAAGCCCGTCACGTGCTCGCGGCCGTCGCGATGCATCATCACCGTCTTGAACGAACCCGCGCGCACCGCATAGATGCTCTGGAACGGATCGTCGATGCGGAACAGTGCGTCGCCCTGGCGCACCTGCCGGGTCGTGCAGATGATCGAGTCGAGGCGGCCGTATTCGGCCGCGGTCAGGTGCGGCGGCAGGCACATCGTGCGCATCGCGCACACCGAGCAGCGCGCGGCGGGGTGTTTGGCGGCGTCGGCGCGCGTGACCGCGCGAAGCGGAATCGTCGGCCGAGGCGCGATGGATACGTCGGCGGCGCAGGGGGTGGCTGTGGACATGAGTCACTCCGGCTCGTCAGGGGCGGTGCACGCGAGCGTGCACCAGGGATTCAATGACTTGGCATGCGGCGTCGAATTCGACGGTCTTGTCGAAGAAGTAGTCGGCTCCGGCCAACGCGCATGCCTCTCTGAATGCCGGCGCCGAGTGATTCGTCAGCACGATCGTGACGATGCGCGGCGCGGCCTTCGACAGCGTCCCGATCAGGTCGAGGCCGCTGCCGTCCGCCAGCCGCAGGTCGACGATCACCACGTCCGCCTGGCTGCTGCGGATCTGCGTCCACGCGTCCTGGCCGTCTTCCGCTTCGCCGACGACGGCGACACCGCGGATCGCGCCGACGAGCAGCGCGATCCGCTGCCGGACGGCGACGGCGTGATCGACGAGAAACACCCGGAGCGCGGCGGGTAACGGGCTGGCATTCATGCCGGCAGTATCGTGTTGCGCCGCCGAAAATGAAATCGGCCGAATTGGAAGTTGATGTAGGCCGCTGCGACGCGTTGTAGGGCGATTCCTACAACGCGTACGGGAAATCGCCGGAGCGGCCCCGGGGTGGCGGTGCCGCGAGCGCGGCTGGAGGAGGTCGTTGCAGGGTCAGCCGGCCTGGCGCGCAGCCAGCGCATCGCGCGCCGTGCGGCACGCGGCGAGATCCCACGCCGCACAGCCGACGCTCTTGAACAGCAGCGGCCCGTTGCGGTCGAATGCGCCGCCCAGCACGTCGGCGAGCGACGCGACGTGCTGCCAGTCGACCTGCGCGACGATCAGGTCGCCGGCTTCGTGGCGCGCGCCGGCCGGATCGTCGACGACCAGCCGGCTGGCGCGCACCGTGTTCGCGTCGATCTCGGCCGCGTCCGCGGTGAACGCGCCGACGCCGACCACGAGCCGGCCTTCGCGCGCGGCTTCGCGATAGACGGGCGTGCGGCTCGTCGTCAGCGTGACGACCACGTCGATCGCATCGGGAATCGCGTCGCCGTCGAGCGGCACGAGGCGCGGCGCCTGCGCGCGGTGCGCGGCACAGAATGCCGCTGCGCTGTCGGCGCGCGTGCCGCGCACGTGGAGGCGCGCTTCGGGAAAGATCGCGGCGAGCGCTTCCGCGTGATTGGCCGCCTGTTTCCCGGTGCCGATCAGCAGGATGTCGCGCGGCGCGGCGCCATGCAGCGCCTGGATGCCGAGCGCGGTGATGGCCGCCGTGCGGCGCCCGGTGACCGTCGGGCCGTCGAGCGCGAAGCGCATCTCGCCGGTGGTCGCGTCGTAGGCGGTGACCTGGCCGAGGATCGTCGGCAGCCCGCGTGCGCCGTTGCCCGGGCACACGTTCACGAGCTTGTGGGTCGCGAGGTCGCGCGCGCTCGACGGCATCGACAGCATCACGCCGCCCGCCTGCAGCGGCACGACCAGGCGTTCGGGGCTGACGATCTCGCCCGCCGCATAGTCGGTGACGGCCTGCCTGAGCGTGGCGAGCAGCGCCGGATAGTCGAGCAGCGCGGCCGTGTCGGCCGCATCGAAAACGGGAATCGGGGAAAGAGCGGTCATCGTGTACGTCGTATGCGTCGGTGAGCGTGGACGACGGGCGCATGCCGCGCCCGCCACAGGGCTGCCGGATACCGTGACACAGGGCAGTGTGGATCGAATCTATACCACTTGCTGGCCCACCCGCAACCCAGAAAATAAAGCGCCTCGCCGGTTTTGGTTCTAATATCTGTCCAGAAGGGGCGCCATGGCCTCGATGACGGCGCGCTCCGGTATAGTGCGAACCCATTCCAGATTCACGCCCGCGACCGGGCAGGAGCCATACGATGATGTCCGCGCGTCCCGACACACTCGAAGGCGGTTTCAGGCCGCTGCAGATCTACGAGCAGGTGGCCGAGAAGATCCGCGACGAAATTCGCGCGGGGCGCTATGCCGCCGAGTCGCGGCTGCCGTCCGAGCGCGAGCTCGCGGGGCTGTTCCAGGTCGGCCGGCCGGCCGTGCGCGAGGCGCTCGGCGCACTGCAGAACGAAGGGCTCGTGTTCACGAAGCGCAATTCGGGCACCTACGTCGTCGCGTCGCCGCTCGACGTGCTCGCGCAGCGCGGCGACATGCACCGGGCGTCCGAACCCGATTTCAGCCCGACGTCGACGCTCGACGCGCGGCTGATCCTGGAGCCCGCGATCGCGCGCCTCGCGGCCGCGCACGGCCGCGCCGACCCGGGCGCCGAACGCTATCTGGCCCAGATGGAAACCATTACCGACGTCGACGATCCGCATCAGCGCGCGCTGTGGAACGAGAGCGACCGGCTGTTCCACCGGCAACTCGCGCTGATGACCGGCGACGCGCTGATCGTGAAGATCGCGGACGAAGTCGCGAAGACGATGGATCAGCCGCTGTGGAAACGGCTGAAGGACGACGGCATCTACGACGCGGGCCGGATCCGGCTCTACGTGTCCGAACACCGGCTGATCTACGAGGCGATCGTGTCCGGCGACGCCGATGCGGCGGCGTTCTATGTGGAGCAGCACATCCTCCGCGTGCGGCGCGACATCGCACCGAAGTGACCGCGTTGGGTTCGTTCTGGTCTGAAAAATGACCAGAATCGACATTTTTATTTTGAAATTGCTTGCATGGTGACCACGCGTATCCTACATTGGTTTCACACAAAACCAATCAGGAGACATCATGCGACACCTCGTTACCGCGCTCTCGGTGGCCATCGCCGCCGGCGCGCTGACTTCCGCGCATGCGCAGGAAGTCGTCATGATCGGCCATTCGGCGCCGCTGACCGGCCCGCAGGCCGCGAACGGCAAGGACAATGAAAACGGCGCGCGCCTGGCCGTCGACGAACTCAACAAGGCCGGCATCAAGGTCGCCGGCAAGACCGTCACCTTCAAACTGGTCTCCGACGACGACCAGGCCGACCCGAAGGCCGGCGTGCAGGTTGCACAGAACCTCGTCGACAAGGGCGTGGTCGCGGTGCTCGGGCCGTACAACTCGGGCGTCGCCATTCCCGCCTCGCGCGTGTACTCGACTGCCGGCGTGCCGATGCTGCCGGTGGCGTCGAACCCGGCACTGACGAAGCAGGGCTTCAAGAACATCTTCCGGATCGGCGCGAGCGACGAACAGCTCGGCGGCACGATGGCCACCTTCGCCGCGAAGACCCTGAACGCGAAGACCGCCGCCGTGATCGACGATCGCACCGCGTACGGGCAGGGCGTGGCCGAGCAGTTCATGAACGTCGCGAAGGCGAACGGGATCAAGATCGTCGACCAGGAGTTCACGAGTTCCTCGGCCACCGATTTCCTCGGCATTCTCACCAAGATCAAGGCCAGCAACCCCGACGTGATCTTCTTCGGCGGCTATGCGGCACAGGGCGCGCCGATGGCCAAGCAGATGAAGCAGCGCGGCGTGCGCGCGAAACTGCTCGGCGGCGACGGCATCTGCTCGGCCGACATGGGCAAGGTCGCGGGCGACGCGGCGTCGATCGTCTACTGCGCGCAGGGCGGCGTCGCGCTCGAGAAGACGGCGGCCGGGCGCGAATTCCTGAAGAAGTACCACGACGCGTATCACACCGATACGCAGGTCTACGGCGTGAACTACTACGACGGGATGAAGCTGCTCGCCGACGCGATGGTCAAGGCCGGCACGACCACCGACAAGGCGAAGCTGATCGCGCAGCTCGCGAAGTCGAACTACGCGGGCGTCGCGGGCACCTATTCGTTCGACGCGAACGGCGACCTGAAGGGCGCGCCGACCACCGTCTACGTGATCCGCAACGGCCTGCCGGAACCGTACGCGAAGTAACGGCCAGCCTGCCATCGGACGGCGGCGCGGCCGCCGTTCTTCGTTTCAACGCTTTCGATTCCCCATGAAAATTTCCCGATCCCTTTCCACCGTCGAAGTCCACACCGGCGGCGAAGCGTTCCGCATCGTCACGAGCGGGCTGCCGCGCGCGCCCGGCGACACGATCGTCCAGCGTCGCGCGTGGCTCAAGGAGAACGCCGACGAGATCCGCCGCGCGCTGATGTTCGAACCGCGCGGCCACGCCGACATGTACGGCGGCTACCTGACCGAGCCCGTGTCGCCGAACGCGGATTTCGGCGTGATCTTCGTGCACAACGAGGGCTACAGCGATCATTGCGGGCACGGCGTGATCGCGCTGTCGACCGCGGCGGTCGAGCTCGGCTGGGTGCAGCGCACGGTGCCGGAAACGCGGGTCGGCATCGACGCGCCGTGCGGTTTCATCGAGGCGTTCGTCAAGTGGGACGGCGAGCATGCGGGGCCCGTGCGCTTCGTCAACGTGCCGTCGTTCATCTGGCAGCGCGACGTGTCGGTGGAGACGCCGTCGTTCGGCACCGTGACCGGCGACATCGCGTACGGCGGTGCGTTCTATTTCTACGTCGACGGTGCGCCGTTCGACCTGCCGGTGCGCGAAGCGGCGGTGGAGAAACTGATCCGCTTCGGCGCGGAAGTGAAGGCCGCCGCGAACGCGAAATACCCGGTCGTGCATCCGGAGATCCCGGAAATCAACCACATCTACGGCACGATCATCGCGAATGCGCCGCGCCACCCGGGCTCGACGCAGGCGAACTGCTGCGTGTTCGCGGATCGCGAGGTCGACCGGTCGCCGACGGGCTCCGGCACCGGCGGCCGGGTTGCGCAGCTCTACCAGCGCGGGCGGCTCGCGGCCGGCGATACGCTCGTCAACGAATCGATCGTCGGCACGGTCTTCAAGGGGCGCGTGCTGCGTGAAACGACGGTCGGCGACATCCCGGCCGTGATTCCGGAAGTGGAGGGCAGCGCCCATATCTGCGGGTTCGCGAACTGGATCGTCGACGAGCGCGATCCGCTGACCTACGGTTTTCTCGTGCGCTGAGCGGCCGCGCCGATCATTCACCGTCGCACGGCTTCCCGGTTGTAGTACCAGGTTTGGCGCGTCGTTCCCGTTGCGGGGCACGCGCCTTTTTTGCGTGTGGACCGCCCGCACAGCCGCCCCCTGTGTGTTGCCGCCACGCCATCGCAGTCCGGCATCCCGCGCGAGTTTGGTACGATGCAGCCTTTTCAGCCGAGCTCCACCCGCGTGAATCGCCGAAACGTGTCGTCAGTGCGTGCCTTCTGTGCCAGATGGGTCGCGCGCGCCCAACCCGTCGCGGCTGCCGCCGTCGCGCGGGTCAAGCCTCTCGCCGCCACCGCGTGGCACCATGTCCGCCACCCGACGCGCCGCGGCGTACTGCTCGCCGGTGCCGCCGTGCCGGCGCTGTTCGTGGTGTACGTGGTCGTGCTCATCCCGTTCACGCCGGGCATCGGCGACATCCGCAAGGCACGCGTCGACCAGCCCGCGCAGGTGCTGTCCGCCGACGGCAAGCTGCTGGCCGAATTCAAGCCGTCGAACCGCGAGTGGGTGTCGCTCAAGCAGATCTCTCCGCACATGGTCGACGCACTGATCGCGACCGAGGATCACCGTTTCTACGAGCATCACGGCCTGGACTGGAAGCGCACGGCGTCGGCCGCGCTCCACACGTTCTCGGGCAGCCGCCAGGGCGGCTCGACGATCACGCAGCAACTCGCGCGCAACCTGTATCCGGACGAGATCGGCCGTGCGCCGACGCTCACGCGCAAGGTGAAGGAGGCGATCACCGCGCTGAAGATCGAGGCGGTCTACAGCAAGGACCAGATCCTCGAAACCTACCTGAACACGGTGCCGTTCCTGTACAACGCGTACGGCGTCGAGATGGCCGCGCGTACCTATTTCGACAAGTCGGCCGACGAGCTGGACGTGCTCGACAGCGCGACGCTGGTCGGGATGCTGAAGGGCAACAGTTACTACAACCCGGTGCTGAACCCGGAGCGCGCGCTGCAGCGGCGCAACACGGTGCTCGGCCAGATGGTGAAGTACGGCAAGCTGTCGCCCGCGCAGTTCGCGCAGCTGCAGCGCCGGCCGTTGCGGATCGACTTCGAGCGCCAGAAGGAGCCGCCGGGGCCGGCGCCGCACTTCGCGCAGCAGCTGCGCAAATGGCTGATCGCGTGGGCCGACCGCAACGACTACAACATCTACTCGGACGGGCTGATCGTGCGCACGACGATCGACTCGCGGCTGCAGCAGATGGCGACGCAGGCGCTCACGCTGCAGGGCAACCAGCTGCAGGGCATCGCGAACAACGCGTGGAGCGGCCGCGACGGCTGCGGCACCGACAACGAGGTGTTCCGCACCTTCATGCGCGAGTCGCCCGAGTACAAGGCCGCGCAGGACGCCGGCAAGGACGACGCGGCCGCGATGAAGCTGCTCGCGGCCGACCGCGGCTTCCTGCGCGCGCTGTGCAAGGCGAAGACCGACGTGCAGGCCGGCTTCCTCGCGATCGATCCGCGCGACGGGCAGATCCGCGCGTGGGTCGGCAGCCGCGACTTCACCAACGAACCGTTCGACCACGTCGCGCAGGCACGGCGCCAGCCGGGCTCGACGTTCAAGCCGTTCGTCTATGGCGTCGCGTTCGCGAACGGGATGAAGCCGGACGACACGTTCATCGACCAGCCGGTCGAGATCCCGCTGAAGGGCGGCGAGATCTGGCGGCCGAACGACGACGTGCCGCCGACCGGCAAACCGATGACGCTGCGCGACGCGGTCGCGCTGTCGCGCAACCGGATCACCGCGCAGGTGATGGAGAAAGTCGGGCCGGCTGCCGTGGCCAGGCTCGCACGCGACATGGGCGTGCGCGAAAGCCCGCTCGAACGCGTGCCGTCGCTGGCGCTCGGCACGAGCCCGGTCACGCTGAAGGAGATGGTTGCGTCGTACGCGACGATCGCGAACGGCGGGCTGTATGTCGAGCCGCAGATGGTGACGCGCATCGAGAACCGCCAGGGTGACGTGCTCGCCGAATACGCGCCGGCGCCGCCCGAGCGCGCGCTCGACGCCGAAACCGACAAGACGCTGCTCAGCGTGATGCGCGACGTCGTGACGCGCGGCACGGGCGGCAGCATTCGCACGCGTTTCGGGATCCGCGGCGACGTGGCCGGCAAGACGGGCACGACGCAGGACAACGCGGACGGCTGGTTCATCCTGATGCAGCCCGGCCTCGTGGCCGGTGCGTGGGTCGGTTTCGACGACGGCCGCGTGACGCTGCGCAGCGACTACTGGGGGCAGGGCGCGCACAGTGCGCTGCCGATCGTCGGCGATTTCTTCCAGCGTGCGCAGCGCGCCCGGATCGTCGATACGAAGGCGAAATTCGACACCGAGCCGTCGCCGGGCTGGTTCGCGTCGCTGCGCGAACGCGCGACGGACCTGTTCGATACGTGGTTCCCGCCCGAGGCGAAGAAGGCGCCCGCACCGGTCAGGACGCAGCGGGTGGAGCCGGCGCCCGAGGCTGGTACCGACGAGGCGTCGGCCGCATCGGCTGCGTCGGCGCCCGAAGCGGCATCGGGGGGCATCGTCGAGGAATGGGTGCCGGCGTCCGAAGTGGCCGCGTCGGCCGCCGCGCTGTCGGCAGGCGCATCGCAGCCGCAACCCGCGCAGCCGCCCGCGCAGCCGCCCGCGGGGGCGAGCGCGGCGGGCGGAGGCAGCGCGGGCCCCGGCGCCGCACCGGCTGCCGCTCCTTCGGCCCCACCGTCCCAGGCGCCGGTACCGGCCGCGCCCGACGCGACCGGCGCATCGCAGTAACGGCGCCGTTCAGAACTCGCGCGATGCTGCCGTAATCATGTTGTCATGACAGCTCGCGCGGGCGTTCCGCGCCTCCCCGATGAGGCTATCTACCGACTACGTCCCGCTCACGCGCGACGATCTCGCCGCCGGCGTCCCGCTCGGCTTCGATCTCTACGATGCCGACGGCGCCGCGCTGCTGCCGGCCGGCACGACGCTGCGCGATGCCGCGCAGCATGCCTTCCTGTTCGACCATTTCCGGCCGGTACGGCGGCGCGACGACGCCGAAGCCGCGGCCGAGACGCGCGTGCCTGACGCGGCGCCTCACACGCCGCGGATGGGGTTGTCGGCTGGGGCTTCGATCGGCATCCGCCGCCGGGTCGGCACGACCCGCGGGCTGCAGCGCTGCCGGTTGATCGGCATCGCCGCGTCGGGCGCGCTGTTCGTCGAGCCGCAGCCGGCGGCCACGCTCGACTTCGCGCGTGGCGACGACATCGAGGCCGTGGCGATCGGCCGTGCCGCGGTGTCGCGTTTCGGCGCGACGGTCGAGTCGGTGCAGGCGGCGGGTGCGTCGCGGTTCCTGGTGCTGTCGCCGCCCGGCTTCGTCGACCGGCTGCGCACGCGCGCGGAGCCGCGCGTGCCCGTGCGGATCGCCGCCTGCTGCGCGGGCGGGTCGGAGGGGGCGGAAGGCATCGGGATGGTGCACGACATCAGCTTGAGCGGCCTGTCGATTGCCGTCGACCGGCCGATCGCCGCAATCGGCGAACCCGTGCGCGTGCAGCTTCCGTACGGGGCGGGCGACCGGGTCGAGCTGCTGGCGCTCGACGGCACGGTGCGGGCCGTCCATGCCGATCCGGCGGCGCCCGCGCTGACGCTGCATCACGCGGCGTTCGGCGAGACCGGCGCCGACGACCTGATCCGCCTCAAGGCGCTGCTGTTCGATCGGCTGATGGCGTCGTCGGATACCGACCGGCGGCGCTGATGCAGGGCTGGGCACACCAGGCGCCGTGCCACGGTATTCAGTGCATGAATGCCGATAATCATCTGACGATTCGGCGTATTCCGCCGAGATTGTATGGTTTCCGTCAACAGTGAATTCGCGATTTAAGTATTTACCCTGATAGCGCCGCCTCCTAGACTTCTACTCATGCGCAACGACCCCGAGTCCGAAGCGCCTGACAAAACAATTCTGGAGGTAACGCATCATGAAATCGCTGATCAAGGCAGTTGCACTGGCCGCCCTGGTGGCAGCACCGGTGGTCTCGTTCGCCCAATCGAACCAGCAGCCGCTGACGCGCGCGCAAGTGCGCGCCGAGCTGGTCCAGCTCGAAAAGGCCGGCTACAACCCGAACGACTGGATGAACTACCCGGAAAACATCCAGGCCGCACAGGCAAAGATCGCCGCCGCACAGAACACCGGTGCGCAAGCGGATGCAACGGGCTACGGTTCGAACCCTGCCGCGGCGTCGCAGTCGGGTCAGCGCGTGGTCGTGCCGGCCGCAACCGACCGCTCGTCGGTGTTCTTCGGCCACTGAGCCCGCTCCCGGATGGCGGCCTTCGGGGCCGCTGTCTCAGCCGTATCGGAAAGCCCGCACTCGGTTCATTCGAGTGCGGGCGTTTTTGCGCCGAAACGTTTCGGAAACGATGTTCGGCGCAATGGAGGGCATGACGCCGGATATCGCGCGCAGCGGCGACGGGTTGACGCCCGAGACGGCCGTTCATGTGGTCGCCGTCAATGAAGCGTATTCGTGGCTGGCGGTGAAACACCTTCGTGTGACCGGCCACGCGCTGATCCGGAAGGGCGACCGTCGATACGACGAGATGGCGGCGACGGACGCAAGCGGGCAGTCCCGACACGACTACTTCGACGTGACGCCGTTCTTCGAGCGTTATCTGCCGATGGCGAACCAACCCTGGCGGCCGCCGGTCGCGCGGCGCCCGCTGACAATCCGCCGCGCGTGCGCTAGCATCGCGGTCGATGTCACCGTGGCACGGTGACCGATGCAAACGGGGCGCGGCAACGCACCGGGTTCCACGACTTCAACGAACAACAAGGAGCATCCATGCGTGTCTTGACCGGTCTGCTGTGCTCGCTCGCGCTGGCGGCGAACGTCGCCCATGCGCAGGCGAATTGTGCCGACGCGACGGATCAGGCGGCGATGACGGCGTGCGCCGATCGCGCGTACAAGAAATCCGACGGGGAACTGAACCGCACCTACCAGGCCGTCACCGCGCGCCTGCGCGATGCGCGGCCGCTTGCCGACAAACTCGTGAATGCGCAGCGTGCGTGGATCGCGTACCGCGATGCCGAATGCAACTTCTCCAGCACGAACGCCGAGGGCGGCAGCGCGTATCCGATGGTCGTGTCGACCTGCCTCGACGATCTGACGAAATTGCGCACCGAAACGCTGAAGGGCTATCTGTCGTGCGAGGAAGGCGATCTCGCGTGCCCCGTGGCGGCCAAGTAAGCGGGTAAGCGGGGCGCGCCGCCCGGCCGGCGGCACCTGCCATCCCGCCGCTGCCGGACGTCGTCCATTACACGTCGTCCGTTTCGTCGAGCAGCTTGTGCCGCATCGCGTAACGCACCAGCGCCGCTTCGTGCGGCATCTGCATCTTTTCCAGGATCCGCGTCTTGTACGTGCTGACCGTCTTCGCGCTCACGCACAGCGCGTTGGCGATCTCGGTCAGTGTCTGGCCGGCGGCGATCCGCCGGAACACGTCGAATTCGCGGTCGGACAGCCGCTGGTGCGGCAGCGTCTCGGCTGGCTCGTTCAGGCTCTGCGCGAACTGCTCGGCCATCGCGAGGCTCACGTAGACGCCGCCTGACGCCACCTTGGTGACCGCGCCGACCAGCTCCGCGCTCGCGCTTTCCTTCGTCAGATATCCGGACGCACCGGCGCGGAACGCGCGCACCGCGTATTGCTGCTCCGCGTGCATGGTCAGCACGAGGACGCGCAGCGCGGGCTTCTCGTCCTTGATCTGCTTGATCAGTTCGACGCCGTTGCGGCCCGGCATCGACAGGTCGAGCACGAGCACCTGCGCGGGCGTGGCGCGCACCAGCGCGATCGTCGACGGGCCGTCGCAGGCTTCGCCGGCCACCTCGAATCCGGTGGCATTCTGGAGGATGTGTCGCAGACCGTCGCGTACGAGCGTATGGTCGTCGGCGATGAGCACCTTGATCATCAGGTTTGCTCCGAGAAACCCGCCCTTTCAGGCTGGGGAGTGAAAGGGGAGAAGCCGATTAGCGGCTGCTCCAATGCTTGAGGCACACGCGAGCATGTGACATGGTGTGAGGCGTGGACATCAAGCGCACCTACCGATTCCGGTTCTATCCGACGTCCGAGCAAGCAGCGATTCTTGCTCGGACGTTCGGGTGTGTGCGTTTTGTGTATAACCACATGTTGCGTATGCGTGCCGAATCGTGGCATCAGCGCGAGGAGCGTGTCGGCTATCACGAAACCTCCGCCGCGCTCACCGAGCTGAAGAGAACGCCGGAGCATGTATGGTTGAACGAGGTCAGTTCGGTCCCGCTCCAGCAGGCGCTGCGCCATTTGCAGACGGCATTTGCGAACTTTTTCGCCAAGCGTGCCAAGTACCCAAACTTCCGTCGCAAGGACAGCGCGCAATCCGCTGAATACACGGCAAGTGCTTTCAGGTGGGATGGCTCAGCGCTGAGGCTGGCGAAGATGGATGCGCCGCTCATGATCCGTTGGTCGCGCACGATTCCGAAAGGATCAAGGGTGACGACCGTCACGGTGTCGAAAGACGCGGCGGGTCGATACCACGTGTCGATGCTTTGCGATGACGCGGTTTCCGTAAAACCGAAGTCGACCGGCAAGATTGGCATTGACTTCGGGGTGACAGATTTTGTCGTTCTTTCGACGGGCGAGAAGATCGCTGCGCCGAACGTGTTTCGCAAGAACGAGGCCAAACTTGCCAAGCTGCAACGGAGGCTGGCAAAGAAGCAAAAGGGTTCCGCCAACCGCAGGAAGGCGAGGCTCAAAGTCGCACGCATGCATGTTCGGATAGCAGATTGCCGCCGGGATTTCGTGCACAAGCTTTCGACCCGGTTGATCAACGAAAACCAAGTGATCACCGTCGAAAGTCTTGCTATCAAGCACATGCTGAAGAACCGAAGGTTCGCGAAATCGATCAGCGATGCAAGGTGGTCGGAGTTCGTGCGGCAGTTGACGTACAAGGCCGCGTGGTACGGTCGCACGCTGATCAGTATCGATCGCTGGTATCCATCCAGCAAGCGTTGCTCGGGTTGCGGGCATACCGTAGCCAGTCTGCCGTTGAAGGAGCGGGCGTGGGTTTGTCCGGAATGCGAGACATACCACGACCGCGACATCAACGCCGCGCGTAACGTTTTGGCCGCCGGACTGGCGGTGTCAGCCCATGGAGAAAGCGTAAATCCCATGTCTCTTTGAGGCGATGTTGGGTGGCATTCGGTGAAGTGGGAATTTCCTTCTTGAGGGAAGGATGAGTCAAGAGATGAGTGTTTCCTGTTGGACGGTACTGAGCGGGAGTGCGACGGTGATCGAGAAACCGCGCGCCAGCGCGGTGTCGATCGTCACGGTGCCGCCCAGCATGTGGGCGCGTTCGCGAATGCCGATCAAGCCGAACGATTTGTCTTCATGGGCCGGGCCGCCGGGCGCCGAGCCGCGGCCGTTGTCCGCGACGCGCAGCACGCAGAAGCCTTCCTCGACGTCGAGCCGCAGCGCGACGCGCGTCGCATCCGCGTGACGCGCGACGTTCGTCAGCGCTTCCTGGACGATCCGGAACAACGTGGTCGCGCCCGCGCTGGTGAACGTGAGCCCGCCGGTTTCGATGTGCCGTTCGACATCGATTCCATAGCGGTTCGTGAAATCGTTCGCGAGCCATTCGATCGCGGGCACCAGGCCGAGATCGTCGAGCATCACCGGCCGCAGGTCGGCCGCGATGCGTCGCACCGACGCGACCGTCGTGTCGATCAGCCGCCGCATGCCCTGCAGGTGCGTCTGCACGTCTTCGTCGGGTTGTATGCGACCCGGCACGCGCAGCTGCTGTTCGATCACCGACAGATCCATCTTCAGCGCGGTGAGCTGCTGGCCGAGGTCGTCGTGCAATTCGCGCGCGATGCGGGTCTTTTCCTCTTCGCGCACGTTCTGCAGGTTCGCGGACAGTTCGCGCAATTCCTCGCGCGACTGCTTCAGCGCGTTCTCGGCGCGCTGCCGCTCGGTGATGTCGCGCAGCATCACCGTATAGAGCTTGCCCGACGCGTCGCGGATCTGCGAGATCGACGCCTCGATCGGAAACTCCTCGCCGTTGGCGCGCAGCCCGAACAGCACCCGCTGGCGGCCCATCTGCCGCTCGGACACGCCCGTCACGCCGAACTGGTCGACGTGCCTGGCGTGCGCGGCGCGGAACCGCTCGGGAATGAAGCGCGACAGCGGCGCACCGATCGCTTCCATCGCGGACACGCCGAACACCTGCTCGGCCATCGGATTGAAGATCACGACCGTCTGCTTTTCGTCGATCGTGATGATCGCTTCCATCGACGAACGGATGATGCCCATCATCCGCGCCTCGTTGAGGATGCCGCGGCTGCTCGCGCCCGAATCGGCGGCGGAGCGGGCGCGCAGCAGCGCATGGATCAGCACCGCGAATGCGATCGACGCGATCAACCCCGCGGCGAGCACGGTGCCGGCCGCGCGTTGCGCCCCGGTGGCGCTCGGGCGGCCATCCGCGGAATACGCGAGCGTCAGCACCGTGCCGCCGAAATTCAGTTCGTCGGTGCGCCGCATCAGGTCCGGCGAAGCCGAGGCCTCGTCGGTCGTCGTTTCGACGCTGACGATCGCGCGCCGATCGCCGCCGGCGGTGATCCATACGTCGATCCCGCGTTCCGCGTCGAGCGCCCGCTCGACCAGGCGCCGCGGGCTCAACGCCGCGAACAGCACGCCGTCGGCGCCGGTTTCGCGCAGGCCGGGCGGTGTGGCGGCAGCATGCGGCGACGCGGCAACCGGCAGGAACAGCGTGAAGGTGCGGGCGTCGCGCGACGCGTCGTCGTCGGCCGGGTGGACGCCGAGCGCGACGTCGCCGGTCTGCAGCGCGCGCCCGAGCGGCGCCGCGTCGGACGCGCCGAAACGCACGACCGGTGAGTTCGACGCCGGTGCGCTGAGCGCGGCGGTCGCGAGCGTGCCGGCCGGCACCGGCTTCGCGCCGGCGAGGGCGGTGCGCGTCGCGGGCGGCAGCGGCGCATAGCCGATCTGGCGGACCGGCGAGCGGCCGCTGTCGAGGTCGAGCATCTCCGCATACCGGCGCCATTGTTCGGGCGTCATGCCCGGGACGAGGCTGAACGCGCCGCGCGCGCCTTCGAGCACGGCCGCGCTGGATTGCAGCTCGTGGCGGAGCATCGCGGTCACGTGCGTCGTGCGGCGTTCGAAACGCGTATGGACGGCGCCTTGCCACTGCTCGCGCACGAGCAGCGCGACGCCGAGCGACAGCACGGCGCCGGCGCACAGTGCAACGACGCCGGCCGCGAGCGGCTGGCGTAACATGATCTGGAGGCGCGTGGGCCCTCGGGTGTCACGCGTCGGGGTTCCACTTGCGGTCATTCGATTGGCATTCTGTTGTCAGGGGCTGCTCCCTGGCACCGGGAGCAGCACGGCAAAACCGGGTAAAACTCGCACCGGCTGCACGCAACGTCTATTTTCAAGATGAAATTGTGCGCGATTTACACGTTTTTTGTAATGGGGCCACTAGAAATTGCGGCAACCGGCGGGAAGCAGCGGGCGCGCCGGCCGCGCTTTGACGCGCATCAACGGGCGCGTCGACACGTGGGGCAGACTGTTCGGCAGGCCACCCGGCACCGGGCCGGGGGGCGATAACGGGCCGCCGTCGCGCGACGCGCGATGCGTGCCCGGTCGGAGGGACGGACCATGTACAAGCGGATTTTCGTCGGGCTCGACGGCAGCCCGAGCGCGCGTCTCGCGCTGAACGAGGCGATCCGGATCGCGGCGGCGTCCGGCGGTGAAGTGACCTGCGCGTATGTCGTCGAGCACCGGCCGCAGCTCGTCGACGTCGATGCGGGCTTCGCTGCCGCGCGCGAAGGCGATGCGGCCGCGACCGATGCCGTGACGCCGGTGCTCGACGATGCGAAGGCGGTGCTCGCGCAGGAGCATGTGTCGGGCACCGTGCGCGCGCTCGACGCCTACGGCGAGGATGTCGCCACCGTGCTGATGCGCACGGCGGCCGAAGCCGATGCCGACCTGATCGTGATGGGCACGAGCGGGCGGCATGGCCTGCGCCGGCTGCTGCTCGGCAGCGTCGCCGAATCGCTGCTGCGCGCGGCCGACCGGCCCGTGCTGCTGGTGCGGCACAACGAGCCCGGCACGGCGGCGACCGCGTGACGCCCGCGGCAACGCGCCGACGTTGACGCACGGGCGGTCGCAGGCGGCGACCGTCTCGCGCATTCGTCGGATGACGGCCTGATGAAACGGAAACGCACGATGCACGGTGTGTGAGCGCGGCTGTCGCTTGCGTCACATCGGCCGCGCGAGGGCGGCACGCCCGATGCCCCTTCGTGGCCGCAATCGCGTGCCGGCGGTTGCATCCCGACACGCAGTTCTGGCAGCATCGACCGGTGTCCGCTTGTTCGCCGCGCGCATGGCCGCGGCGATCGACGCAGCAGCATCCGGCGGCATGCGGTCGCGCGCGCGATGAGCGAAGCGAGGCCGTACGCCGGGTGCCCGGTTCCTTACCTTACCGACGTCATCCGCCATGCCGATCTCCGCTACCGACCTGATTCGCCAGTTCGACCTGCAGCCGCATCCCGAAGGCGGCTATTTTCGCGAAACCTACCGTGCGACCGATTCGGTCGTGCGTCCGGCCGACGGCGCGCCACGCGCCGCGTCGACCGCGATCTACTACCTGTTGTGCGACGGCGCGTATTCGTCGTGGCACCGGATCCGTTCCGACGAAGTCTGGCATTTCTACGCGGGCGACCCGATCGAAGTGTGGGTGCTCGACGAGCGCGACGGGCTGACGATCCATCGGCTCGGCAACCCGCTCACGCATCCGGGCACCGTGTTCCAGGCGGTCGTCCGGGCCGGAAGCTGGTTCGGCGCGCGCTGCGCGGCGCCGGAGCACGTCGCGCTCGTCGGCTGCACGGTGGCGCCGGGCTTCGAGTTCGCGGAATTCGAACTGGCCGACGCGGCCGCGCTGGCCGCCGCGTTTCCCGACTACGCGGAACACGTCGGGCAGCTCGCCCAGCGCACGGACATGTGACGACGGTCACGGCGGTGCCGCCAAGGGCGCGAAGCCCGTGCCGACGGTGCGTGTTCCGCGCGGTCGCGGCCAAACCCGTTTAGAATGCCGTGGTGCATCGGGTCGGCCGCGGGCGTGCCGCGGCAGCCGTTGCCCAGCAGTGCCGACGGCCCTCGTCGCACGGCTGCATGCCTTCCAGGAGCGCCGCCGTGTGGCACTTTCCCATCGCTATTCCATCGTCGCTCGGCCCGTGGGCCGTGTTCGCGAGCGTGTTGATCACGCAGCTCGGCGTGCCGGTGCCGGCCGTGCCGATGCTGATTCTCGGCGGCACGATGGCGGCAATGGGGCAGGCGTCCTGGGTCAGCATGTTCGCGGCGGCGATCGGCGCGACGATGCTGGCCGATTCGCTGTGGTTCTTCATGGGCCGCACGCGCGGCCGGCGCCTGCTGAACGGCCTCGTGCGCTTCTCGCTGTCGCTCGACACGACGCTGCGTTTCGCACGTAACGTGTTCGAAAGATACGGCGCGCCGCTGCTGGTGCTGTCCAAATTCCTGCCGGGCCTCGGCCTCGTGTCGGCGCCGCTGCTCGGCACGACCGCGATCGGCGTCGGCGTGTTCCTGTTCTGGGACCTGGCCGGCGCATCGCTGTGGGCCGCGTTCTGGCTGGTCGGCGGCGCGGCCATTCACGACCAGATCGTCCAGTTCGTGCTGTGGGTGCGCGCGAGCGGCGGCACGATCCTCGATGCATTCCTCGCGATCTTCATCACGTTCCTGCTGTACCGCTGGGTGCGTCGCGTGCAGTTCCGCCGCTATCTCGCGCAGGTGCGCATCTCGCCGCCGCAGCTCGTCGAGATGATGACGTCGGACGAGCCGCCGCTGATCTTCGACGCGCGGCCGAAAGCGATCCGCGAGCGCGAACCGTACCGGATCGCCGGCGCGGTGCCGGTCGATCTCGATTCGCCGGACCTGCTCGATCCGGAAATGCTGAAGCGGCCGATCGTCGTCTATTGCGTGTGCCCGAACGAGGCCACCGCGAAGCGCTTGATCGCGAAGATGCAGCGCAAGAAGATGATCCACAACATCCGCGCGCTGAAGGGCGGCCTCGATGCGTGGGAGAAGCACGGCTATCCGGTCGAGCCGATGCCGGCCGATCTTGATGCGTCGCGTTATTTCGTGCGGCCGGATCACGCTGCGATCGAAGGCGAATACACGGTGCGCGCGACGCTGTCGAAGTGATGCCGGGGGGGCGTTCCTGACAGAAAGTGTCCAAAAAGTGCACCAAATTTTTGTCGGTAGCATGGACCGCGCTGGATCGTTGGTGCAGATATCGGCAGAACAATGGAGCAGTCTGGAAAAAGAAACTGCATGCCTCGCGTCGCCTTTCCGTACAACACTCTTAGGTTTAGATTGCGCGCGAACTGCTTTCAGCCGTTCGCGTGCGTTCCTTGCAACCTCATCAGGCGGGATGCTTGGCAGGGCGCTCCTCAATTGATCCCAAGTAACAGGCGGGGCCGTCAATCAACGGCCGCATGTACCGCATGCGTCGCATCGAAACAGATCGCCGCGTGACTTTCTGGCGGCAAAAACAACTCCTTCACCCGCCGCATGATTTCCCGCTGCTGGTCGGACATCAACGCTGAACGCAGTTCCGATTTCAACAAGACGCTCTGCTTGCGTCTCGTGTGGGGGAGGCTATTGCGGAAATTCGCCGCGCACGCGGCCTGACGCAAGCCAAGCTTGCGGAAATGATCAATCTTGAGCAGGAAGCGATTAGTCGATGGGAGCGCGGGAGGCGCGCCCCGACGCTCTACCGACTACAACAATCCAGTGATGCACTGGATTGTTCGGTAGATCAGCTTTTGCAGCGTGGGTCGAAGCATCTACGCTTTCCGGTCGTGCGCCCTGTCTTGATATCTCGGCCGCGTTAATTTTCGCCAAGTCGGTAAATATTCCTCAGACTTTAGCTACAATGACGCGAGAGCGACGTTACTTCGCCGCTGGCTGACCGTTTTTGTGTCGTTTCTCTGACGGTAGCTCGAACCTGAGAGAAGGACGACAAAGATGGCACTCAGACCACCCGCATCCGGGGACCTGAAGAATCGCGACCTTTACGAGGCCGTTCATCGTGGCTTGTTACAGCACGACCGGCTGTTGATGCTGGATACCCCACTCGGCAAGAACGCGTTGACCCCGTTGCGGGCGCGCGGATCGTCCGGGATCGGTGGTGACTACCACTGGACAATCGACGTTGCATCGCTGCGCAGTGATACCGATTTGCTGTCGCTGATGCATCAGCCCGTCACGCTGTGGATTCAGCAGCGAACAGCGCCTTACGTGGATTCGGTCTATCGGCCCGTGCACGGCTTCGTGCATCAGGTTGGATACTTGGGGGGCGACGGTAGCGTATCAACTTACCAGCTTGAATTCTCGTCCGCGCTGATTTTCCTGAGCAAGACTCACAACGACGAGGGTTGGCTCGAAAAGGACGCGCGCGAAATCATTTCCGACGTTCTCAATCGCTATCCGCAGTTCCAAGGGCGGTTCCGGTTCGACCTGACGCGTGAGCCTGCTGTGCGCTCATGGTGTCGTCAAAGCGAATCCGACCTGCATTTCGTACACCGCCTTCTCGAAGATGAAGGCTGGTACTTCTATTGGGTGCACGAACCGACGAAAGAGGGTGAGCCGCCGAAAACGACGCTCGTCATTCTTGATCGCGTGTCGTCGCTGCCGGACGCAAAACCAGCCGAATACTATCGCGGCAACGCTGATCACGAAGCAGACGGATTTACACAATGGGCGGTCGTGCAGACGATACAGAGTCTGCGCTACATGTCGCGCGCGTTCGACTACAAACGACCGACTTCGCATTTCCAGACAGACAACGCCTTGCAATCCACTGTCTACGAGGCGGGCGATGGCCGGCAGTCGGAATCGCGCAGCGTTCCTGCTGCGCCCATGACCGTCTACGAGCCGACCGCATATGGATACCCAAATTCGGACAGCGGTGCGGCGCGCGCACGTCGCCGTGTAGAGGGATGGGATGCGCGCGCTCGGCGTTACTTCGGTGTCGGTGGTCTGCGATGGCTTGATGCCGGATTGCGATTCACGCTGAACAATCATCCCCGCCATCCCGACAGCGATCCGAAGAAACGGGAATTTCTCGCCATCGAGACGCGGTGGTACATCGAAAACAACGTGTCGATTGGTCAACAGGTGACCGAATATCCGCGCAGCCTGCGCACCATGCTGGCCGAACAGCAGGCAGCACACAGAATGCGTTTCAAGACACCGGAGCACCCGCAAGATGGAACGGCGGGATTTTTCGTCATTGAGGTTGAGGCGCAAGAGGCGAGTGTTGAATATCGCAGCCCGCTCGCGCACACGAAGCCGAACATGTCGATCGAACACGCCATCGTCGTGACGCAGCAAGGATCGGAAGCGTGGACGAACGAGCGGAACCAGGTGCGCGTTCATTTCGCATGGGACCGCAAGAACCCTGATGGCGCGTTCGCTTCGTCGCCGCTGCTGTCGACCATGCAGGCTGATACCGGCAACGGTTACGGATCGGTACACGTGCCACGCGCCGGTGAATGGGTTTTGGTCGCCTATTGGGCAAACGATTGCGACAAACCGTTCATTTTGGGGCGCGTCAACGGTGGCACGACGCCTTCCCCATGGCATTCGAATGTGCTGATGTCGGGTTTTCAGTCGCAAGGGTTCGGCGGTACGGGGGCGTTTAACGCGTTCGTCCACGATGATGCGACGAACCAAGGTGGTACGCGGCTCGTCAGCTACACGGGCAGCAGCTACGCATCGATCGCGCAGGGCTATTTGATTCAGCAGAGCGGCAACACGCGCGGGCGGTATCTCGGGTCGGGGTTGCTGCTGCACGCTGACCATTACGCGTCGATGCGCGGGAGCCGTGGCGTGTCGATTAGCGCGCACCCTGTTTCGCGCGACAGCGATCAGTTGGACGTTGACGAGGCGCGAGAACAGCTTACGCGCTCGAAAAACTTGCTCAGCAGCATTTCGGATGCGAGCGAACAGCATCAAGCGGAGAGCCTGAAACCCGGCGTCGATGCGCTGACGGCGTTCACCGACGCAACGAAGCAGTCGGCCACGGGCGAGTCGTCCGGCGGCCATACGGCGGGCGGAGGAACAGGTAACGCCAACGCATTCGCTGAACCGCTGTTGTTGTTCGGCAGTCCGGCCGGGATTGGCCTGTCCACGCACCAGTCCTTACACGCAAGTGCAGACCAACAGGCGAACTGGATCAGCGGTCAGGATTCGTATCTTGCGGCAGGCGGCTCGATGCACGCGGCCGCGATTGATCACCTGAGCCTGTTTGCGCGTAATCAAGGCATCAAAGCCGTAGCTGGCAAGGGCAAGGTCGAAATACAGGCGCAGGATGGCGATCTTGAAATGATCGCGCAGCAGCTTGTGAAGCTGCTGTCAGTGGCCGGACGGATGGAAATCGCAGCCGACCAGGAACTGGTCCTGTACTGCGGTGGAGCGACGATTCGCGTCAAGGGCGGCAACGTCTCGATACACGCACCGGGTAACGTTGACTTCAAGGGTGCGTCATTCAGTTTCTCCGGGCCGGTCAGCGACTCTTACGCGATGCCGCAGTTCAAGCCGTCGTATCAGGCGCAATACGTCCTCAAAAACGAGAAAGACGGCACGCCGATGATCCGACATGCTTACGAAATGAAGCTGCCATCGGGACGAACCGTGGTCGGGCACACAAACGATCTTGGAGAAACAGTGCCGGTTTTCACGCCGAGTGCGCAGAGCGTGAGTCTCAAAGCGTTCGAGCAGGAAAAGCAGGATGTCGAGCCGTGGAAGTATGCAGGTGGTGGGGAACCCGACATTTGGGCCGATTACCTGAAGGTTGACCCTGACGAGCGCACGTGAGCGCCGACGACACTAGGAGAACACAATGGGCGGATCACTTCAACCGGCTGGCGCGTGCGAAACAATCAAAGAGCGTGTACCTGAATACGCGCTTCTGCCGCCGGGAACCAAGGGATACTTGCAGGAGAAGGTCGAGACTGCGCTGAAAACGGCGAAATACATTCCCGTCAAGTTGCGCGATGGATCGATCGTTCACCGGTTGCTCATGCAGTCCGCGATGAGTGTGCCGATGATGATCGAGGAAGAATTCAAGTCGAAGTGGCTATTCAAGTACAAGGCCGAAGTGAGCTTCGACATGATGCCGTTCTTCGCGACAGGCGGCGTTGCCGCTCCGATTCCCTTCTTGAGTAATGAAAAGCCCCACGGTACAGAGCGCCGTCGAAGCCGGAACCCGTTTCCGCCCGGAGCGAAGGTAGGTGCTCTTCGGCGACCCGACGTGATCATTGTGGAAAGTGAGGCGATTCTCTGGCCCGGGCGTGGAACCGTCGATCGCGAAGGCGGGCATCACGGCAATAATATGTTGCGATTGGTCGAAGTCAAATTCCCGGGTGACAATTGGGGGCCGGGGCAAGAGGAAGCTTACCGAGCGATTTCCGGCGACTTCAAAAACCGCATGACCGTTATTGACGTGACTGACTGCAATGGGGACTTGCAGAAAATCCCTAAGCCAGCGCCCATTCCCGCACCGAAAGCCAACGACGAGAAGGAGCGGCAGACAGTACCCATTCGCAGTATTCCCGCTGTCCCGCACCATGTCTGGTACGAGGACTGGTGGCAAAAGGCACATGAGTTCGGCGAAGAGGTTGAACACGCTGTCGCCCCTGTTTGGGATGCCGTTCATCGTGGGTATTCATACGTGTCTGCTGAAACTAGCGCGTTCCTGCATCAGCATGCGGCATGGATGTTTACGGCTGGTCAGTGGGTCGCCGACAAGGCGCATAGCGCTTGGGTGTGGGTTGACGAGACCGGGCACGAAATATTCCGCTACACAGCTGCGCAACTCAAGGCCGGGTGGGAAGCGATCGTACGTATGACCGATATGACGTGGGACGTGCTCACGCATATCGATTGGGCGCAGGTCGGCGTGACGCTGCTGAAGGGAGCCGCGATCGCGGTGGCCATTGTCGTCGGCGTCGCGATCGTCATCTTGTTGTTACCTGAGTTGATCGCGATCTTTGCTGCGCTGTGTGCAATTATCGCGGCTGGTGCGGAAGCCGCTGCGGCATTGGCTGCAACCCTTGGTGTAGTGGTCGGCGGTGGGAGCGCAGTTGCGGCGCTTTCCGCAAGCTGACTGAATTCATGTGCGATTGATCAATAGACGATCCGATTATGACTTTGAGTGATCCGAAACCTGTCTTGACGCCGTTGCAGGCGCTGTCCCGCTATCAGGAAGATTTGAGCGTGCGCCTTGCCGACAACTCGATGGGTGTGTTGCCGGGTGTCATCGGTACAGTGTTCTTTGAGCGTGGCTCGCAGCCTGAGGTGCGTCAGGCGATCCTTGACTGCTTTGACCGCTTTGACGAAATGTTCGGCGAGCATCTGAAGGGAGGGAAGGATGCTGACCTTGGAAAATTCACGACGCGAAATGCCAAGGGTGTGGAGAAGATTCGTCGTGCAATTTCCGATACACCATCATATATGCAGGTCAGTGTGTTGCGTTCCAGTGCAACCGACCAAGATACAGCGGCAGAATACAATATCGGGGTGCTAACCGGGACGGCACTTCAAGAGAACTACGTTTCGCCCACCGGACGATTGAGGGTGCCTAAGGGACGGGAGACGGGTTTATCGCATTTGAAATTCAATGTGCCGATGAACTTGGTCACTACCGCCGAAGGAATCGCGAAGTACGAGGAATTTCTGCGTTATGTGTGTAACAGACTCGTAGTGCGCGGTGGCTATGGTGGGTTGGCGCCTGTTCTTGCGTATAGCTACCACCGATATATGCCGCAAGAATGGGCACTTGCGGAACGTTTCAGCGGGTTAGACATTGACAGTACCGCGCACCTGCAGAAACAAGAGTACGACCCGGTGTCCTACGAAGGCGAATCCAAGGACGATCTAACCGCCTCCTATGATCATTTGCATCCCGGCGCGAAAGTCGGCCGGTGGGGCTTCATCAAGGGGGTGAACTGGTACACGATCCTAGGTGAACTGTTCATCGATCGCTTGGGCGGCGAGGTCGCGATCCGGGAAAAGCTTGATCGTCCCGACATTCACATCGAGCGCGCGAATGCGTGTTTGATGATCCGCGCGGGCGCTTTCCCGCGCCTTGGTGCTCCTGAAGAAGGGTTGCCCGAGCCGTACGTGTTCGTGAACAGTGTCTTGCGTGTGCTGCGTGATCCGAAGCCCGATGCGCTACACACCTATATTCCCGATCTTCCGAGCGCGGATGTGAAGAACGCGCGCAAGTGGGTAGCTCGATTTGATTTGCCTGACGCCCCGCCGATCCCTGAGCCGCCCACGATCGTTCCGCCGCCTGTGAGTCGCGAACCTGCCCGCAGGAGCGTGCGGGGCGGCAACCCGTGCCCTGAAGCTGGCTGGTGGCACACACCGGCAAAGGCGGGAAGCCGCCGTTACTTCGAAGCTGGCGAAATCATGCCCGTGATAGAAGGCAGTTCGTGGGGTACAACGAATTGGCACTGGTCGCCGGACGAGAAGCAAGGTGGGTAACGTGGCTTATTCGACCCGGGGGGACGCATGGCGGATGAGATTGAAGTGATCGTCAGGAAAAATATTTCAGGTGTATGCGATTCGTTTGTCTTGAGTACAGTGTGTACCGCGCTCAAGGACAACGGTTTTGTCGAGGCTGCGGGGCAGAATCTGTCCTGCGTCCGAGCAATTCATCGAGCCAGTGAGCGAATTTGTCCGGAAGTCATTAAAACAGACTTGCGATTCCAAAGGTATTTGTCTGAGCGCATCATGGCGGCGAGCGTGAGGCCGCAGCGACACTGGCTTATCGAGGAGCTTGAGAATTTGGATTCGTGTGTCGATAGATGCAACATTCTCAAGCAAGCAATTACACCGAAAACGTCTCTGCTGACGTTGGTTTGGGGAATTCCTGCTCTTTTTGCGGATGTTGCGTTAGGGATTCGAGTCAACTTTTTTCGTCAATTTACTGCGCACGGGAAGCTCGACAGGCTGCTGGAAGAGCATGTGAACTCTGAGAAAATTGACGAGCGTGTGATATTCGAAGAGTTGCTGGCCGGAAATGACGGAGTTCCTGCACGATACCGTCAGGGAGTTGAAGAGGCTTTGAGGACGTATTGATCTAAGCAGGGGCATGGCTACTTCAGGGCTGGCGAAGTTACGCTTGTCATCGAAAGGAGCCAGCGGCGTGCGGTACCAGAGGAAAAATACACCAGCTAACCGATCATGACTCGATACCTGATTCTCGACGGTGATCACACTACAGTGGCGGGAACGGTGCAAGCCAAGGCTACGCCGTTCGCGCTTGACGGCAGGCACATCGCGCACGAGAACGATGATGTGTTCTGCACGGTGTGCAAAACGATCGGCAAAATTCAATGCGTTGGTCCGCGACTTCCAATGACCGGGCCAGACGGTCGTCGCGTAGCGCTGAGTGACGATCTGTGCGTTTGCAAGTGTCCGGTGCCACCGCTGCTCATCGCGTCGCAGCACCTCATGTCGGTTGATGTCTGAAGCGACAGTCGTTGGTTGCGAATGTAGTCGCCAAGAACGTCAACAAGTACAAAGGGGATGGTATGGGCCACCGCGAAGCGCCTGATCGCGAAGATGCAGCGCAAGAAGATGATCCACAACATTCGCGCGCTGAAGGGCGGGCTCGATGCGTGGGAGAAGCACGGCTATCCGGTCGAGCCGATGCCGGCCGATCTTGATGCGTCGCGTTATTTCGTGCGGCCGGATCACGCTGCGATCGAAGGCGAATATACGGTGCGCGCGACGCTGTCGAAATAAATCCGCGCGCGAGAGTCGCGCGCATTCGAATTCCACTACCGGTTTCACGTCCCCGCGATTTTTCCGAAAATCGACTGGCGTGAAACGGCTTCTCCTCCCTATAATCCCGCCTGCATATTGCGTGCGCCTGATCGCGCACATTCGACGCGTGTTCGTTCACGCCGAAAGCGATTGATCCCGTCGCCGTCCGTTACGCGCACAGCCGCGTCGAACGGGCCGCGCGGGCGTATTCCGCGAAAGGCCCGATCCGTTTCCCGGATTGTTCCGGAACCTACGGATAATCCGCGGCGATTCCTGTCGGATTGACGCAGTATCCGTGTCGTTTCTAATTTGGAAAACGACGGCGGAGATTATTTCGTTTTCGGCATGCCGGAATCGGCATGAACGGTCGCGCATTGACATCGACAATGACGGCGGCTCGTTCACGGCTGCCAGGAGACGGACTTGAAACAACCAGAAGACCAGTTGCATAGAGGGCTGGAAGAGCGACACATCAACCTGATGGCGCTCGGCGCGACGATCGGCGTCGGCCTGTTCCTCGGCTCGGCCACCGCGATCCGCGTCGCCGGCCCGGCCATCCTGCTGACCTACCTGCTGGGCGGCATCGCGATTTTCCTGATCATGCGCGCACTCGGCGAGATGGCGATCGCCAATCCCGTCGCCGGCGCGTTCAGCCGCTACGCACGCGACTACCTCGGGCCGCTGGCCGGCTACCTGACCGGCTGGACCTACTGGTTCGTGTGGATCGTCACCTGCATGGCGGAAATCACGGCGGTCGGCGTCTACATGCATATGTGGTTCCCCGGCGTGCCGAACTGGATCTGGGCGCTCGCGGCGCTCATGGCGATGGGCTCGGTGAACTTCATCGCGGTCAAGCTGTACGGTGAATTCGAGTTCTGGTTCGCGCTGATCAAGATCGTCACGATCGTGCTGATGATCATCGGCGGCGGGTTGATGATCGCGTTCGGGATCGGCAACGGCGGTGTCGCGATCGGCCTGTCGAACCTGTGGGCGCACGGCGGCTTCATGCCGAACGGCATCGACGGCGTGGTCGCCGCGTTGCCGATCGTGATGTTCGCGTATCTCGGCGTCGAGATGCTCGGCCTCACCGCCGGCGAGGCGCGCAACCCGGAGAAGTCGCTGACGAAGGCCGTGAATTCGGTGTTCTGGCGCGTGCTGATTTTCTACATCGGTGCGCTGTTCGTGATCATGTCGCTGTATCCGTGGGACCAGATCGGCACCCAGGGCAGCCCGTTCGTGATGACGTTCTCGCGGCTCGGCATCCCGGCCGCCGCCGGCATCATCAACTTCGTCGTGCTGACCGCGGCGCTGTCGTCGTGCAACAGCGGCCTGTTCAGCACCGCGCGGATGCTCTACAACCTCGCGCAGCAGGGCCAGGCGCCGAGCAAGCTCGGCCAGGTCAATCGCCACGGCGTGCCGGTGTACGGCGTGATCGTGTCGGTCGCGCTGCTGCTGATCGGCGTGCTGCTCAACTATCTCGCGCCGCAGCACGTGTTCACGTGGCTCACGTCGGTGTCGACGTTCGGTGCGATCTGGACGTGGTGCGTGATCCTGATCGCGCAGATGCGCTTTCGCCGCACGCTGTCGGCCGACAAGATCGCGCGCCTGCCGATCCGCGTGCCGTTTTATCCGCTCGGTTCGTTCGTCGCGCTCGGCTTTCTGGTGCTGGTTGTCGTGCTGATGGCGTTCACGCCCGACACGCGCGTCGCGCTCGTGATCGGGCCGGTCTGGATCGTGCTGCTCGGCATCACGTATGCGCTGTTCTACGCGAACCGTCCGGCGGCATCGGTGCCGACGAAGTCGTAAGCAGCACGGGCAGGGGCCCGCACGACCCTTGATCGCGATCATGCACGCGCGGGCCGAACGACCTATGCTGAACGAATCGATTGTCCGCGCTTCGCGTGGCAACCCGCCGATCCCCGTGACCGCCGCGACCGCGGCGGCGGTCCGGCCGCCGTGCGCCGCTTCCGCGCGAAGCTCCCGTCGTCGTTCCGCGACGACGCGCACGCACGGAGGCCTTCGCCATGCAGCCTGCCCAGCCAATCCCGACGCTTGCGCGGATCGCGCTGGCCGTCGATCCGACGCCCGAATCGCTGTCCGCCGCGCGCTATGCGCGCACGCTGCTGCGCCCCGGCATGCGATTGCGCATCGTCTGCGCCATCGACAACCCGCGACTCGTATTGCCCGACATCCCGCGCATCGACGCACTGCTGACGTCCGCGCGCGAGGACATGATGCGCGAGGCGCAAGCCATCAACGAACGGATCGCGGCGATGTTCGCCGACAGCGGGATCGAGGTCGAGCAGGCCATCATCGATACGTCGGTGACGGGCGGCTCGGTGGCCGATGCCTTGGTGAGCGATACGTCGGCATGGCATGCGGACGTGCTGATGGTCGGCGCGAATCCGCATCACGGGCTGCTGCGGCTCGTCGAAGGCGCGATGTCGGACACGTTGACGACACGCGTGCGCTGCGCGTTGCTGATCGTGCCGGCAGACTACGTACGGCCGTCGGACGGCGGCCTGCAGCGGCTGATGTTCGCGGTCGACGGCAGCGAGCCGTCGCTGCACGCGGTGCGCGTCGGGCTCGGCTTCGCGGCGCCGACGACGTTGCTGTACGCGGCCTACGTGATCGATCGCGCGGTTCGTCTGACGGATATCGTGCCGGTGCGCGCGCTCGAGGATGCCTATCGCGCGGAGGGCGAGGATGCGCTCGCGAAGATCGGCCCGCTGTTCCATGCGACCGGGAACCCGAGCAAGCGCGGTGTCGTCGAAACGCGCCCGACCAGCGACGACGTGGCCCATGCGCTGATGCGCGACGCCGTGCACTGGCGCGCCGAACTGCTGGTGGTCGGTACGCATGGCAGGCGCGGCATCGCCGCCTGGCTGATCGGCAGCGTTGCGCGCCGCATTGCGCATCTCGCACAGGTGCCGGTGCTGCTCGTGCGGGGTAGCGAATGAATCGCGCGGTGTCGCGATCGAAGCAGGCTTGGCTTGACCTGCATCAGAAACGGCGCGCCTCGCGCGTGAGACATTGACGGAACATCCGGCAACGCAGCCGGTCCGTCGTGCACGTACCGCGCGGCCACACTGCAACACGCGTGTCGATGGCGGTGATCGACGGTGCATTCGCAGCCGTTACATCAATTTCCGGAGCCGCAACGTGCGATGCACGGCGCGTCATCCGACCGAGAACTCTCCGGCACGAGGGTAGGCAGCCACGGTTGCCTTGGAGGACGGGCGGGGTGCAAGTCACCCCGTCCGCTTTCCGCGCTCGTGTTGTAGTTGGCCCCGTCTGGATTGCTTTCCCCGCAGGAATCGTCGTCATTGCGGCCGTGTCGAACGGCGCGTCATGATGCGCGGTGGCGCGCGGTGACGCCGATGCGGATCGGTGAGGGTCGCGGCATATGCACCGGCGTCGTACAGGCACCGCGTGCGGCAGGCGCTGCCGACGTTGCGAGCGATTCAGCCGTTGCACGGCCCCCGTGCCGGACAACGGCTGCTTGCACGCTCAGGTGACGCGAAGCGTCGACCGCAAGTCGTGCCGTCGGCCGGCACCGCGGCGCACCTGCGGACGCTGGCGCCCGACATGCAGCGGCGCGCACGCGCTGCACGCGCGGTTGCGCAGGCGGTTCGCGTGCGGCCAGCCGGGGCGCGCCTTGCGATGTGGCTCGGCATCGGCCGGCGCGTCGGGTGCGGCCCGCGCGCAGAGTGCCGCGGCGAACCGTTGCAACGCGAGCACCGAACCCGCGACGCTCTGGTACTTTTCGCGGCCGATCTGCCCGTCGAGCGTGACGAGCAACCCGGCTTCGCGTGCGAGCGCAAGCAAGGTGTCGATATTGTCGGACGGAAGGTTGCCGGCCGACACGGCCTGGGCGGGCAGGGCGCGCGTTTTGCCCGACGCGCGCCGCTGGCCGTCCCGGCCCGGTAAGTTGCGATGTGTCATGGTTGGTCTCCTGCGCCAGGCCCCGCATGCCGGCTCGATGGCCGGCTAGCGATGACCCGTATGAACGTTTCGTCCATGTCACCAGTATCGTGTCGCGCCCGTGCGCTGCCAAGCAGCGCGCGCTGAAGTCGCTGTCAGGTATTGCGCTGCGACTATCGGAATCCGCTGACAAGCCAATCGGCCGATCGGCCGTCCCGGCGACTCGCCGGCCCGTTCGTTCGGACGAATGGGAACGCGTGGAGGAGATTGCTTGACGCATGATTTCGGCCGGTCTAACTTGGCCAGTGCATCGGCGTCGGGCGGCGTTCCATCGTTAGCCTCTGTCAGCCGGTGCCGCGCCCCGGGGTGGCGTGGCAGGGCTTTCAGTCTCGTTCGCGGGCAGTTTGCGCCGCGAATCTTGCGCGGCCGGTTCCGGGACGGATCGGCACGGCGGCACGCAACGGGCCGTTGATCGCGCGCAAACACGCGCCGGCGCATCGCACGCCGCGCCGCCATTCAGTCTTTAAGCTTCCGGTACCTTCTTCTTTTCGTTCCTCGACCGTCAGGAGTCCGTCGATGTCCAAGGACAATTTGCTCGATTCACTCAAGGAAGCCGCCAAACAGCGCGCGATCGGTTCGGATCAGTTGCGTGCGATGCTCGATGACGAAGTACGCGCCCTGTCGTCCGACGCGCGGGTGCACGACTACATCCACGTATTCGCGATCCGGCACCTGCGCGAACGGATGCGCCGGCAGGACGATCTCCACGACGACACGCGTGCCGATGCGCCATCCGCGGACGCCGATCCGCGTCCGAGCCATCGCCTGTGACGGGCCGGCGCCGCGGCTGATGCCGCGGCCGTGATACGACCCGTCGCCGAGCCGGGGCCGGATCCTGATCGACATTCATGTGTCGATCGACAGCGAACCGGCCCATTCCAACGCCTTTTTTGATTGCCGTGCCCGGGATCGACGGTGCCGTCGTCGCGTCCGCGGGCGGTGCGCGCACGGCGCCGTGCGGCGTGATCATCCTGACGATCCGCTAACAACCGGCCTGCGTTTTGTCATACGTTTCACTGAATTGTCACGGCGGCCTCAAGTAAGTGGCGCGATTGCCGTTTACCCGGTGAATTCGTCCACCGGGCGTTCGCGCTCCCTTACCGAGTCGTTGCCATGCTCTCGTCCATCCGCGCCCGCATCCTTGCCGCGTGCGTCGCCATCGTCGTATTCGCGCTGGTCGCCACCACGCTCATCAACTATTTCATCGCGCGCTCGTACAACGACGACGCGATCGACCGCAACCTGACCTCCGTCGCCAGCGGCCACGTGGTCGGGATCGCCGACTGGGTCGCCACCCGGAGCCGGATGATCGCGTCGCTGCAGGATGCCGCGTTGACGCCCGACCCGCTTCCGGTGTTCAAGCAGATGGCCGCGGCCGGCGGTTTCACGAACGTCTACGCGGGCTACGCCGACAAGGCGTTCCACTTCTCCGACCCGACCGGCATTCCGCCCGACTACGATCCGACCGGCCGCCCGTGGTACAAGCAGGCCGCGCAGGCCGGCAAGCCGGTCGTCACGCCGCCGTACGTCGACGCCGGCACGGGCAACCTCGTCGTCACGTTCGCGGTGCCGATCCTGCGCGACGGCGCGCTGAAGGGCGTCGTTGCAGCGGACGTCTCGATGGACACCGTGATCGCGAACGTGAAGACGATCCACCCGACGCCCGCGAGCTTCGGGATGTTGATCGACAGCAACGGCCACGTGGTCGCCCACCCGGACGCGAAGCTCACGCTGAAGCCGGTTGCCGACGTGTCGCCGGAACTCGGCGCGACGAACGGCGCGACGATCGCGGCCGCGACCGCGCCCGTCGAGGTGAGTGTCGGCGGCGACGCGAAGCTGGTGCGTGCGCGCCCCGTGCCGGGCACGGACTGGTACGCGCTGGTGCTGCTCGACAAGAACGAAGCGACGGCCGGGATGCGCTCGCTGCTGACCGCTTCGCTGATCACGCTGCTCGTGATCGTCGGTGTGGCGTCGCTGATCATCGGCGCGATCACCGCGACCGCGTTCCGCCGCCTGTCGCAAGTGCGCCAGGCCATGGCCGCGATCGGCTCGGGCGCCGGCGACCTGACGCAGCGCCTGCCGGCCGACGGACGTGACGAAGTGGCCGACATCGCCCGCTCGTTCAACAGCTTTGTCGACAAGCTGAACGACGTGATGCGCCAGATCCGCGACGCGAGCGAATCGGTACGCACGGCCGCGAACGAGATCGCGGCGGGCAACCAGGACCTGTCGTCGCGCACCGAATCAGCGGCGGCGAGCCTCGAGGAAACGGCCGCATCGATGGAAGAGATCACGGCGACGGTCGGTCAATCGGCAGCCGCCGCCGGCCAGGCCGACGAACGCGCGGCGGCCGCGTCGCGGATCGCGTCGCATGGCGGCGTGGTCGTGTCGGACGTCGTCGCGACGATGGAGAAGATCGAGGAAGCCTCGGGCCGGATCGGCGACATCATCGGCGTGATCGACGGGATCGCGTTCCAGACCAACATCCTCGCGCTGAACGCGGCCGTCGAAGCGGCACGCGCGGGCGAGCAGGGCCGCGGCTTCGCAGTCGTCGCGCAGGAAGTGCGCAGCCTCGCGCAACGCAGCGCGCAGGCCGCACGCGAAGTGAAGGTGCTGGTCGAATCGACGGTCGCGAGCGTGTCGGCCGGGTCCGGGCAGGTGCGTCAGGCGGGCGACACGATGCGCGAGATCGTGTCCAACGTGTCGAACGTGACGACGATCATCTCCGAGATCACGCACGCGGCGAACGAGCAGACGCGCGGCATCCAGGAAGTGAATCGCGCGGTCACGCAGCTCGACGAAATGGTGCAGCAGAACGCGGCGCTCGTCGAACAGTCGACTGCCGCCGCGACCGCGCTGCAGTCGCAGGCGAACGCGCTGGCGACCACGGTCGGGAGGTTCAAGGTCGCTTGACGCGGCTGGTGGGAAAGTCGGCCGCGCCCGTCAGGAGCGGCCGTTGTCGCGCATCAGCGCGAGCCGGTTGTAGAGCGTTTTCAGGCTGATCCCGAGCGCTTTCGCGGCGCGCGGCTTGTTGCCGTCGAAGTGGCACAGCGTCGCCGCGATGAAGCGCTGCTGCGCATGGTGCAAGGTCGCGCCGAGCGGCAGCGCCATCGTGTTCTCCGACAGGCGCTCGGGCGGCATCGCCGGCTTCGGCAGTGTGACGTCGATGCCTTCGTCCGCCAGGATGTACGCGCGCTCGATCGTGTTGTGCAGCTCGCGGACGTTGCCGGGCCACGAATACGCGCGCAGCGCGGCGATCGCCGCGTCAGTCAACCGCTTGTGCGCATGGTGCCGCGCGTTGAGCGCGTCGACGAATTCCAGTGCGATCGTCTCGATGTCGCTGTCGCGCTGGCGCAGCGGCGGTACGTACAGCGCAAACGCGGCGAGGCGGTAGAACAGGTCCTCGCGCAGCCGGCCGTCACGCACGGCTTCGGCCGGGTTGTGGCGCGTGGCCGACACGATGCGCACGTCGAGCGGAATCGGCTCGGTGCCGCCCACCCGGACGATCACATTCGATTCGATCGCCCGCAGCAGCTTCACCTGCAAGGGCGCGGGCATTTCCGCGATCTCGTCGAGCAGCAGCGTGCCGCCGCGCGCGGCTTCGAAGAACCCTTCGCGCTGCGCAATCGCACCGGTGAAGCTGCCTTTCTCGTGCCCGAACAATTGCGATTCCGCGATATCGGGCGGAATCGCGCCGCAGTTCACGGGCACGAACGGGCCGTCCCGCCGGGCACTGAGATCGTGCAGCCGGCGCGCGACGATATCCTTGCCGACCCCGCTTTCGCCGGCAATCATCACGCTGGCGCGGGTCGGGGCGATCTTTTCGATGCGGCCGAGCAGCGTGCGCATCGCGGTGGACCGGCCGGACAACTGGCGGTCGTCCGCACGTTGCTTCGACCGGTTTGCGGTGTCTCCCATTGGCATGGATCGGCATTGGCGGGGCCGTTTTGAAAATCGGCACCACACGCTCCGTTGATTGCAATATTTTCATCGACAGCGAAACGACCCGGAAGGTGCCGCAAAATAGAAATTTCCAATGTACGCGGCGGGGCCGGAAGAAACAGGCCATCGACTCCTGACGCGCTTCGCGGCGTTGCTGTGCCATCCAGGGTCGTATGAGTGCTTTTTTACAGAATTTCGATGAAAAAACGGTCGCACCCGGCGAGCGTCGATGCTGCAGCGCGCGACACCGGCCGGCGCTCGACCGGTCACGGCACGCCCGACAGCGGGGAATCGGGCAGGCGGCCATCCGCGGCCCGCGTCGGGCATGCCGCTTGCGGCTGCGGTCAGGCTCGCCCGGCACGCTCGACGGCGGGCCGGAGGGTCGACCCGCGGCATGACGCCGTGCGACCGGAGCCGGCGCGAGGCAAGGATGCAATGAGGACCCTGACCCGTGAGCTGTTACGGCAGGGTGCATGGATCGTGCTGGCTGTCGGGCTGGCGTCCGCGCTGCAGGCGTGGGCGGTTCGCGTCGTCGGGGAGCACGCGCCATTTGCGCCGCTGCCTTTTTATGCAGGTGTTGCGGCTGCCGCATGGCTGACGTCGTTCGGCGGCGGCCTGGTCGCGGCCGCGTTGAGCGTGGCCGTGATCGGCACGCTGTGGTGGCGTGATGCGCCGCTGGCCACGCTGCTCACGCAGGCCGGCACATTCGTCGCGATCAGCTTCGTCGAGTGCCTGCTCGTGATGACCGTGAAGCCGCTGCTCGCGAACGATCGTCTGCGCGAACCCGATGACGACGGCGACGCCGATGCCCGCGCGCTGCATCGCGAACCGGCGCCGGCCGCACGCGTGCCGGTGCCTGACGATCGCCTGCTGCGCCGTGTGGTCGATGCTTCCCCCGATGCGATCGTCGGGGTCGATACCGCACGCCGGATCACGAGCTGGAATCCGGCCGCGCGAAGGATCTTCGGCATCGACGCGGCGCAGGCCGCCGGGCGCGACGTCGCCGCGATGATCGCGCCGCGCTGGTTGCGGCGCCATCCGTTGCCCGCGTCGTTCGCGAACCTGCACGCGCCGGTCGGTCCGCTCGACGTGCTGTGCGTGCGACGCGACGGCGGCCGTTTTCGGGCGACCTTCGCCGCATCGCCGATGGTCGACGCGCAGGGCAACTGCACGGGCCTGTCGATGACGCTGCGCGACGCGCACGAACGGCGCCGCGGCGAGCGGCGCAACCTGCGCTCGCTGCGCGGCGCCCACGACGCACGCGCACAGGCGGACACGTCGAACCGGCTGAAGGACGAACTGCTGGCCACGGTGTCGCACGAGCTGCGCACGCCGCTGAACGTGATCTACGGCTGGATCGAGGTGCTGCGTAATGTCGACGGCCAGGGGCTCGCGCTGCAGGCCGTCGACGCGATCGATCGCAGCGCGCGGTCGCTGTCGCACATGGTGGCCGACCTGCTCGATGCGTCGTCGCTCGCGACCGGCCGGTTGCGCCTCGAGCGCGTGCCGGTCGATCTCGTGCGCGTCGTGCGCGATGCCACGCGCGAACTCGACGCGACGGCACAGGCGGGCGGGCTCACGCTGTCGACCCAATACGCGATGCCGACCTGCGTGATTCCGGCGGACCGCGAGCGCGTGCGCCAGGTCCTGTCGAACCTGTTGTCGAATGCGATCAAGTTCACGCCACCGGGCGGCCGCATCGTCGTGTCGCTGGCCCGGGCGGGCGAGCGCGTGCGGCTGTCGGTCGCCGATACGGGGCAGGGCATTGCGCCGGAATACCTGCCGCACCTGTTCGAGACGTTCAGCCGGCCCGAACGCGCATTCGCATCGCCGGCGCGCGGCCTCGGGCTCGGCCTGTCGATCGTGCGCAACATCGTGCAACTGCACGGCGGCGATGTCGTCGCGACGAGCGCCGGCACCGGGCGCGGGACGACCGTCACGGTCACGCTGCCGGCTGGCTGGGACGTCGACGATCCGGCCGAAAACCTGCTGCACGCGGCGGACTCGCCGGACCCGGTGACGCTCGGCGGCCAGCGCGTGCTCGTCGTCGACGACGACGCGACATCGCGCGCGAGCCTCGCCGCGGCCCTCGAAACGATGGGCGCGCAGGTGTCGACCGCGCAGTCGGGGCACGACGCGCTCGACGCGGTGGAACGGCAGGCGCCGAACGTCGTGCTGTCGGATCTCGCCATGCCGGACGGTGACGGCTTCTGGCTGCTCGACCGCATCCGTCATTTGCCGGGCAGCAGCGGGCATCTGCCCGTCGTCGCGGTCACGGCCCACGCCGACAACGCCGACCGGCACCGCGTGATGGCGGCCGGGTTCGACGCGTATCTGCGCAAGCCGGTGGACATGCCGACGCTGGCGAGCGTGATCGCCGATGTCGCGCCGGAGGCCGCGCACGACCGGAAAGGGCGTGGCCGGTAGCAGCCGGCGTGGCCGCTCGCCCGGTCATGACGAGGGAAGGAGGCGCGATGGATGCAACGGCAACCCGCGCGGCAGGCCCGCTCCGTCGCGACACACGGAGGTCCGGATGAAAACGAATCGAATCCATCAACCGGCGGCGATCCTGCTGGCCGGTACCGTCGGCGCATCGATCGCCGTATTCGCCCATGCTCAGGCGGTACCTGCTTCGTCGGCCCAGGTCGCGCCGGGCGTGATCCGCCCCGGCACGACGCCCGATGAGGCCGGCATGACGCAGCGGCCGACCGGTATCGATGTCGAATTCATCGACAAGGCCGGCATGATCGACAAGGTCGAGCGGCAGGCCAGCCAGCTCGCGCTCGACCGCTCGTCGAACCCCAACGTGAAGGCGTTCGCGCGCCGCATGGTCGACGATCACGGACGGATCGCCGGCGAATTGCGGCAGCTTGGCGCGACCAAGGGCGTACCGGTCCAGTCGCGGATGCTCGTCGATCCGGCCGTGACCGCGTTGCGAACCAAGGAAGGTCATGCGTTCGACACGGCCTATGTCGCGCTGGCGGGCCCGAGCGCGCATGAAGCGGCGATCCGGCTCTACGAAACAGAAGCGCGGAACGGCCGCGATCCGCAGTTTCGCACGTTCGCGGCCAACGCGTTGCCGACGCTGAAGGCGCACCTGGCCGCCGCCCGGCAACTCGCGCAGACGGTGGCGGCCGCACACTGAGCGGCGATCGCGCTACCGCTTGCCGCCGTCAGCGCTTTCAGGGGTGTCGGGGCCGCCCGGCGACGCCTCGTGCGGCGGAGCGTCCAGCGCCGTTTCACCTTCCTCGATCAGCCAGTACGGCGAACTGCCGTAGTACGCATGCAGCGCCTCGGCCCACTCCGGATCGGCCATGGCGGGCCAGCGGTTCCTGTCGAAGCCGGGGGCTTCGCGCACGCGTTCGGTGGCGACAGGCAGCACGAAGCATTGGCGCTCGACGTCGAGCACGAGCACGTTCCACGGCACCGCGAGCAGCTTGTCGCCGATCCCGGGCGGGCTGCGCGACGACACGACCGCATACGCGATCCGGCCGGAGCGCACGTCGAGCATGATGTCGGCGACCTGGCCGACGTCGTCGCCGTCCATCGACAGGACGCGATCGCCTTCGAGCGTGCGGGCGGCCATCACGTCGGGCCCCGGCCCGCCGCCGGCCGTGCGGCGGTTGCCGCCGACGATGCGCGTGTCGTCACGCGACGGTCTGTCCGTTGTCATCGAACACCTCCTGGTCGAAGCGGCACCCGGGCGGGCCACGCAGTATCAACGGGCGCCGGTCAACGCCGGCGCGGCAGCGACACGTCCTCCAGCGTATTGGCCAGCTCGTCGCGCTCGGGGCCGCCAGCGCGCGTCGCGATGTCGCCGAGCGACACGATGCCGACCAGCCGCCGGTTGCGGTCGAGCACCGGCATCCGATGCAACTGCACGTCGGCCATCCGCTGCTGGACGTCGCCGACACCGTCGTCCTCGACGCACCACTGCACGGGTCTGGACGCGACCGCCTGCACGGGCGTATCGGACGAATGGCCGTGCGACAGTCCGCGCACCGCGAGGTCGCGGTCGGTCACGATCGCGACGAGTTCGGAACCGTCGCAAACGGGCAGCACGCCGATATCGAAGCGCCGCATCAGTTCGGCCGCGTGGCGAATCGTGTCGGTCGGCGCGACGCACACGACGTCGCGCGACATGATCTCGGTGACGCGATACATGAACGTCTCCTTCGTGAGCAGGACTATCGGGGAGCAGATGGCGTGCCGCGCGCGGGCGGCACGCGCCGGGCTTCGCCGGCCAGGCGACGGAGAAATTTGCCAGCCCGCTTGTACATCTTCCACGGCGACCGCCGCCAGCGAGCGGGGCAGGACGTCAGTGACCGATGCCCGTCATCGCGACGATCGCGAGCACCACTGCGCTTTCGATCGCCGCCAGCGCTGCGACGCCGGCGGCGCCGCTGATTTCATGCCATCTGCGTTCAAGGCGTTTCATCACATCAACTCCGGATTGCTCCGGCACGCCGCTGCGCCGCCGCGCAGCACGGGCCGGTTGCCGCCGTCAGCCGTGATCGCGGGGCGGTGAAGGGACGTGCGGCGAGCGGCGTTCGTGCTCGCCGGACGGCTTGGCAGGATCGATACGGGTCGCACCGCCAACGGCGGGCGGGTCGCTGGCCGGAAACGTCTCCTCGAGTCCCTCGTCGATGCGTTCCTCCGTCTTGTCTTTGGACGGCGGGCGCGACGTGGCGAGCCAGAGCAGTCCGGCAGCCGGTGACACGGCATCGTGGCGGCCGGGGGCGTGAACGGTCATGGTCGAACCTCCTTTGTCATCGATGGGGGCGCAAGCGCCATGCCTGCGCGGGCCGACGGTACGACGCTTGCGCTTTGGCGAAACCGCACGGGGCGCCGCGCAGCCACGCTGCGCCGTCGGCGTGGACAAGAGGACAACGTGATGAATGCACCTAGGGAAAGGATACGTTACGACGCGAACGTATGCGGCGGCGATTTCGCCCACGTGCGCGAGCGTTTCGACACGTGGAAGCGCGAGTCGCTGGTCTATCGGCCCGAGCGGCGCATGTTCGACGGCAAGGACGAGCTACGCGTACTGAACGAAACCGTCTACGACGGCCCCGAGCGTGCGCAGCGGGCGCAGCGGGCGCTCGTCGCGGAATGCACGCCGTCCGACCGGTTCGCGCTCGCGGTACGGCTCGCCGCCGACGGGCGCACGATGTGGCTGGTGATGGCGGGCTACGACGACTGAGCGCACGGCAGCGCTCGATCGGAGCGGGCACGCCGCTTGCGCGCGATGCCGGCGCCATCGAGATGCGCGCGCCGTCGCGCAGGAGAGACATGAATACGCCATCCATGCTGCACCGCCCCGAGCCGACGACGCCCGATGTCAACCCGGACCCGCCCCCGCCCGGGCACGACGATCCCGTCGATCCGCCGGTGCCAGAGGGGCTGCCACAGGGCGACCCGCCGTCGCACCCGCCACCGATACGGATGCCGGGAGGCGGTGCATCACAACCGTCCGCGCGAACACTGAAAAAAGGAGGACCATCATGGACATTCACGTGCAATCGCCAGACAAGCGCGCGATCGCTCAGGTGCTGGGCCGCTATTTCGAGTCGCGCTCGTTGCGCTATCACATCGAGGAATTGCCGGGCGGCGTGCTGCAGATCGGTTTTCGCGCCAGCGGCCGCCCGGTCGCCGTCACCGTGTCGTTCGACGATGCCGCGTACGACACCTATACCCACTGGGATGCGAGCCAGAAGCAGCTCGCGCTCGGGCGGCTCGCCGACGGCTTCTCGCGGATGATGTCGACGCGCAGCCCGGCCGCGCTGGCCGGCGACTATCACGTCGAGCGATTCTGATTCCACCACGCGTCACCGGACGGTCCCCGCGTACGGCAAAGTGCCCGCACGCAGCGGGCGCTTTGCGTCTGCGCGTGTGTCGCGTAGGATGTCCGTAATTCAGCGCATGCTACGTTCGCGCCGCAGGCTGCCAGCCGCTGCAGCCGAAGAGGCGCCATGCGCTTCTTTAATTCAGGTTCGTTTCGCGCAACCGACGGGGACCTTGATGACTGTTGCTCGCCCTTTGCTGTCACCCGGCGCACGCCGGTTCGTTTCCGGGGTGTCGGCCTGCGCGGCGCTCGCCGCGGCCGGCGCCCGCGACGCGTCGGCCCAGACGCCTTCACCGCTCGGCGAGTGGCAATACTCGGCCGGCGTGCCGCTCCAAAAGCTGTACGAGCCGAACATCTCCACCTGGGATATCAGCATGGGCGCCGCAATGACGCTGCAGCCGCGCTATGCGGGCTCCGATCGCTATCGCGTGATGGGCGGCCCGACTGTCGACATCCGCTATCGCGACCTGTTCTTCCTGTCGACCGGCGAAGGGCTCGGCGCGAACGTGCTGCGCGGGCCGAACTGGCGCGTGAGCCTGTCCGTCGGTTACGACCTCGGGCGCCGCTCGGCCGACGACATCCAGCACCTGAACGGCCTCGACAACATCAACGCGGCTCCGGTGATGAAACTGGCGGCCGATTACGTGATCTCGAAGGAATTTCCGCTCGTGCTGCGCGCGGATATCCGGCGCAGCATCGGCGGCTCGAATGGGTGGGTCGGCGATTTCTCCGCGTACATGCCGCTGCCCGGCAGCAACGAGCATTTCTTCTGGTTCGCGGGGCCGACCGTGTCGTTCGCCGATTCGCGCTACATGAACAGCTGGTTCGGCGTGAGTCCGGGCGGTGCCGCGCGCTCGGGGCTGCCGGCCTATTCGTCGGGGGCCGGGTTCAAGTCGGTCGGTGCGGGCGTGACGATGGCCTGGTTCCTGAACAAGCACTGGTTCGTCACGATCGACGGCGCGATCGAGCAGCTCGTCGGCCGCGCCGCGCACAGCCCGATCACGCAGCAGAAGACCAACGGCGTGTTCGACATGTCGGTGAATTACCAGTTTTGAGCGGGGCCGGGGAGCCGATCGCCGACGGGGCGTGCAGCAGTTGCCGTCACATTTGATATGATTCCGACCTGTACAAATGTACAGTGATCAATCCCCGTGACGCCTGCATCGCCGACGCCCCCGGCGTTTTACTACCTGACCAATTTCGAACGCGCGCTGGCCTGGCTCGGCGCGCGTTACGACGACCTGTTCGACGAGCACGAGCACGCGTTCGTCCGCCAGTTCGCGACGCTGCCGCAGGCGTCGCGCGCGCTGCTCGTGCGGATGCTGATGCGCAACGGGTCCGACTTCCGCGCCAGCAAGCTCGTCTACGACGAAATCGGCTGCGCGCTCGACGCGGTCGCGCCGCTCGTCGCACTCGGCTGGGTCGATCCGGCGCCTGCGCTGACGCTCGACGAACTGTTCGCGCTGTCGACCAAGGCCGATCTGCTGCGCATCTTCCCGGCACTCGCCGCGCATGCGGGCGAGCGCAAGCCCGAATGGCTCGAACGGCTGCGGCCCGCGCACGACGTCGCGCAACCGCTCGACGCGTGGTGCGCACAGGCCGGCGACCGCGTGCTGCGCGTGACGGTCGGCGCGCTGTGCAACCGGCTGCGCCTGATGTTCTTCGGCAATCTCCATCAGGACTGGAGCGAGTTCGTGCTCGCCGATCTCGGCGTGTTCCAGTACGAAAGCGTGCCGATCGCGCCGTCGTCGCGTGCGTTCCAGCAGCGCGGCGACGTCGACGCGTATCTCGCGCTGCAGATGTGTCGCGACGCGCTCGACGCGTGGCCCGACGATCTGCCGTTCGACGACCTGATGCGCGCCATCGACGCGGTCGGCTGCGCACAGCCGTGGCTCGCGACGCGTCGCGCGAAGCTGCTGTTCGCGCTCGGGCAGACGTGTGAGCGCCGGGCCGACTGGGACGGCGCGCTCGACGCGTATGCGCGCAGCGCATGGCCCGGCAGCCGCCATCGGCGCATCCGCGTGCTCGAACGCTGCGGGCGCGACGACGATGCACTCGCGCTGGCGCTCGATGCGCGCGGCGGCTTCGAGAGCGACGAGGAGCGCCAGCGTGTCGAGCGCATGCTGCCGCGCCTGCAGCGCCGGCTCGGCCAGCGCGTCGAACGTGCTGCCGCAGCGGCGGACGTGCCGCGCGAGACGCTCGTGATTGCGCGCCCGGATGCATTCGTCAGCGTCGAATTCGCGGTGCGCGACCATCTTGCGCAGCCGGCTTCGCCGGTCCATTACGTCGAAAACACGCTGATCAATTCGCTGTTCGGGCTGCTGTGCTGGGAGCCCGTGTTCGCCGCGGTGCCCGGTGCGTTCTTCCACCCGTTCCAGCGCGGCCCGGCCGATCTGCACGCACCCGATTTCGCCGCGCGCCGGATGGACGCGTTCGCTGCGTGCTTCGCGCAACTCGATTCGGGTGCGTATCGCGACACGATCCGCCGGCATTTCGCGACGAAGGCGGGGCTGCAATCACCGTTCGTGTTCTGGGGCGTGCTGACGGACGCGTTGCTCGACGAGGCGCTCGCGTGCCTGCCGCCCGAGCACCTGCGGCTGTGGTTCACGCGCCTGCTCGCGGATATCCGCAGCAACCGCTCGGGGTTGCCCGATCTCGTCCGCTTCTGGCCCGGCGAGCGCCGCTACGAACTGATCGAGGTGAAAGGCCCCGGCGACCGCCTGCAGGACAACCAGACGCGCTGGCTCGCGTACTGCGTCGCGCACGGCATCCCGGTGCGCGTGATCGATGTCGAGTGGGCCGGTGAAGGCGTCGCGCACGCCGAAGCGGCGGGACTGTCCGCATGAGCTACGTCGTCGCGGTGCGGGCGATGTGCGAGTTCACCGCGCGACGCGGCGACCTCGACCTGCGCTTCACGCCCGCGCCGACCGCGCTCGAAGGCATCGCCGGCCACGGTGCGGTCACGTCGAACCGCGGCGCCCGCTACGAAACCGAGATCGCGCTGACAGGCACCTGGGGCACGCTCACCGTGCGCGGCCGTGCGGACGGCTACGATCCGGTAGCGAACCGCCTGGAGGAAATCAAGACCTATCGCGGCAGCCTCGATGCGATGCCGGCCAACCACCGCGCGCTGCACTGGGCGCAGGCGAAGGTCTACGCGCACCTGATGTGCGACGCGCGCGGCTTCCAGGAAATCGACGTCGCGCTCGTCTATTTCGACATCGTGTCCGAGCGCGAGACGGTGCTGACGCAAACGCTGGGGGCGGCCGAGCTCGCGACGTTCTTCGCCGAGCAGTGCGCATGTTTCGTCGGTTGGGCCGAGCGCGAGACGGCCCATCGCGCGGCGCGCGATGCGGCGCTGCGTGCGCTGGCGTTTCCGCACGGCCAGTTCCGCAGCGGCCAGCGCGAGCTGGCGGTGGCCGTCTATCGCGCGGCACGCGACGAGCGTTGCCTGATGGCGCAGGCGCCGACCGGCATCGGCAAGACGCTCGGCACCGTGTTTCCGCTGCTGAAGGCCTGCGGGGAGGGCAAGCTCGACCATGTGTACTTCCTGACCGCGAAGACGCCCGGACGCGCGCTCGCGCTCGAAGCGGCGACGACGCTCGGCGCCGGCACGCCGGCGCTGCCGCTGCGCGTGCTGGAACTCGTCGCGCGCGACAAGGCGTGCGAGCATCCGGACAGCGCATGCCACGGCGAATCGTGTCCGCTCGCGAAAGGCTTCTACGACCGGCTGCCGGCCGCGCGCGATGCGGCCATCGAGGCCGGGCTGCTCGACCGCGACACGGTGCGCGCGGCCGCGCTTGCGCACGACGTCTGCCCGTACTACCTGTCGCAAGAGCTCGCGCGCTGGTCCGACATGGTGATCGGCGACTACAACTACTACTACGACGGCAGCGCGATGCTGCACACGCTCGCGCAGCAGAACCAGTGGCGGGTCGGCGTGCTCGTCGACGAAGCGCACAACCTGCTCGATCGTGCGCGCAAGATGTACAGCGCGTCGCTCGATCCGTTCGCATTCGCGGCCGCACGCGAGGCCGCGCCCGCGGCGCTGCGCAAGGCGTTCGACCGGCTCGCCCGCGCCTGGGGTACGGTCAGTCGCGCACAGGCCGAGCGCTATGCCGCATATCCGGAGATACCGGGCCCGATCGTGTCGGCCGTGCAGAACCTCGTCGCGGCGATCGGCGAACACCTGACCGACGCGCCGCGCGCGAACGGCGACGCACTGCTGCGGTTTCATTTCGAGGCGATCCAGTTCGGCGTGCTGGCCGAGGCGTTCGACAGCGCGTCGATCTTCGATGCGACGCAGCACGGCGAACCGATGCCGCGCCAGCCGGCGCTCGACGGCGTGGCGTCGGCCGGCCGCCGGCGCCGCGTCCAGTCGACGCTGTGCGTGCGCAACGTGATTCCGGCCGGCTTTCTTGCGCCGCGCTACGAAGCCGCGTGCGCGACCGTGCTGTTCTCGGGCACGCTGAGCCCGTTTCATTTCTATCGCGACACGCTCGGGTTGCCCGGCGACACCGGCTGGCTCGACGTCGACGGGCCGTTCCGCGCCGAGCAACTGACGGTGCGCGTCGCGAGCCACGTGTCGACGCGCTGGCGCGATCGCGACCGTTCGCTCGAACCGATCGCCGACCTGATCGCCGCGCAATACGCGACGCGGCCCGGCAACTACCTCGGCTTCCTGAGCAGCTTCGACTACCTGGGGCGCGTGGTCGCGCTGATGCAGACGCGGCATCCGGACGTGCCCGTCTGGGCGCAAGCGCCCGGCATGGCCGAAAGCGAGCGGGATGCATTTCTCGCGCGCTTCGACGCAGGCGGGCGCGGCGTCGGCTTCGCGGTGCTGGGCGGCGCGTTCTCGGAAGGCGTGGACCTGGTCGGCGAGCGGCTGATCGGCGCGTTCATCGCGACGCTCGGGTTGCCGCAGGTCAATGACATCAACGAGCAGATGCGGCGCGCGATGGACGCGCGCTTCGGCAACGGCTACGACTACATGTACCTGTACCCGGGCTTGCAGAAGGTCGTGCAGGCGGCCGGGCGGGTGATCCGCACCGAGCACGACGAAGGCGTCGTGCACCTGATCGACGATCGCTACCGGCGGCGCGAAGTGCGCGACCTGCTGCCGCGGTGGTGGCGGATCGGGTGAGACGGAAGAAGCGCTTCCGGCAGACCGCCGATTCCGGCAAGTGGGCGCCATCCGTCGCGTAGCGAGATCGGGCGGCCGCGGACGCGGCCCGGGTGGGCGCTGCCGCTACAGCACATTCAGCATCGCGAGCGCGGCTTCCTGCAGATGCGGCAGGACGCGCCGCACGGCCGCGTCGGTCGTCTCCGCGCCGATCGGCATGTTCGTGCTCAGCGCGGCGACCACTTCGCCGTGACGGTTCTTCAGCGGCACCGCGATCCCGCGCACGCCGACCTGCAATTGCTGCTCGATCGCCGCGAAACCGGCGTCGCGTGCCTGGTCGACCTGTTCGAGCAGGCGCGCCTTGTTGGTGATCGTGTGCGGCGTGAACGGCGGCAGTTCGGTGTCGTCGAGCCATGCGCGCACGGCTTCGCGATCGGGATGATGAGCGAGCAGCACGACGCCCGGCGACGTCAGCGGCGCCGGCACGCGCGCGCCGAGCACGAAGCCGGTCGTCATCACCCGCGACACGCCGTTGCGCGCGATGAACACGAGTTCCCAGCCGTCGAGCACGCTCACGTACGCCGACTCGTTCAGCGACGCGCTCAATTGCTGCAGATAGGGCTGGACCGTGCGCGGCAGGCGGGCCGAATCGAAGTACGACCAGCCGACCCTCAGCACGCGCGGCGTGAGGCCGTACAGCTTGCCGTCGGTGTACACGTAGCCGAGCGATTCGAGCGTCAGCAGGTAGCGCCGCGCGGCCGTGCGCGTGAGGCCGGTGCGCGCGGCGGCCTGGGTGGGCGTCATGCGCGCATGCTGGCTGTCGAACGCCTCGAGGATCGCCAGGCCTTTTTCGAGGCCGGCAATCCAGTCGCGTCGGTCGAGTTCGGGCTTTTTCATCGTCGGGAGCAGGCGTCGGAATGCGCGGTCATCGCGCGTGAATGGGCGATTATCGCGCAGATCGGATCTGCCGCGACGCTCGATCAGGGCGCGAATGATTCGACGGCGGATGCGCGCCCCGAACCCGGAACATGACCGTCGACGACAATCGGCAACACGCAGAACCACCGGCTCAGCCTGACGTGCGCGACCCATGCGGAAGCCATGCCGCCAGCCTTGCCGCTGTTCCGCAGCTCGCAGGCACGATTGCGCTCGCGAAGCCGCGCTAGAATCGCCGCCTCGACTGGAACAGAACGATGAAAATTCGTGAATCCATATTGGCCGTGCTCGTCGCGGCCGTGCCGCTGCTTGCCGCGGCGAATCCTTCGTCCGGCACGCCGCTCCCGAAGCCGGCCGTCGACGTCCGTGCGTGGCCGCGCATGACGTCGCCGAAATTCGGCTGCTACGTCGAAACGACCTTCGGCTACCGTGACAAGCGCTTCAATTGCGCGCTGAAGAAGTACCGGAACACCGGCGACGCGTGCAAGAGCACGAAGGCGTACTACGAGGGCCCGGCGTTCCCCGACCGGCTCGCGGCCAGCGTGCATCCGCTCGCGACGAAGGTCGATCTCGACTGGGAGCAAGGCAGGCTGCAGATGGTCACCGTCACGCTGAAGGGGACGTGGAACGAAGCGGACGTGCGCAAGGCTTTCGGGCTGCCGCGCGCGGAAGGGAGCAAGCTGACCGAAGCGGAGTTGCGCTCGGAGCCGGGCAACCTGATGGACACGAGTGTCCAGTATCCGTCGTCTCCACTCGCTGAAAGCCTGGCGAAACGCCCGAGCAACCCCGCGCGCGGCACGACGGCCGTGATGCTCTACGGGTTCGACCACATGGGCGGCGGCGATGTCGATTGCGGGGGAGGCGAGTAACGCGGGAGGGCGCGGCCGGCGCAGGCGCCGACCGGGTGGGGAGGGGGTACGGCTGTTCGCAGCGCGTGCGCCGTACCGTCAGGGCTTTACTCGCTGCTCGTCCACTCGACGTTCGCGCCGACCGAGCGCAGGTTCTCGACGAAGTGCGGGTGCGCACGGCGGATCGGCAGCGCGTTCATGATTTCCGAACGGCCTTCGATGCTCGCGGCCACCATCAGCAGCGCGATCGCGACGCGGATGATGTACGGGCTCTCGACGCGCGCCGGCGTCAGTTGCAGCCCGCCGAACGTGATCAGCCGGTGCGGATCGGACAGCAGCACGTGTGCGCCGAACTTCGACAACTCGCCGGACCAGCCGAGCGCGCCGTCGTACACCTTGTTCCAGAACATCGCGCTGCCTTCCGCACGCACGCCGAGTGCGATGAAGATCGGCAGCAGGTCGACCGGCAGGTACGGCCACGGCGCGGCTTCGACCTTGGTGAGGATGTTCTGCGTGAACGGCCGGCGCACGCGCAGCGGGCCGTCGCGTTCCGCGCGCGACCAGCCGTCGCGGTGCGTGACGTTGACGCCGAACTTCGCGAACGTGCGGTCGATCAGCGGGAAATGCTCGGGCGACGAGTTGCGCACCGTTATGTCGCCGCCGGTGATCGCGCCGAGCGCGAGGAACGTCGCGATCTCGTGGAAATCCTCGGCGAAGCGGAACTCGCCGCCGCCGAGCTTGCGGCCGCCCGTCACGCACAGCCGCGACGTGCCGAGGCCCTCGATCGCGACGCCGATCATCGCGAGGAACTGGCAGAACTCCTGCACGTGCGGCTCGGAAGCCGCATTCATCAGCGTCGACGTGCCGTTCGCGGCCGTCGCGCACAGCGCGAAGTTCTCGGTGGTCGTGACCGACGCGTAGTCGAGCCAGTGGTCGTTGGCCGTCAGCGGGCCGTCGGTGCGGACGATCAGCGAATCGGGCGTGCGCTCGATGTGCGCGCCGAAGCGCTCGAACACCTCGACGTGCGGATCGATCTCGCGCACGCCGAGCGTGCAGCCCTTCACGTCGTTCTCGAGGCGCGCGACGCCGAAGCGCGCGAGCAGCGGCGGGATCAGCATGATCGACGAGCGCATCGCTTCCGGCAGCCGGTGGACGGCCGGGTCGAATTTCGTGTCGCGATGGTGGAGTTCGAGCAGGCCCGTCGTGAAGTCGACCGACACGTCGCTGCCGAGCGTGCGGAAGATGTCGAGGATCTTGCGCACGTCGGTGATGTCCGGCACGCCGATGAGGCGCAGCGGCTGATCGGTCAACAGGGTGGCGCACAGAATCGGCAGGACGGCGTTCTTGTTCGCGGACGGCTTGATGTCCCCGCGCAGCGGAGTGCCGCCGTGGACGATGAGATTCGACATGATATGGGGGCGTATCGGTGACTGACGTAGGCCCATATGATGCCATTGGTCGGCGGGCGGCGTGGCATGTTCAGCGGGGAAAAGGGGAATCGACGCGTGTAACTGACAGTGTTTGACGCCATGCACGCGAAGCAGCGGGGTCGTTGCCCGCTGGCGCCGAGCCATGCGTGATGGCCGGCCACAGGTCGTGGCCGGCCATCGGGGCAGGGTGTTACTGCGCCGCCCGCATCCGCGCGGCGACCACCAGCGAGATCAGGCAGCCCACCGCGAGATAACCGGCGACGAGGTGCCACGAGCCGCCGGCCACGCTGACGAGGCCGACCGCGATGAACGGCGTGAACCCGCCGCCGACCACGCTCGCGAACTGGTAGCCGACGCCCGCGCCGCTATAGCGGTATTCGGCGCCGAACAGCTCGGTGAACAGCGGCTGCTGGACGCTCACGACCATGTCGTGCGCGGCGTTCGCCAGCAGGATCGAGAAGATCACGATCCACGCGATCGACCGCGCTTCCAGCGCGACGAAGAACGGGATCGCGGACGCCAGGCCGATCAGCGCGCCGATCAGGTAGATGCGGCGCAGGCCGTAGCGGTCGGCCAGCCACGCGAAACACGGGATCGTCACGCAGCTCACCGCGCCCACCAGCAGGCCGATGTTCAGGAACAGGTCGCGCGACATGCCGAGGTTCGTCGTCGAATAGCTGAGCGCGAACGCGGTGACGATATACATCGTGAACAGTTCGGCGAGGCGCAGCGCGATGATCAGCAGGAACGCCTTCGGATGGCGCGTGAGCGCTTCCAGCACCGGCAGGCGCAGCTTGCGGTTGCCGTGTTCGACCTTCTCGACGAACTCCTGCGATTCGTCCATGTTCTTGCGCACCCACAGCCCGATCAGCACGAGCACGATGCTGAACACGAACGGCAGGCGCCAGCCCCACGACTTGAATGCGGCCTCGCCGAGCGTGTGGCTCAGGATCGACACGATGCCCGTGGCCAGCACGAGGCCGACGCCGTAGCCGACCTGCACGCCGCTGCTGTAGAACGCCTTCTTCTGCTTCGGCGCGCTTTCGACGGCCATCAGCGCCGCGCCGCCCCATTCGCCGCCGACCGCGAAACCCTGGATCGCGCGCATCAGCACCAGCAGCACGGGCGCCCACCAGCCGATCGTCGAGAATGTCGGCAGCAGGCCGATCGCGACCGTCGACAGCCCCATCAGCATCACGGTCAGCACCAGCATCCGCTTGCGGCCGAGCCGGTCGCCGTAGTGGCCGAACACGACGCCGCCGAGCGGCCGGAACAGGAAGCCGACGCCGAAGGTCGCGAACGCCGCGAGCGTGCCCATCGTCGGGCTGACTTTCGGGAAGAACTCGGAATTGAATACCAGCGCGGCGACGATCCCGTACAGCAGGAAGTCGTACCAGTCGACGACGGCGCCGACGAAGCTGCCGATCGCAGCCTTGCGCGCCTGGTTGCGCATGCGGGCGCTGGCGGCGGCGTCGAGGGTGTCGAAGGTTGGGGTCATGGCGATGTCTCCTGGCACGGCGCATCGTGGAATCGTGGCGGCGCCGCGTCCGATGCTGCATTGAAGTCGATGAGTGAACGGAGAATAGGGCGCGCGCCGCATGGCGGCAATTGGCCAATCGGACAGAGTGCGCGATTATCGTTCAAATCCGTGCGATTATCGAACGCTTTCCGGGTTTGCACTAGGCGGCGTGACGATATCCCGTTTGGCCAGGGTGTGCCGCCGTGAACGAACTGGTTAAAATTGGCAGCATTGAAAACTCGCCCGTTCGGGGCGGATGCGCGGTCGCCACCCTGGCCGCGCATGCCGCACGCAACGAGCGCCATCCCCATCGACCGCATGCCCCCGGAGACTGGAATGCCCGGCAATTCCCACCCCCTGTCCAGCGATACGCCGCCCGTTGCCGATCCGGCTGCCAATCCGCTGGGGATGGCCGGCCTCGAGTTCGTCGAATTCGCGGCGCCCGTGCCGGAAGCGCTCGCGCAGCGCTTCGAGCAGCTCGGGTTCAAGGCGATCGCGCGGCACGTCAGCAAGAACGTCACGCTCTACCGGCAAGGGCAGATGCACTTCCTGATCAACGCCGAGCCCGATTCGTTCGCCGCGCGCTACGCGGAGGAATATGGAATGGGCGTCTGCGCGATCGGGCTGCGCGTGGCCAGCGCCCGGCGCGCGTTCGAGCGGGCGATCGAGCTCGGCGCGTGGGCGTTCGAGGGCGAGAAGGTCGGCGTCGGCGAGCTGAAGATTCCGGCGATCCAGGGCATCGGCGATTCGCACCTCTATTTCGTCGACCGCTGGCGCGGGCGTGACGGCCAGCGTGGCGGCGTCGGCGATATTTCGATCTTCGACATCGATTTCCGGCCGATCGACATCGCGACCGCGCATACCGACCTCGACTGCGTGGGCGTCGGGCTGCAGCAGGTCGATCATTTCACGCAGACCGTCGGCGCGGGGCGCATGCAGGAGTGGCTGGATTTCTACCACGACCTGCTGCATTTTCGCGAGATCCACGAAATCGACGCGCACTGGCATGTGTCGGAGGAATCGCGCGTGATGGTGTCGCCGTGCGGCGCGGTGCGGATTCCAGTCTACGAGGAAGGTACGCGGCGCACCGAGCTGATGCATGCGTACCTGCCCGACCACCCCGGTGAGGGCGTGCAGCACGTCGCGCTGGCCACCGACGACATCCTGTCCTGTGTCGATGCGCTGCGTGCGAACGGCGTCGAATTCGTCGAGCCGCCGGCCCGCTATTACGACGACGTCGACGCACGGCTGCCGGGGCACGGCGTCGATCTCGACGCACTGCGCCGCCGCGCGGTGCTGGTCGACGGCGAGATCGGCCGCGACGGCGCGCCGCGCCTGTTCTTCCAGACCTTCGTCAAGCGCCGGCCCGGCGAGATCTTCTTCGAAATCGTGCAGCGCAAGGGGCACCACGGGTTCGGGGAAGGGAATCTCGCGGCGCTCGCCCGCGCACGCGACGCCGGCTGAGCGGCCGCGGCGCCCGCATCAGACCTCGGGCGTCACGCATTACACGTCAAGCGTCACGCGCTGGCGGCCGGCACGCGGTTCGGCGCGGGGTCGTTCGGCTCGTGCAGCACGCATGCGGTCCCGCCCGGCGTGTACATCGACACGACACAGCGGTTGCATGACGTACAGCCCGACTGCGCGAGCCGGCCGTCGCGCAGCCCGTTGACGAAATCCGGCTCGAACACGAGCGCGCGTGCGAGCGCCACCGCGTCGAACCCTTCGCGCATCGCCCGCTCGACGTTCCCGCGCGAACGTACGCCGCCAAGGTAAGCGAGCGGCATCCTGACGGCCGCGCGCACCTTCTTCGAGTGCTCGAGGAAATACATCTCGCGAAACGCGCCCATCTTCGGCTCGGTGAGCTTCTGCAGCGCCATCGCGGTACGCACGATCGCGTTGTCTGCATTCGCGCGCGCGTCGCCGGGCAACGGGCTGCCGAACAGCTACCACACCGATTCGACGTTCATCCCACCGCTGAGCACGAGCAGATGCGCGCCTTCGGCTTCGAGCCGCCGCGCGATTTCGCAGGCATCGTCGGCCGTTCCGCCGCCGCGCACGCCCTCAGTCACGCCGATCTTGCAGACGACGGCGAGGTCGCGGCCCACCGCATCGAGCACGCGGCGCAGCACCTCGGCCGGGAACGCGGCACGCCGCGCCGCGTCGCCGCCATACGCATCGCGGCGGCGGTTGTACAGCGGCGACAGGAACTGGCTGAGCAGATAGCCGTGGCCCATGTGGATCTCGACTGCATCGAAGCCGGCGTCGCGCGCATGGCGTGCGGCCTGCGCGAATTCGTCGGCGACCGTCGACATCTGGTCGCGCGTCATTGCCTGCTTCAGAAAGCGGCCGCTCATCACGCCGACCTTGTTGAAGCCGCCCGACGCACTCAATGGCCGTTTGGTCGACAGCGACGGCAGGAACGTGAAGCAGCCGCCGTGCGTGATCTGCGCGGATGCGGCGGCGCCGTGGCGATGGACGGCGTCGGTCAGCGCGCGGAACTGGCGGACCGTCGGCACGTCGAGCCGCGCCTGGTCGACGAACGTGCGGCCGTCGTCGCTGATCGCGCAGTACGCGACGGTCGTCAGCGCGGCGCCGCCTTCGGCGATGCGTTCGTGAAAATGCACGAGCGCACGCGACGGCACGCCGTTCGGCGTCATGCCCTCGTTGGTGGCGGACTTGATCAGGCGGTTGCGCAGCGTCAGCGGGCCGATCTGCAGCGGGCTGAACGCGGGTGACAGTTCGGTGGGTTCCATGTCGGTCGGACGTCGGGAATGGGCTCGACGATCATTGTGCGCATCCCGCGCCGCCGCGCATCGTCCGGGTGGATGGCCCGATCCGGCCGAATGAAGCATGAGACGGCCGCCCGTGGCATTCGGGTATCGGCGAGGCTGCCGGTTTGCAGAAACGCATCGATCAATGGCATCGTGACGAAGCGGCATGCCGCACACGTCAGGACCATCCGGAGAACCGCATGACCAGCCAGTCACAGCCGAAGCAGAAGCGCATGCCGAAACCCGCCGGGCGCCAGGCGATCCTGACCGAGCAGCGCCGCCGGAAGATGGCACGTTCACCTCACGCGTACGTGCGCGGCAATACGGCGCGGTTCTACGAATGGCTCGTCGAAACCAACGGCAGCGCACTGCCGCACGGGCCGTCGATCTGGATCTGCGGCGACTGCCATACCGGCAACCTCGGCCCGGTCGCGAACAGCGATGGGAAGGTCGACGTGCAGATCCGGGATCTCGACCAGACGGTCGTCGGCAATCCCGTTCACGACCTGATCCGCCTCGGGCTTTCGCTTGCGACGGCCGCGCGCGGGTCCGCACTGGCGGGCCTGACGATCGTGCACATGATGGAGGCGATGACGGCCGGTTATGCGTCGGCATTCGGCAGCCGACACGCGAAGCTGCCCGAACGTCCCGAACCGGTGCACCTCGTGATGAAGCAGGCCATGCGCCGCTCGTGGCGGCAACTTGCTGTCGAACGGATCGAAGGGCTCGCGCCGACGATTCCGCTTGGGCGCCGCTTCTGGCCGCTGAGTGCGAAGGAATCCCGTGCGATCGGCAAGCTGTTCGGCGACCATGCGATCGCGACGCTCGCCACGAGCCTCAAGGGCCGCAACGACGGGGGCAGGGTCGACGTGCTCGACGCGGCGTACTGGGTGAAAGGCTGCAGTTCGCTGGGACGGCTGCGCTACGCGGTGCTGCTCGACATCGACGGCGACGTGATCGACGGCGACGACCTGTGTCTGATGGACATCAAGGAGGGCGTGACGGCCGCGGCACCGCGCGACGAAACGGCCGCGATGCCGCGCGACAACGCCGAGCGCGTCGTGGAAGGCGCGCGGCATCTGTCGCCTGCCCTCGGTGAGCGGATGCGGGCCGCGCGCCTGCTCGATCGCGCGGTCGTGATCCGGGAACTGTTGCCGCAGGATCTGAAGCTCGACATCGATCTGCTCGCCGAGGGCGATGCGCGTGACGTCGCGCGCTATCTCGGTGCGGTGGTCGGCGCCGCCCACGCGCGCCAGATGGACAAGCCGACACGCACGGCGTGGCGCACCGAACTCGGCCGCAACCGCGCGAAGACGATCGATGCTCCCATGTGGCTGTGGAATAGCATCGTCCAGCTCGTGAGCAGCCACGAAGCGGGGTATCTGGAGCATTGCCGGCGCTTCGCCGCCGGTGTGTAGCGGGTCGCCGCGAGCGACGACCGGGACTACCCGGCCGCGCCGAGCTTGCGGGCCTGCTGTCGCATGCCATCGAAGATCGCCTCCGCCACTTCCGCCGGAAATTCCGCCGGGATCTGCGCTGCAGCCTCGGCGATCGCGGATTCCGTGCGCGCGACGACGGCCGCCATCGCGGCGTGCACGTCATCTTCGGTCAGGCCGACACGCCGGCCCTGCTCGATCCAGTGGCGTGGCTGGATCTCGCCGATCACGTAGTGCCGGTTCTTCCCGCACACGGCCATCGCGAGCCGCGCGCGGCGCGGCGGAAGCTGGTTGCGGCGCGTGCCGATGATCGGATGCGCGGACAGCACGTCGTACAGCGGCGTGCTGCGGTAGGTGTTGCCGGGCAAATGCGCGATGCTGAAGTTCTTCGCGTGGCCGTCGATCGCTGCCAGCACCCAGAACGCGAGCTGCGTGACGAAGAAATTCATCCGGTCGCGCGCAGCGTCGGCCGAATTCGCGAGGATGCCCATGATCGTCTCGATGCCGGGGCCGCCGTCGGATTCGTATTTCGCGCCTGCGGGCGTGCCGGTCGCCTGGCACATGTCCTCCTGCGGCAATCGCAGGATCCACGTGCGGTCGCGCGATGGACGCCGGTCGAAGCGCTCGACGATCAGCGCTTTCTGGTCGTCGAACCGGCCGATCTCGCACGGTGCGACCGGCAGGCCGTACGCGGCGACGAGCGTCGAGCACAGCCATTCGTTTTCGACGGACGTCCGCATTTCGGCCTGCATGTTCCCGACACGTCCGAGGGGCAGCTTGAAGATGTGCGTCGTCGGCGTGCTGCCCGAGGGCCGCAGCCAGCGGTTTCCCTGACGCAGCAACGCGGTCTTTTCCTGCGCGCCGGCAATCGACAGGCGCAGGTCACCTTCCAGTTCCGCGCGGCCGGGCAGCGGCGTGGCGGTCGCGTGGCGCAGCACGTCGGCGACGGCCGCGTCGTCGAGCGTCATGCCGTCGATCGCCTCGAGATCGACGGGCGTCTCACCGGGCGGCAGCATCTGGATCGCGCCGACGCAATCGCGGCCGATCGACGCGAGCAGTTCGAACGGCGCCGTCGAGCGGAGCCGGTAACGCTGCGCAATGCGACGGCGGATCGGCTCGCTGTCCGGCAGCAGGTTGTCGAAGTAATCCGCGACGATCGCGCCCTGGTGCGGCTGGTTGCCGGGCGTGAAGGGCAGCGACAGCGACAGCGGCCGCCCCTGTGGATCGTCGAGCCATTCAGGCAGGTAGACGAGGCGCTCTACGCCGCGCCGCACTTCCCAGTAGCCGACCGGAATGCCATTCATCCACAGGTCGAGCCGGTCGTGGCGGGCACGCGTGGCCATCGTCACCAGTCCTCCCGCTTCGAAACCCGGGGCTTGCCGGGTGCTGCGTCAGTGGGCCGCTTGCGCTTGGCGCCGGTTGCAGGTTTGGCTGGATTCTTGGCGGGCGCGGTGCCGCGGGCCGTTTCCTGTTTGCGTTTGCTCGAGGCCGGTTTCCGAACCGCGGGCGTGGCATCGGGCACAGGCACGGGATCGGCCGATGCCGCCAACACGTCCTGCTTGCCCAGTGCGAGCGTCATGTGAACGCCGAGCGCGTTCAGCACTTTGAAGAGCCGCTCGATGCTAACCGCCGACGGGTTGGCCTCGAGCTGCGCGTAGGATTGTTGCGTGACGCCCAGACGGGCAGCCAATTGCGCCTGCGTGAGGCCCGCGGCTTTCCGGAAGCCGACGAGTATCGGACGCAGTTGGGTCAGGGTCTGGACAGGAAAGGCCATCGGGCGCTCCGCAGGATGACAAGCGATCGTTTGTAATCTGAAAATACAGCCTATGGCATGTATTGTCAAAATACAAATCATAGGCTGTATTCAATAAAAACAAACGATAGCCTGTCAAATGAAGACCCCGCCGGCCATCCCGCGTCAACGCCTCACGCCGCCCGCAGCGGGCTCGCGTGCGCACTCCGCGCGCTTTCCGGATCGTCGTCGCCGAGCGGAATGAACGCCATGATTTCCAGGTCGTGCCCCGACAGCGCGGGCAGCCGGAACGGGCTCGACAGCACGTTCAGCCGCCGCACGCCGAGCTCGCGCAGGATCTGCGAGCCGATTCCCGTCACGCGTCCGTCGCGGCGCGCATGGCCGGTCGGCACCCGCATCGCGTCGCCACGCATGTCGCAGTCGAGCAGCACCGCCACGCCGCAGCCGGCCGCATCGATTCGTTGCAGCGCGGCGTGCAGCGGCCACGAATGCGCGGACGGCTCCGCATCGAGCAGGTCGAGCAGCGAATGGCACTCGTGCACGCGCGTCAGCACCGGCGTCGACGGATCGGGCTCGCCGCGCACGAGCGCGAGATGCGGCGCGCCGTGCACGGTGTCGCGATACTCGATCGCGCGGAAACGTCCCCAGGGCGTATGCAACGGCCGCTCGCCGACGCGTTCGACGAGCGATTCGTGTTCACGTCGGTAATGGATCAGGTCGGCGATCGTGCCGATCTTCAGCCCGTGATGCGCGGCGAACGCCTTCAGCTCGGGCAGCCGCGCCATCGTGCCGTCGTCGTTCATCACCTCGCAGATCACCGAGGCCGGCGTGAGCCCCGCGAGCGCGGCGAGATCGCAGCCGGCCTCGGTGTGCCCCGCCCGGACGAGCACGCCGCCCGGGCGCGCGGCGATCGGGAACACGTGGCCGGGCTGCACGAGGTCGTCCGGGCGGGCGCCGGCCCGCACCGCCGCACGGATCGTGTGTGCGCGATCGGCCGCCGAAATGCCGGTCGTCACGCCTTCGGCCGCCTCGATGCTGACGGTGAACGCGGTGCCGAACGGTGTGCCGTTGTGATCGGCCATAGGCGGCAGCTTCAACTGCTCGCAGCGCTCGGCGGTCAGCGTGAGGCAGATCAGCCCGCGCCCGAAGCGCGCCATGAAATTGATCGCGTCGGGCGTCACGTGATCGGCCGCGATCACGAGATCGCCTTCGTTCTCGCGATCCTCTTCGTCGACGAGCAGGACCATTCGTCCCGCCCGCAGTTCGTCGACGATCTCCAGCGTGCCGGCGAGCGTCATGGCGCCTCCGTCACATCGAACGCGCGGCGCAGCGCGTCGGCGCCGAAGGTCAGCACGCGGTCGGCTGCATCGATCGCGCCGAGCATGCTCGCGAAACCATGAAGCTGGCCCGGCCAGCGCACGAGCGTCACCGGGGTGCCGGCCTGCGCGAGACGCAGCGCATACGCTTCGGCCTCGTCGCGCAGCGGATCGAATTCGGCGCTGATGATCGTCGCCGGCGCCGCGCCTGCGACGTCCGGCGCGGCAAGCGGGCTCGCGAGCGGCGACGCGCGATCGGCGCCGTCGTCGAAATAGTGCTGCTTGAACCAGCGCATCGCGTCCGCCGTCAGGAAATAGCCGTTGCCGAGCGTTTCGTACGACGGATGCTCGGTCGCGCAATCGACAACCGGATACAGCAGCAACTGGTGTGCGATCGCGATGCCCGAGCCGCGCAACTGCAGCGCGGCGACGGCCGCGAGATTGCCGCCGGCGCTGTCGCCGGCCACGGCGATCGCCCCGGCGCGCGCGCCGAGATCGCGCGCACTGGCGGCGGCCCAGCGCACCGCGTCGCATGCGTCGTGCGCGGCCGCCGGGAAGCGCGCCTCGGGCGCAAGCCGGTAGTCGACCGACAGCACGAGCGTGCGCGCCCGGGTTGCGAGGCTGCGGCACAGGTTCGCGTGCGTATCGATCCCGCACGACACGAAGCCGCCGCCGTGGAAGAACACGGTCAGCGGCAACGGCCCGTCGGCGGCGGGCCGATACAGCCGTGCGGACAACTGACGGCCCGACAGGGGAATTCGCCAGTCCTCTTCGGCGGCGACGGCATCGCCCGGGGCAAACGCGCCGCCGGCGGCAAGACTCGCGCGATACGCGGGAACGGTGAGCTGTGCGAAATCGATCGCGGGTGCCTGGGCGAACGCGGCGAGCAGCGCCTGCGCCTGTGGGTCGAGCGGCATGGGGACTCCTGTCTGAATCGGATGCGTTTTGAATCAGGTAAACCCGTGTCGCGGTTTTCCCTGAGTCCGCGCCGGACGCTTGCCGGCACGGCCTGACGGGCATTCCAGCGCAGCGGGCAGGGCGCCACATCATCCGATCGGACGATGGTTCGTTCGCACGGCTGGCCAATTCTCTCCATTCAGTGAATCTCCCGATGACGCCGGAATTTAGACGCGTCTTAATCATGGCGGCGCGGTTGGGTCGCGCCGGAAACATGCCGTATGGAGGATGGAGCGTGCTGATGGAGACGAGATGGGCTCCGCAAGAGAGCCAGGCAACCAGTGACGAAGCCGACATCGGCGTCGCGGATTTCAGCGAACTGATGGCGCGCATCTACCAGGGGCCGCTGGAGACGCCGCCGTGGGCCGGCGCGCTCGAACTGGTCCGCCGCTGGCTGCAGGCGAACTACGTGACGCTGATCCTGCGCGCGGCCGCGAGCGACCGCCGCGCGCCGCTGTCCGTGCACGCGTCGGAATTCGGCCCGGTGGTGCCGGGCGACGGCGAGGCGTCGTACAACAACTACTACTATTCGCTCGACCCGTTCGTCGGCCTGCCGGCCGATCGCGTGGTCACGGTCGACGACGTGTTCGGCGACACGGGCTGGTTGTCGAGCGAGCTGTACAAGCAGTTCCTGAAGCCGCAGGACGTGCGCTATATCCTCGGCGCCGACCTGCGCACCGCGTCGGGCGTCGAGTGCCGCTTCCGCGTGTGCCGCAACCATGCGTCGAAGCAGTTCTCCGCGCGCGACAAGGCGATCTGCGCGCTGCTGCTGCCGCACCTGAAACGCGCGGTGGAACTGCATTCGCGGCTCGACACGGCCGAGGTCGAACGCTCGATCTATGCGAATGCGATCAACCGGATGCAGATCGGCACGATCACGCTCGACGAGAACGGCGCGATCATCGACCTGAACAGCGTGGCCGACGAGATCCTCAAGCAGAACAACGGTCTGACGATTGCGCGCGGCACGATCGAGGCAACCGATGCGCAGGAGAACCGCACGCTGAAACGGCTGATCCGCCATGCGGTGATGGGGCACCACGGCACGGCCGCGGCGACCGTCGAGGCGATGCCGATCACGCGCAGCTTCGACAAGCCGCGCCTCGGGCTGCTGGTACGCACGGTGCTGCTGTCCGACTGGTCGGAGGACAACAAGCGGCGGCCGGCCGTCACGCTGTTCCTGCGCGATCCCGACCGCAAGCCGCAGGGCGCGCAGGAAATCATCCGCAAGCTGTTCGACCTGACGCCCGCCGAGACGTCGCTCGCGCTGCTGCTGACGAACGGGCTGACGCTCGAAGAGGCTGCGGAAGAATCGGGGATCAGCAAGAACACGGCGCGCACCCATCTGCGCGCGATTTTCTCGAAGACGGGCGTCACGCGCCAGGCGACGCTCGTGCGGATTTTGCTCGGGAGCGTCGTGCCGCTCGGGTAAGCGACAGCCAGGGCCCAGATCGGTGACACGGGCGGAATCGCCGAATCCGTGCGCGATGCGGTCGAAAACCTGCGGGCCGCCCGCCGATGTGGCGACGTGCCGCCGAGAAGGTGGCTGGCTGCACCGTGACTCGGGAAGCCCCCACCGCGGGCCGCATCGCCCGCGGCGTTTTCCTTTCCTCCGAATCGTCGATGCGACCGCGTCAGCTTCGACTCAAAGCGTCTCGATCGCCAGCGCGATGCCCTGGCCGCCGCCGATGCACAGGGTGACGACGCCGCGCTTGATGCCGTCGCGCCGCATCGAATGGATCAGGCGGGTCGTCAGCACCGCGCCCGTCGCCCCGATCGCATGACCGTGCGCAATCGCGCCGCCTTCGACGTTGACGATCTCCTCGGCGATGCCAAGCTGCGCCGCCACCGCGATCGGCACGACCGCAAACGCTTCGTTGATCTCGAAACGCTCGACGTCGGCCAGCGTCCAGCCCGCCCGCTCCAGCGCGATCCGGACGGCCGGCACGGGGCCGAGCCCGAACATGCCGGGTTCGACGGCGGCGACGCCGAATGCAACCAGCCGCGCACTCGGCGCAATCCCGTGCGTGTCGGCGAACGCGCGATCCGCGACCAGCATCGCCGCCGCGCCGCTGTTCAGGCCCGGCGCATTGCCCGCGGTAATCGTGCCGTCCGGGCGGAACGCCGGCTTCAGCTTCGCGAGCGCTTCGAGCGTCGTGTCGGGGCGCGGCGTCTCGTCGCGCGCAAACGCGACGCGCGTCTTGCGCTGCAGGACGTCGACCGGCACGAGTTCGGCGTCGAACTTGCCGTCCGCCAGCGCGGTGGAAAAGCGCTGCTGCGAGCGGAGCGCCCAGCGATCCTGGCGATCGCGCGAGATGTCGAGCTGGCTCGCGAGATCTTCGGTATGCCAACCCGAATGCTGGTCGGAAAACGCATCGACGAGGCCGTCGCGCAGCATGCTGTCGCGGATCGGCGCGTCGCCCATCCGGTAACCCGAGCGTGCGCCGTCGAGCAGGTACGGGGCGCGCTCCATGCTTTCCATGCCGCCGGCGATCGCCGCATTCGCGTAGCCCAGCAGGATCTCCTGCGCGGCGTTGACGACCGCCTGCGCGCCGGAGCCGCAGACACGGTTGACCGTGAGCGCCGGCACCTTGACCGGCAGGCCCGCTCCGATGGCGGCCTGCCGGGCCGGATTCATCTTGTTGCCGGCCTGGATCACGTTGCCCAGCACGACCGTGTCGATCGCCGCGCCGTCGAGGCCGCTGCGCCGCAAGGTTTCGCGGATGGCGATCGCCCCGAGCTCGGTGGCCGGGGTGTCCTTCAGGGACCCGTTGAACGTACCGATCGGTGTCCGGACGGGGTGGCAGATGACGACTTCGCGTGTACTCATGTTGCGTTCCTGATCGGGTTGCAAGCTGGGCGGACGAGTCGTTGGCGAACGGGGGCGCGCCGCGCCATTCGCGTCGCCGGTTCGATTGCACCGTGACGCCGGCAGGACCGCCGGCCCGGTGCAAGGCGGCCGTCTCCGATGACCGGATCACGCGCCGCTCCATGACGGAACGGTATCTATGCATATGCATACTGTCAACGGGGGCTTTGCGTATGAGATTGAGGGGCAGGGCGCGCGACCGGGGAGGGGCGCGCATGACGATGCGCACGTCGCGGCCGGCGGTCGGCTTTCAATCGCGCAGTGTTGACGGTTTTTTTGCGCCGATTGCAGAGGCGTTTGGGCGTGCGGGCGGGTTGGGAGGAAGTCGGGATGACGTGTTGTGCTCGGCAAGCTTGTACGCGATGCGGAGTTCAGTTATCTCGACATTATAGAAATAATGTCAAATAAACCACCGTGATGAATTGGATATTTAACGGTTTACGTTATATTATTTACAAAATCACCCGCCCAACCCCGCCATGTCCGATCTCGCTGCCGACGAATCCCGCCTGACCGCCGAAATCGAGCGCCTCAAGGCCGACTTCCCGAAAACCCGCGAGCTGTATCGCGAAGCCTGCGCGCTGCTGTTCTTCCGTTTCGGCATCACGCCGACCGCGAACCGCCTGTACCAGCTCGTCCGCAAGGGCAGCATGAGCACGCCGACGGCTGTCCTCGGCGAGTTCTGGGCCGAGTTGCGGGAAAAGAGTCGCGTGCGCATCGAGCATCCCGATCTGCCGGCCGATCTGCAGGCGGCCGCCGGTGAACTGGTGGCGGCGCTATGGAATCGGTCGAGCGCCGACGCGGCCGGCGCGCTCGACGCATTGCGCGCGGAAGTCGAGGCCGAGCGGGCGGTGGCGAAGGCGGAAGTCGCGGCACTGCAGGCCGAACTGGCCCGCACGGAAACCGCGCTGGAGCAGCGCACGGCCGCGCTGCTGGCCGCGCAGGTGCGCATTCAGGAACTGGAACAGGCGAGGGCGGCGGACGACGCATCGCGGCAAGCGCTGCAAGCGGACATCGAACGCCTCACGGCCGACAACGCGGAAGGCGACCGCGCACTTGCGCAGGCACGGGCGGATTTCACCACCCAGCTCGACCGGCTGCGCGACGATGCCGGCCGGGCCGAGGAGCGCTTGCGCGCGTCAGAGAAGCGGGCGCTTCAGGAGATCGATCGCGAGCGGCTCGCGGCCGCGCGGATGCAGAAGGAACTCGAGGCAGCGGCATTGCGCACGGAGCAGCGCGATGCGCAGCAGCGGAAGGAGGTGGCCGCGCTGCAGGCGCAACTCGGCGACGCGCTGCATCGATGCGGCGTGCTTCAAGGGCAACTCGACGGCGCGCAGGCAGCCGATGCGGCACGGGCCAAGGAACTCGATGCGCTGCGGCGCGAAATGACGGCACTCTCGCGCCGGTCGGCGCTGCGTGGCGCCAAGGCAGCGCCAGCGGCACAACGGGACGAGCGGAGGGCACGCACGCGAAAGCGCGCGGACGAAGCGCCGCCGCGCTGAAGGAGAAACCACGAGCGTGCGTCAGCCGAAGGCGACGCACGCCAGAAGCCTGAAACGGGCAGGCAAGCGACCGAGCCCCTTGCACCCCCGGTCGCCCGCCCATCCACCGATACCCATCAACTCGACACATACCGCGACGGCAACGCCGGCGCATCCGCCGGAATCGTGACGAGCGACGTGTCGAGCCAACCCTGCGGCGAGCCGTTCGACTGCGCATAGGCGCCGACGTACGGCATCATCCGCGTCGTCTGATAGATCTGCGGCGTCCACCCGGCCGGCGCGAGGAAGATCGACGTCGCGCGCTTCTCGCTATACGCGGACGCACCGTACGTCGAGATGTTCCACAGCGTCTGCTGATACGTCGCATAGTCGGCGTTGTGCCGCGAACCGCCAGCCTGCCAGCCTTCGAGCTGGATGAACGTGTTGTAGGTGCCTGCGCCCGCGAGCAGGTTGTTCACCGTGCGCCCGTACAGGAACGACAGGATCAGCCCGCAGTTCGCCGGCGCGAAATCGCTGCCGACGCTCAGGTAATAGCGGCCCGTCGTGTTCAACACCGACGCGTAGTGCGAGTTGCCGATATCCGTCGACGTCGTCAGCCCGCTCGCGCCCATGAAGCTGTCGAACGCCTGCATCGTGACGCCCGCCGGCAGGTCGCCCGTCGCGCTGATCGCAACGATATGCGAGCCGGCCGCCAGCAGCGTCAGGAACGCGGACAGCGTGCTCGTGTTCCAGTTGCCCTGTGCATCGACGAACGGAAACGCGCGATAGCCCGTCAGCGCGAACACCGCCGGATCGGAGCCGGCCTGCCACGCGATCTGCGGCACCCACATCGTCAGCGGGCCGGCGTTCGACGCGCCGGACACGTACTGCTTCAGCGCGTCGATGAGTTGCGCATCGGCAGCGGGCAGCACGCCATAGGCCGCGCCGCTCTGCCAGCGCTGCACCCATTGCGCGACGAAGCCCGCGAGCTGGCCGCCGGTGAAGTCGGCGGGCGGCACGTAGCCGAGCGGGCCGGTGCTTTGATAGGCGGACTGGATGGCCGCGGCCGTGCGCACGTTGCTGCCGAACATGCTGTTCGCGAAATCCTGGCAGTTGTTGGCCGGCGGCGTCGCGAGCTGCGCGAGCGGGACGACCCACGCGCCGTTCGCGGTCGGGACGCCGCGATACAGCGTGAGATTCGCGACCGAGTCGTGACCGGGAAACGTGGCGGCGTCGGCGCCCGACACGTAGCCGGCCGACGGGGTGACGCTGACGGTGGTCGGTTGCGACCCGAACGGATGCGTGTATGAAATGGCAAACGATGCGTCGCCGCCGGCAAGGCCGAACGATCCCGTGCAATCGCCCCAGCTGTTCGACGCACTGACGGCCGTCGATTGCCCGGTCGCGACCTGCGTTTGCGACGCCTGCGGCAGCGAGCCGCTCTGGCTTGCCGCGTTGCCGTACGCGAGCGTCGTCGACGGGATCGCATTGACGACGTTGATCGTGATCGAGCGGTCGGCGATGCCGTAGCTGCGCGCGGATGCGTCCGCGGCGCCGGCGGCGGCGAACGACGACGCGGACGTCGGGTTGCCGTCGCCGCCGCAGGCAGCCAGCGTGCCGACGAGCGGCGACAGGGTCAGCGCGGCGCCGCGCTGGATGAAGCGCCGGCGGTTCGGCGCGGACGGGCGTTCGGGTTTCGAAGCGGTCATGGACGTTCCTGGTCACGGTTTCGGGAGGCGACAACGACGATCCGGCGCATTGCACACGTGTGCAATGCCGGTCGAAACGGCTCGATTGCCGGCATATGCGCCGCGCGTATTTATGCGGGAGATCGATGAAACGCCTGCGACGAAACCGAGTCGTGCGTGTGACGCCACGCGTGCGGGAGGGCGGGGCAGGAGCGAGGCATGCCGCCGCGACGTTTGGGCGGCCGGCGGGGATCGGGTAAAGTGCCGCTCAACATGCCGTCTCGACGTTACTAGACGACCGGTCTAATCGTTGCTAACATACGCCATCATGAATGCATCTTCGGGCGCGGAAGTCCGCCAGCACATCCTGAATATCGCCAAGCCGATTATGCTCCACAAGGGGTTTTCGGCGGTTGGCCTGAACGAGATTCTCGCTGCGGCGGGCATCCCGAAGGGCTCGTTCTACCATTACTTCGGCTCGAAAGAGGCATTCGGCGAAGCGCTGCTCGAATCGTATTTCGACGGCTATCTCGCGCACCTCGACAACCTGTTCAAGCATCAGGCCGGCACGGGCGCCGAGCGCCTGATGACGTACTGGCGCAACTGGCTGCACACGCAATGCGCGGACGATCCGGAAGGCAAGTGCCTCGCGGTGAAGCTCGGCGCGGAAGTGTCGGACCTGTCGGAAGCGATGCGCGCGGTGCTGCGGAACGGCACGAGCCAGATCATCGAGCGGCTCGCGGGCGGCATCGAGGCCGGGCTGGCCGACGGTTCGCTGAGCGGGGTCGCCGATCCGTCGCATACGGCCGCCATCCTCTACGAGCTGTGGCTGGGCGCGACGCTGCTGGAAAAGATTCACCGCAACCGCAAGCCGCTCGAAAGAGCGATGATCGAAACGCGGCGCATGCTGAACCTGCCGCCGCTCGAGCCGAGTGGCGTGCAGTCGTAACCCGGGCGCGCATCGGCGCGCCTTGTTTTTACCCTGATTCTAGACGACTGGTCTACTCAACCACGCATGACGAACGTGTCACACCGCGTTACGCTGTCCCGATTGATTCAACCGCATGCACGCAGCCGCGACGGCCTGAGCGCCGATGCAGCCGCCTGCGTGCGTCTCCCGCTGGTCCATCCCTGATCCGATCGTGCCCACGAAGCACGTCCATTCCTGTTGACGGAGGCTCACATGCCGCAAAGCAAGACCGCAAATCGCCAGATCATCCTGAATTCGCGCCCGGTCGGCGCGCCGACGCCGGGCAACTTCCGCACCGAATCCGGTGACGTCCCGACGCCCGGCGCCGGCCAGGTGCTGCTGCGCACGGTCTGGTTGTCGCTCGACCCGTACATGCGCGGCCGGATGAGCGACGCACCGTCCTATGCACCGCCGGCCGAACTCGGCCAGCCGATGGTCGGCGGCACCGTCAGCCAGGTCGTCTCGTCGAACCTGCCGGCGTTCCGCGAAGGCGACCTGGTGGTGGCGGGCGCCGGCTGGCAGGACTATGCGTTGTCCGACGGCCGCGACCTGATTCCGCTCGGCCGCGACTTCGCCCATCCGTCATACGCGCTCGGCGTGCTCGGCATGCCGGGCTTCACCGCCTATACCGGACTGCTGAAGATCGGCGAGCCGAAGGCCGGCGAAACCGTGGTGGTCGCGGCGGCGAGCGGTGCGGTCGGCGCCGTGGTCGGCCAGATCGCCAAGCTGAAGGGCTGCCGCGTGGTCGGCGTCGCGGGCGGCGCCGACAAGTGCGCGTACGTGACCGATACGCTCGGTTTCGACGTGTGCGTCGACCACCGCGATCCGGCGTTCGCCGCGAAGCTGAAGGAAGCGTGCCCGAACGGCATCGACATCTATTTCGAGAACGTCGGCGGGGCCGTGTTCGACGCGGTGTGGCCGCTGCTCAACGACCATGCGCGCGTGCCCGTGTGCGGGATCATCGCGCACTACAACGATGCGGCCTACGACGACAAGGCCGTGTCGACCGGCCGCGACCGCGTGCCGGCACTGATGGGCACGATCCTGCGCAAGCGCATCCGGATGCAGGGTTTCATCATCATGGATCACTATGCAACCGGCTATGCGACGTTCATGAAGGAAATGAGCGAATGGGTCGCGCAGGGCAAGGTGAAGACGCGCGAGGACGTCGTCCCCGATCTCGCCGATGCGCCGGAAGCACTGATCGGCCTGCTGGCCGGCAAGAACTTCGGCAAGGTCGTCGTGCGCGTGGGCCCGGACGAACTGGCCTGACGCCTCGCCACGGCGACATACAACGGCTGCACGCTGGCGTCACGCGACGCCGGCTTGTGGCATGCTCGATTCCGCTATCGACGATAGGAGAAAGACAAGATGGCGCTTCACGTGATTGCTTCCCTGTTCCTGAAACCCGAACACGCGGCGGCCGCCGAGGCCGAGCTGCGCAGCATGGTCGCGAAGACGCGCAACGAGCCGGGCAACCGGCGCTACGACCTGTTCCGCGAGCAGGACGGCTCGCCGAACCTGCACCTGTACGAGATCTACGACGACCAGGCCGCCTTCGACGCGCACCTCGCGAGCCCGTATTTCGGCGAATTCCGCACGAAGTCGGCCGACTGGTTCACCGCGCCGCCGGTCATCAAGGTGCTGTCGGGCATCGACGTCGCCGAATAACCAGGCAGCATCCCCGTCGCGGCCCGCTCCCACCCGGGCCGCACGGCACCCGCCGCCCAGCGTGCGGCGGCGATGACAACTCCACGTGGCGCATCGTTCGCGTCGCTTCCCCCATACACCGGCCCCGGAGGCTGAATGATCACCCTCAACATCAACGGCGAAACCCGCTCGGTCGACGCCCCCGACGACATGCCCTTGCTCTGGGTGCTGCGCGACGTCGTCGGCCTCACCGGCACGAAGTTCGGCTGCGGGATCGCGCAGTGCGGCGCTTGCACCGTGCATCTCGACGGCGTCGCCGCGCGCTCGTGCGTGCTGCCGGTCGCGGCCGTCGCCGGCCGCAAGATCACGACGATCGAAGCCGTCGGCGCGACGCCGGCCGGCCACAAGGTCCAGCAGGCATGGCGCGCGCTCGACGTCGTCCAGTGCGGCTATTGCCAGTCGGGGCAGGTGATGGCCGCCACCGCGCTGATCGCGTCGAACCCGAACCCGAGCGACGCCGACATCGACGCGGCGATGGCCGGCAACATCTGCCGCTGCGGCACGTACAACCGGATTCGCGCGGCCGTGAAGCAAGCCGCCAAGGAGGCCTGACATGTCACGAGGACTGATCGAAGCCGGTCGGGCCGGCGCGGGCGTGTCGCGCCGTTCGTTCCTCAAGCTCGGCATGTCGCTGGGCGCGGCGGCCGGCGGCGGATTGCTGCTCGGCTTCAGCATGCCGGCCGCGGGTGACGATGCGCGTCGTTCGGTGATCGGCGGCGACGCCGCCGAACCGGCTCAACCGGGCGTCTTCGCACCGAACGCGTTCGTGCAGATCGACCGCGCCGGCAAGGTCACGCTGGTGATGCCGAAGGTCGAGATGGGGCAAGGCGTCTATACGGCACTGCCGATGCTGATCGCGGAAGAACTTGAAGTGCCGCTGTCGAGCGTGACGCTCGACCATGCGCCGCCGAACGAGAAGCTGTTCCTCGATCCGCTGCTCGGCGGCCAGCTCACCGGCGGTTCGACGTCGGTGCGCTACGCGTGGGAACCGCTGCGTCGTGCCGGTGCGACCGCACGCACGCTGCTGGTCGCGGCCGCCGCGAAGCAATGGAACGTCGACCCGGCAACCTGCCGCGCCGCGAACGGTGAAGTGCAGCATCCGCCGAGCGGCCGGCGCGCGTCGTACGGCCAGCTCGCCGACGCGGCGGCGAAGCTGCCGGTGCCGAAGGACGTCGCGCTGAAGAAGCCGGCGGATTTCAAGCTGATCGGCACGCCCGCGAAGCGGCTCGATTCGCCGGAGAAGGTCGACGGCACGGCCCAGTTCGGGCTCGACGTGCGCCTGCCCGGCATGCTGTACGCGGTGATCGTGAACAGCCCGGTGTTCGGCGGCACGGTCGCGAGCGTCGACGACACGGCCGCGAAGAAGATCCCCGGCGTGCGCCAGGTCGTGCGCGTCGACAACGCGGTGGCGGTGGTCGGCGATCACACGTGGGCCGCGAAGCGCGGCGCGTCGGCGCTGGTCGTGAAGTGGAACGAGGGCGCGGGCGCGAAGGTCTCGACGAAGGATCTGTTCGCGGATCTCGCGCAGGCGGCGGCGAACGGCAAGGGCGCGGTCGCACGCAAGGACGGCGACGTCGACAAGGCATTCGCGAATGCGAAGACGCGCGTCGACGCCGTCTACGAACAGCCGTTGCTCGCCCACGCGACGATGGAACCGGTGAACTGCACGGTGCACGTGCGCGGCGACGGCTGCGAGATCTGGGTCGGCACGCAGGTGCCGACGCGGGCACGCGACACCGTGCAGCAGCTCACGGGCCTCGCGCCCGACCGGATCGTCGTGCACAACCACCTGCTCGGCGGCGGCTTCGGCCGGCGGCTCGAGACGGACATGATCGGCCAGGCCGTGAAGGTCGGCAAACAGGTCAACGCGCCGGTGAAGGTGGTCTGGACGCGCGAGGAAGACGTGCAGCACGACATGTACCGGCCGTGCTACTACGACAGGATCTCGGCCGGCCTCGACGCGAACGGCAAGCCGGTCGCGTGGCAGCACCGGATCGTCGGCTCGTCGATCCTCGCGCGCTTCGCGCCGCCCGCGGTCAAGGACGGCGTCGATCCCGACGCGATCGAAGTCGCGGCCGAGTTGCCGTACGACCTGCCGAACCAGCTGGTCGACTACGTGCGCCAGGAGCCGCGCCACGTGCCGACCGCGTTCTGGCGCGGCGTTGGCCCGACGCGCGGCACGTTCGTGGTCGAGAGCTTCATCGACGAACTGGCCGCGCAGACCAAGACCGACCCGGTGCAATACCGCCGCGCGCTGCTCGGCAAGACGCCGCGCGCGCTCAACGTGCTCGACGTCGCGACGAAGGCGGCCGGCTGGGGCGGCCCGGCGCTGCCGACGGGGCAAGGGCGCGGCGTCTCGGTGATGCATGCGTTCGGCAGCTTCTTCTCGATCGTCGTCGATGTCGCGGTGGATAACGGCGAGGTACAGGTGAAGCGTGTCGTGTGCGCGGTCGATTGCGGCATGGTCGTCAACCCGAACACGATCGAGGCGCAGGTGCAGGGCGGCATCATTTTCGGGATCACCGGCGCGCTGTACGGCGAGATCACGATCGAGGAGGGCCGCGTCGTGCAGAGCAACTTCACCGACTACCGGATGCTGCGGATCAACGAGACGCCGCCGATCGAGGTCCATCTGGTGAAGAGCGGCGAGGCGCCGGGCGGGATCGGCGAGCCGGGTACGGCCGCGACAGCCGCGGCGGTGTCGAACGCGATCTTCGCGGCAACCGGCAAGCGGCTGCGCAAGCTGCCGGTCGGCGACCAGTTGAAGACGGCTTGAGGGGAGGCGACGAACATGCAAAATCTCACCCTGAAGATGCTCGGCAGGTCGTTGCTCGCCGTGTCCGCACTGCTGGCCGGCACGGCCGCGCATGCCGCGCAGGCGGCGCCGGCCGACAGCGCCCTCGTCGCGCGCGGTGCGTATCTCGCGAAAGCGGGCGACTGCGTCGCGTGCCACACCGCGCCGCGCGGCACGCCGTTCGCCGGCGGCCTGAAGATGGTCACGCCGATGGGCGCGATCTACACGACCAACATCACGCCCGATCCGGAGACGGGCATCGGCGGCTATACCGAAGCCGACTTCGCCGGCGCGTTGCGCAAGGGCGTCGCGAAGGACGGTCACAACCTGTATCCGGCGATGCCGTACCCGTCGTACGCGAAGCTGAAGGACGACGACGTGAAGGCGCTGTACGCGTATTTCATGCACGGCGTCGAACCGGTGAAGCAGGCGAACCGGCCGTCCGACATCCCGTGGCCGCTCAACATGCGCTGGCCGCTCGCGTTGTGGAACAAGGTGTTCCTCGACACGACGCCTTACGCCGACAAGCCGGCCAAGGACGCGATGTGGAACCGCGGCGCGTATCTCGTGCAGGGGCTCGGGCACTGCGGGTCGTGCCACACGCCGCGCGGCGTCGGCTTCCAGGAGAAGGCGCTCGACGAAGGCGGCGCGGCGTTCCTGTCGGGCGCGCCGATCGACAACTGGTTCGCGTCGAACCTGACCGGCGAGCCCAACACGGGGCTCGGCCGCTGGAACGAGGCGGAGGTCGCGCAGTTCCTGAAGACCGGCGCGAACCGCCATGCGACCGCGTTCGGCTCGATGGTCAGCGTGATCAACCACAGCACGCAGGCGCTCTCCGACGACGATCTGACGGCGATTTCGCGTTACATGAAATCGCTGCCGGCGGCGGGCGGCACGGGCGCGCCGCCGTACAGCTATGATCCGAAGGCGACACAGGTCGTGCTGGGCCGGCCGGCGGCCGATCCGGGCGCGAAGGTGTATAACGCTTACTGCCTGCATTGCCACGGCGCGGACGGGCGCGGTTACGCGCCGCTGCTCGCGCCGCTCGCCGGCAATCCGAACGTGCTCGAAGCCGATGCCGCGTCGCTGATCAACGTGACGCTGAACGGCAGCGAGACGCTCGTGATCGATGGCGTGCCGTCCGCGTATCCGATGCCGGCATTCTCGAACCAGTTGAACGACCGGCAGATCGCCGACGTGCTGACGTTCATGCGCGCCGGCTGGAACAACGGCGCGCCGGCCGTGCAGGCGGCGGACGTCGCGAAACTCCGCAAGGCGACGGCGGCCGCGCGCTGAGCGCGGCCCCATGCGGAACGAGGGCGGGCCGGCGTGCCCGCCGTCACTGCCGCCGGGTGCGTGCCCGCGCCGGCGGCGTGGCTTTTTCTGTCAACCGGCGCGCGGCCGTTCGCGGCAGCGCGCGTTTATCGACGCAATGTAGGGGTGTCTGGATGGCTAACGTGACTTATACGGATACGCAACTGCTGATCGACGGCGAGTGGGTCGACGCCGCGAGCGGCAAGACGATCGAGGTCGTGAACCCGGCGACCGGCAAGCCGATCGGCAAGGTGGCCCACGCGGGCATCGCCGATCTCGACCGTGCGCTCGCCGCCGCGCAACGCGGCTTCGAGGCCTGGCGCAAGGTGCCCGCGCACGAGCGCGCGGCGACGATGCGCAAGGCGGCCGCGCTGGTGCGTGAACGCGCCGACGCGATCGCGCAGCTGATGACGCAGGAGCAGGGCAAGCCGCTCACCGAAGCGCGCGTCGAAGTGCTGTCGGCGGCGGACATCATCGAATGGTTCGCGGACGAAGGCCGCCGCGTGTACGGCCGGATCGTGCCGCCGCGCAACCTCGGCGCGCAGCAGACGGTCGTGAAGGAGCCGGTCGGCCCGGTCGCCGCCTTCACGCCGTGGAATTTCCCGGTCAACCAGGTCGTGCGCAAGCTGAGCGCCGCACTGGCCACCGGCTGCTCGTTCCTCGTGAAAGCGCCGGAAGAAACCCCCGCGTCGCCGGCCGCGCTGCTGCGCGCCTTCGTCGATGCAGGCGTGCCGGCCGGCGTGATCGGCCTCGTGTACGGCGATCCGGCCGAAATCTCGTCGTACCTGATCCCGCACCCGGTGATCCGCAAGGTCACGTTCACGGGTTCGACGCCGGTCGGCAAGCAGCTCGCCGCGATGGCGGGCCTGCACATGAAGCGCGCGACGATGGAGCTGGGCGGGCACGCGCCGGTGATCGTGGCCGAAGACGCCGACGTCGCGCTCGCGGTGAAGGCGGCCGGCGGCGCGAAGTTCCGCAACGCGGGGCAGGTCTGCATCTCGCCGACGCGCTTCCTCGTGCACAACAGCATCCGCGACGAATTCACGCGCGCGCTGGTCAAGCATGCCGAAGGGCTGAAGGTCGGCAACGGCCTCGAGGAAGGCACGACGCTCGGCGCGCTCGCGAACCCGCGCCGGCTGACCGCGATGGCGGCGGTCATCGACAACGCGCGCAAGGTCGGCGCGAGCATCGAAACCGGCGGCGAGCGGATCGGCTCGGAAGGCAACTTCTTCGCGCCGACCGTGATCGCGAACGTGCCGCTCGAAGCGGACGTGTTCAACAACGAGCCGTTCGGCCCGGTCGCCGCGATTCGCGGTTTCGACAAGCTCGAGGACGCGATCGCGGAAGCGAACCGCCTGCCGTTCGGTCTTGCCGGCTACGCGTTCACGCGTTCGTTCGCGAACGTGCACCTGCTCACGCAGCGCCTCGAAGTCGGGATGCTGTGGATCAACCAGCCGGCGACGCCCTGGCCGGAAATGCCGTTCGGCGGCGTGAAGGACTCGGGCTACGGGTCGGAAGGCGGCCCCGAAGCGCTCGAGCCGTACCTCGTCACGAAGTCGGTGACGGTGATGGCCGTCTGACGGTCGTCGATCGATCGCGTGCGCGGCGCTGCCGGCGTCGCGCACGCGATCGGCGTGGGCCGGGCAGCGCGCCCGGTCGCTTGCCAGCGTCTCGCTCCAGCCGTGCATTCGAACGGCAACCCCCTCGGCATTTCAATATGCGTGTCACTGCGGGCGGATTGTTTCAATTCCGTCACCAGCAACGACGCGCGCCGCATCCCCCCCCGGTGAATGGACGCCGGCCCCTTCCGCCCGATACTGTTCAGCTCACATGACCGGCAAGCTGGCAAGTCCGGACTGCACCTCGTACCCGAACGTCATACTTTTTGGTATAGCTTCTTCAGAAGAAACCATAACAACCGGTGCGTCAGCATCGGCCCAACCTGAGAGGACACGGATGCATCCGCGGTCGGCAGCGCCGTACTACGTTGTGCTGGCGGGGACCTTGATAGCGTGCGCGCTGATGGGCCTCTGCGTGTTGCAGTTGTTTCAGAGCCGTCAGGACGCGCTCGACCGCGCACGCGAGACGTCGCGAAATCTGGCGCTCGTCGCCGAGCGCGACATCGAGCGCAATATCGAGTTGTACGGCCTGTCGCTGGAGGCGGTGATCCAGGGCCTCCAGCGACAGGACGTCATGGCGGCCACGCCGGCCCTGCGGCGCGCCGTCCTGTTCGATCATGCGATGACCGCGCAATTTCTCGGCTCGATGCTCGTGCTGGATGCGGCCGGCAACATCATCCTCGATTCGGCGAACGACGTGCCGCGACAAGGCAATTTCGGCGACCGCAAATACTTTACGGTTCACCGGGACAATCCGAACGCCGGGCTTTACATCAGCGATCCGTTTGCGTCCCGCCTGCGCGGCGGCTCGCTCAGCGTGGCACTGACGCGCCGCGTGTCGAATCCGGACGGCTCGTTTGCCGGCATTGCGCTGATCGCGGTCAATCTCGAGTATTTCCATACGCTGTTTGCCGGCCTCGCGCTCGGCTCGCACGGGGCGATCTCGCTGGTCGGCCGGAACGGCATCATGTTCATGCGCCAGCCGTACGACGTGCACACCATCGGCCGCGACATCAGCAAGGCGGCGACGTTTCGCCACTTCATGACGGCGCCCGAAGGTTCGTTCATCGAGACCTCGACGATCGACCACGTGCGCCGCCTGTACTACTTCAAGACACTGCCGCGCCTACCGCTGATCATCATGGTCGCCGAGGCGGAGCAGGACATCTACGCGGCGTGGCGGCGGCGCGCGATCACGATCGGCGCGCTGGTGGCGACCTTCGGCGCGGCGTTCATCGTGCTGTCCTTTTTGCTGGGCACCCAGCTGCGGCGCAGGATGCGGGCCGAATCCGAGCTGGTGATGCTCGCGCGCACCGACGGCCTCACCGGGCTCAACAATCGCCGCTCGTTCGGGGAAGTGCTGGACCTCGAATGGCGCCGCGCACGCCGTGCCCGCTCGGTGTTTTCGCTGCTGTTCGTCGACGTCGACCGTTTCAAGTCCTACAACGACACGTATGGCCACCAGGCCGGCGACGACGCGCTGGCCGCGGTTGCACGGTGCATCGGCGACAACATCCGGCGCCCCGCGGATACCGCGGCCCGCTATGGCGGCGAGGAATTCGTCGTGATCCTGCCCGATACGCCGGCCACGGGCGCGACCGAGATCGCCGAACGGATTCGGGCGGCCATCGACGGGCTCGCGATCGAACATGCGGAAAGCGAATTCGGGCGCGTCACCGCGAGCATCGGCGTGGCCAGCTGGGTGCCCGAACAGGAAGAAGAGGTCGAGTCGGTGATCAAGGCGGCCGACGAGGCGTTGTACCACGCGAAGGAAACGGGGCGAAACAAGGTCGCCTCGCATGAAACGGGCACCTGACGCCGCCGCCGGCACGCACCGCCCGCTACCGGCGCCGGGTGTGCCGTTCGACGCTCAATGCCGGCCGCTGCCGCGATAGCTTTCCACTTCCGCGTCGTACGCCGCCAGAAACGCCTTGCCGAACACCGACGCGAAATCGTCCTCGATCGCGAACACCGTGTCGCGATGGGTCGCCGCGTAGCGATCCCACATCCTCGCCTTGTACAGCACGGGCACGCGCTTCTCGTAAGCCTTCGACATGAAATGTCTCTACAATCATGGTTCGAACTGGACGGGACGAGCAACGAAGCTGATGGCATTGAAAGCGCTGGAACTGACGCAGGAAGAACGTACAAAGCTTGAAGCGATGGCGAGAAGCCGTCGTGATTGGCGAATACGAGACCGGTCGCGGACGATTCTGATGTTCAGCGACGGCGTGCGAGCGAAAGAGATCGCCAGACGACAGGAACTGACGTTGGAGGCGGTGTATGAG
>NZ_NKFM01000052.1:0-139996 GCF_002223085.1 Burkholderia sp. HI2714 | reverse complement strand
GTGCGGTCCGCCTTCGACTGGAAATCAGCGATGAACCAGTTTGCTATCCTGTTCGGAGAGCGATTTATGCAGGCGCGCGGATAACGTGCTGTTCAACCGCCTCGCCCACAAAAATGCGGACAGGTTCAGGGTTGGCGTGGCGCCCCGGATCCAGGGCTGACATGAAGCGCGTACAGCTCGGACACGCTGACCGCCTTGCGGCTGCTGTGTTCCACCGAGCCTTCTTTCGTCCACAGAAACGGATAGAAGTTGAAGCATTGATCCGTCGTCAGATGCTGGACATCCGCTTGCCAGCCTGCCCAGCGCAAGCTCGCATAGAAGTCGCGCAGCTTCTCGCTGAGCAACCACCGCACGAAGTCGCTGTACCCGACCTCGAGGGGCTCCCATCCCAAGGTGTCGGGTGCAAAGTAATACACCGAACCCGTATCTTCCCCGAATGCGCCTCCGTTCAACGCGAAGAAGCCGCCGACGGCATCGTCTGCGATCAATAGGAAACCGGACGATCGCCCGGTGTTCCAGCCGACGATGTCTCTGAGCAGTCTGGGATGGCCTGAGCCGAGCAGACGAAGGTAGCCTCCGTCCACCAGGATGCCGCCGGTCGAATAGGCGATTGCTCCCAGGGTCGAACGCGTGGATACCTGAAGTGCTGAAAGCACTTCGCCACGCCGATCGGATGCCGGCAGTATTTCGCAATGGTGACGGGCTGCTGCCGCCCATTCGATCAACGTCGGGAGCGCTGAATTGCGTTCGTTTATCAGTTCGTCCAACGGGCGCATATTGTTCCCCAGGTTGTTCAAGCGCAACCTCAACGTGCGCCGACCGACGACCGCAGCGCCGCACCGAGCGTGCGCAGCGCCTGCCGGGCCCGCGCATCGGTCAGGTTCGAGTAGAGCACCACGTCGCGCGCCGGCAAGGGCGGCAGCCCGTATCGCGCGCCCACGTCGACCGTCCCGGCAGGCGCCACGCGATGTCCGAGCGCGGCGACGGCCAGCCCCGCGGACACCGCCGCGCCGATCGTTGCCACGCCGCCGCCGACGAATACTTCCGTCCAGGCGACACCGGCCTCGTCCAGCGCGCCGATCGCCATGCGACGCACGCTGCACGGCTCGGCCTGCGTCGCGAGCCGCAGCGGTTGCGGCGGATGGTAGTCGAAATCGGTCGCGGCCATCCAGCCGAACGACTCCGACAGAAGAGTTTCCCCGTCGAGCCGCCGGCTGTCGTGCTGCAGCGCGACGGCGGCGTCGAGCTGGCCGCGGTCGAACGCATCGAGCACGTCGCGCGACGCGGCGACCCGGATCTCCAGCATGAGCCCCGGTTCCGCTTCGCTCATGCGCCGAAGCAGCATCGGCAGATCGGCGCCGACCACATGGTGGCTCACGCCGATCACCAGCCGCCGCTGGCCGGCGCCGAACGCGCCGACCGCACCCTGGTGAGCAGCCACGAGTTCGCGCGCGGGTTCCAGGAACGCGGTGCCGTCGGCCGACAGGCGAACCTGCCGAGGCGTGCGTTCCAGCAAACGGCGGCCGAGGCCGTCTTCCAGCCGCTTGATCTTCAGGCTCACCGCGGACTGCGTCGTGTCCATCGCCTCGGCGGCCCGCGTGAAGCTCTTGAGGTCGGCAGTCAGCACGAACGCCTGCACGGCTTCGATGTCGAGCGTTTTCATCGCGCATTCATCCATTGTGGAAATGAATCATTGAAATATTCTGCCATCGCCTTTTCAAATGATTCAAGGTCTTCTACGCTGTTCTCGAGCCGTTCGGAATCTCCCTGTTCAATCCCAGGAGTCGATCATGCTGACCGCGTACTACGTGCACCGCCTGCCGGCGGACTACGACCTCGACATCATCCGCAATCGCGTGCGCGAGCGCGGCCGGCTCTGGGACGACACGCCGGATCTCGTGTTCAAGGGGTTTCTGCTGCGCGAGGCAGGCCGCTACGGTGCGACGGAAAACGGCTATGCATCGCTCTATCTGTGGCGCAATGAACAGGCGTTCGCCGGGTTCGTCACGGACGGCCGCTACCGGGTCGTGACGGACAGTTTCGGACGCGCGCCGATCGACGTGCAGGTCGCGCTCGATGCGCGCAAGGGCAGCGCGTCGACGGGACGCTTCGTGCGGCTGGAAGCCATCGACATTCCGGCGGACGCCGACCTCGATGCGACGCTGGCACAGGAGGTCGAGCGCAATCGCGACGTGGCGGCGCGGCAGGGTACGGTCGCGGCCGCCGTCAGCCTCGATCCGCTGCGCTGGCGGCTGACGCGAGTACACGTCTCGGAGCACGAGCCGGACGACCGCGGCGCGGGCACGGTGTACCAGATCCTGCATCTGGCCAGGCCGTTGCTCGATACGCTCGAAGGGAGCGGGGTGTGATGGCCGGCGTTACGTTCCGATCGCGGGCCGGGCCGGCGAGGGGAGCAAGCGGCCCGGCATCCGCGCGATTGCCGGCCGGCCTGGTGGTCGCCGCGCATCTCGCGGGGATGGCGGCGGGGATCGCCGCGATTGCCGCGCTCGCGACGGTGCTGGCGCTGTTGTTCCGGTAAGGGGCGCCTTTGCGGATGAGTGAATACGGAAGCGCCGCGCACGACGCACGCGGCGCTTCCGGCGGGTGATGACCGCTCAGTGCCCCTGCAACCGGATATCCCGTGACGACGCACCGACGTACACCGTCCCGCCCGGCACCACGCGCCAGCCGTTACGCGACGTATCCCATACGCTCTGCATGCGCGGCGACACGGTCACGCGCACACGCCGCGTCTCGCCCGGATTCAGCCGGATCTTCTCCCAGCCGACCAGCCGCTTCGGCGGTTCGTCCTTGTACGGCACGCCGAGATAGACCTGCGGCGTCTCGGCACCGGCGACGCGCCCGTCGTTGCGCACCGTGAACGCGACGCTCAGCGATCCGTCCCATTGCTTCGACACCGACAGCCCCGAATATGCGAAGTGCGTGTACGACAGCCCGTAGCCGAACTCGAACATTGGCTTGATGTTGTGCGCGTCATACCAGCGATAGCCCATGTTCAGCTTTTCCGCATAGACGGGATCGTTGTCGAACGCGCCGTTTTGCCCCCAGGTCGGCGAATCCTGATCGCGCGCGGGGAACGTGACGGGCAGCTTGCCGGATGGATTGACCGCGCCGAACAGCACGTTCGCGATCGCCTTGCCGCCGGCTTCGCCCGGATACCACGCCTCGACGATCGCGGAGACCTGGTCCTTCCACGGCATCAGCACGGGGTTGCCGCTCTGGACGACGACGATCGTGTGCGGATTCGCGCGCGCGACGGCTTCGACGAGCGCATCCTGGTTCGACGGGTTCGCGAGGCTCAGGCTCTGGAGATCACCGAAATCCTCGCCGGCCGGCTGCGCGACCACGACGATCGCGACGTCCGAACGGCCCGCGAGTGCCGCGGCCTGGTCGATCTCCTGCTGCGTATACGCGCGGAATGGCGACTGCTGATCGCTGTTGCCGGCATACGTGACCTGCGCGGCCGGCGCGAGCGCGCGGATCGCCGCGACGATCGGCACGTCCACCTTCAGCCACGGATTGCGCCACCAGCTGCACCCCGTCGATGACCCGAACGTGAGGCCGCCGCATCCCGCGAACGATCCCGATACGGGGTCGCGCGTGTTGCCCGAGCCGCCGCCGGACAGCACGGCTGCATCGGCATGGCCGCCGATCACGGCGATACGCGACAGCGCCGACGCGGCGAGCGGCAACTGGTTGCCGTCGTTCTTCAGCAGCACGATCGACTGCTCGGACGCGTCCTGCGCGAACCGGTTCGCGGCGCCGAAATCGATCGTGCCGCCGCCCTTGGCCGGATCGTCCATCACGCCGACGCGGATCATCACCGCGAGCTTGCGCCGCACCATGTCGTCGAGGCGCGCGGTCGACACCGAGCCGTTCGCGATGGCCTGCTTGACGGCCGCTGGTGTGAGGTACACGGTCGATCCGACGTCTTCCTCCTCGTCGAGCCCGGCGTTGATCGCGGCGGCGGTGCTGTGCGTCGCGCCCCAGTCGGATTGCACCTGGCCCTGGAAGCCCCATTCGTTCTTCAGCACGTCGTTCAGCAGGTGAGGGTTCTCGCAGGCATACGTGCCGTTCAGGCGGTTGTAGCTGCACATCACGCTGCCGGGCCGCCCGCGCTTTGCGGCGATCTCGAACGGCAGCAGGTAGAGCTCGCGCAGCGTGCGCTCGTCGATCTGCGTGTTGCCGCCCATGCGGCCGTGCTCCTGCTCGTTGCCGGCGTAGTGCTTGATGGTCGCGATGACTTTTTGCCGCTGCGTGGCGAGCGTGCGTTCGGCGAGCAGGTCGCCGGCCAGCAGCGGATCCTCGCCGAGATACTCGAACAGGCGGCCGCCGCGCGGTTCGCGTGCGAGGTTGGTGCCGCCGGCGAGGCCCATGCCGAATCCTTGCGCGCGCAACTGGATCGCGACCTGCTTGCCGTAGTCGTACGACAGGCGGCGATCCCAGCTCGCGGCGACGGCGATCGTCGCGGGGAAGGTCGTGCTGGCCTGCGACGTGCTGCCGGAACCCGTCGCCGAATCGACCATGTTCAGGTCGGGAATGCCGAGGCGCGGCACGCCCTGGATGTAGCCGGCGCCGCCGCCGGGCACCTTTGACATTTCGTATTGCGAATGAATGAATTGAAGCTTTTCGTCGAGCGTCATCTTGCGCACGAGCAGATCAGCGCGCCGAACCGCCGCGGCCGACGCGAACGCATCGGTCGCGTCGCCCTGCGCGTTGAAATCGGCGTCGCCCGCGTAGGCGCTGGTGCAGAGGGTCGCTGCCAGCACGACGGCCGGCCAGAGTGTGTCCCGCATGTTGCTCTCCATGATCGTATTGCCGGTTGTTCGGATGATGTCTGGAGCTGCGCACGTCCGGTGGATTCGCACCGGACGCCATTGGCCGGCAATGCTGGGTGGTTGCGCGTCGGCATGCCGGGCCAGGCGGGGAATCGTTACGGCCGGTTGGGCCCGATCGAACATCGAGGACGGCGACGCGGACCGCCCGGCGCTGCCGAATCGGATGTAGCGATTCTCTGCAGCGACCAATCGTACAAATGTAGTTTGACTACAGCATCGGTATTTTTACCGATATGTCCGATCTTTCTTCGGTAGAGCCGCGCAGCCGGGTGGAAAGGCGGTCATCGTTCCCGATGGCGGGGGTGTGGTCGGGTAAGAAGTACCTGGGTGCAGGCGCTTTTGCGGGGAGTATGTCGAGGCGGGCAGTCCGGATCGTTGCGTGCGCATCGAATTGGGATTCAGTGATTTTGCGCACTGTTTGTCGGGAATGCCGCTTTTATTATGAAACGGGCGCGTACGAACGATCACGCGTGCTTATTCCCTTCGGATTTCCCCATTATTGATGTCTTTGCATCGCGATTGAATTGCGACGCTACGGAGTGCCTGAATGACAGCAGAATTTCCGGCCACATACGTTGTGGGTACCGCAACGGGCCTGACCGCCCGCCCGCTTCTGCAGGAACTGGTCGATCTCCCGATGAGCGTGAGGCGGTTCGGGGTGATGGGTGACGGCGTGACCGACGATACGGCGGCACTCCAGGTGGCGCTCAACGCCGGACTCCCGCTGTATTTCCCGCCAGGGACGTATCTGTACAGCAATACGCTGACTGCAACGGCGTCGATCGTCGGAGCCGGGTGGGACGCGATCCTGCAATGCACGACATCGCAAGGTCAGAATTCGGTGATCTACTGGCGCGGCGCCAGTAATTTCAAGATTCAGAATCTGCAGTTCTTTTCAAAGAATGCGACCGCCTATTACCCGGACGAGAATGCCGGCTCGCTCAATTTGCAGGACTGCAGCCAGTTTGAAATTTCGGGGTGCAAGTTCAACAACTCGGCCGGCGGCGGCGCGCTCATGCGCAGTTGCACCGACGGGAAGGTGTTCGGCAACACGCTGCTCAATATCTGGCATGACGGCATTCATGTGACCAAGGCAAGCTCGGATATCACCGTGACGAACAACGAGGTGATCAACGGCGGCGATGACGCGTTTGCGGTGGTTGGCTATTTCAACGAAGGCGTCCGGCCCCGCCGGATCACGATCGCCAGCAACCGGGTCGTCGGAACCAAATATGCGCGTGGCATAGCGATTGTCGGTGCTCAAGACATCACGGTGACCGACAACCAGATCTACAATCCGATGGCGGCCGGCATTTATGTTGCGTCGGAGTTGACGAGCGTCTACCAATCGTACGGCAACGACAATGTGACGGTCGCCAATAACGTCCTGGATACGTGCGGGGTTCAGTCCAACATCGGTGCCATAGTCAATTCGCCAAACGGGCCGATCGGCTATGGCGCATTGGTCGTGACCGCGACGGCCGGATTCAATAATTCGAACATCACGATCGTCAACAACACGATCAAGAACGCCGCGGGAACGCCGATCGGACTGTGGCAGCCGGCCGGAAGCAACATCCACGTCAACATTTCGCAGAACATGATCAGCAACGCATGGGATCCGAACAACAAGAACGGATTCCCGTTGACGACGATCGCCGCGACGTCGGCATCTACGACGCTGAACTTCGCCAATACCCCAGGCGTTGCCGTTGGCATGACAGCCTGGTATTTCAACGGAGCGACAAGCGTCCCGATCGGCGCGGTCGCGTCGGCCGGCGCATCGACGGTAACGCTGGACCGGAGTGCAACCGTGCCGAGCGGCGGGACCGTGATCTTTTCCGGTGTCGGCCTGTTCGGCGCGACGATCAAGACCACCGCGTCGGCCCCGAGTGCGGCGACATCGTTGACGTTCGCCATCACGACGGGGGTGACCTACAACGACAACTATGGCTTCGGGGCACCCGGAAATGAAACGACAGGGGTGTCGGTCGGACAGGGCGTCAGCGGAACCAACATCGCGGCCGGAACCTTCGTGATCGGCGTGACGCCGAATTCGGTCACGCTGAGCAAGCCGACGACCGGCACCGTGGCGAGCGGCGCTTCCATCGTCTTCACCCCGATGGTCTGCATTACGTCGCAAACGATCACGACCTCGGCTGCCGCGGCGCCGGGAACCAACACGTTGACGTTCACGCCGTATCCGTCGGCACGCGGCTGTGCGGTCGGGCAAGGCGTATCTGGTGCGAATATCCCGGTCGGCACTTACGTGACGTCGGTTTCCGGTAACGGAAATGGCCCGACCGTTACGCTGTCCAGCAATGTCACGGGCAGCGGCGTTGCCAGCGGTGCGTCGATCGCGTTCACCGGGACCGGCGGACTGAACGCCGTTTCCGGAATCACGCTGTACAACACCCGAGGGTGCATCGTCTCGAAGAATCAATTGTCCGGCATCTCGAAGGACGGAATCTACGTGGACGGATCCTGCACGTCGTTCACGGAGATCAGCGGCAATGCCGGGGAGAACATCGGTTGCTGCAACGGCTTTGCTCGCCTCATCACGGTCGGGGCCCTCACGGCCGGGGCGTTGCTCAAATTGCGGGGAAACTATATGGCGCAGCCGGTCAATTATCCTCGCGCGATCGATTCGCTTATCTCTTCGAGTTCATGGGCCTACACGTCGTGGAGTGAAGACAATATCGCGCAAAACGGTTTTGTCGGCTTCGGCGTGCAACTGACGCCGGTTGCGCAATCGGTGGGTGCTTCACCGTGGACGTTCGCGAACGGCTACCCGAGTGCTGTCAGCCTGTCGGTCGTCGGCGGCTCGGTGTCGTCGATCAGCGTCTCGCGAAATGGCCAGGCAGCCTATGCGTCCGGATTGACGAACGGGTTGATCGATCTCAAGCCGGGCGATGCGATGACGGTTACCTATAGCACCGCGCCAACCGTCACGATGATTCCCAGGCTCGGGCAGTAACGCGCGTCCTGACGTCGATATTCAGGCGAGGAGGGGCAGTCGCGATCATGCCGATCCGCCGGGTGGCTGCACGACTCTCCCGCTGCGGCTTCGAGACGACCGCCTCAAAGGCGCCAATCGACGGGCCGCATTTGAAGTTGTCGTCGACATTCATCAAGCGTATCCATCAACCACACGTCGAGGATCGGTATGGCATTCCAGCTTCAGGATCGTGTTCAGGAAACGACGACTACCGGCACGGGGGCGCGCGCTCTTGCGGGGCAATGACCGGATTCCGTTCGCTTTCGTCCGTTCGTGCAAATGCAGATACCTCCTATTACGGGTTGCTGGCCGTGACCGGTGCCGGTGCCCCGAGTGGAAGCCGGAAGAGCGGAATCGGCGCGTACAACGTCGCCGGGAACACGCTGTTGCGTACCACCGTATTGGCCTCGAGCAATGGCGGAGCCGCCGTCAAGATTGCGAACAACGCGAACCTGCAGAGACGACCGGGGCGATTGTGGCCATGGCAGATGGTCAGGTTCTGACCTTGACGTTCGACGCGACGCCGAACAAATGGTGTGGCGATTGCGACCGCGCTCGCGGCGGCCGGGCGCCGGTTTCAGGCAGTGTGGTCAGCGGGGCGGGGGTGTGATCTTCGCGGCCCGATCGGATGTTTGTATGAAGACAGGTTTTCGGTGGGATTGCTCACATACGCAAGGCGCCGGACGGTGTCCAATCAAGTACCAGTGCGTGAGCAACCCGGCCGGGGTGCGTCGGCCGACAGGATGCAGGCAAGCGCGGCATGGTGCCGCTCATGATGACTTGCCCGGAACGATGCGCGGTGACACGGGACGCGCGGCGGCAAGACGGTGAACGTGAGCTTGTCGGCGATGAATACGGCCGGCGTGAATCCGTCCAGCATCCTGCTGCGCGACGGCGATCTGGTGCGTGTATGTGCGGCGAGCGACGCGAAGGCGTTCGTGCCGGGCGAAGTGCCCCGTCCGGCGACGCTTGCCTTGACCAACGGGCGAAGAATCCAGGTGAAGCGCTTGGCCGCATGGGCGGCGTTGGGTGCGCGGAGAATCCGTGCGGAGCAGTCGGTGGGGCGTCCGTGCACGATCGGCGGCGAGCCTTGCGTGGCCGTGGCGCCGCAAGTCCGGGAAGGCGTGTTTGGTAAATGTAATGTGCCGTACGAAATATGTCGGGATTGAGTGGCCTAATCGTCGATATTCGAGCAGGCCGTCGCGTCTGGCGCGGGGAAGGAACGGAAATGTAACGTCATCCGACCAAAAAATTACCAAGACCAATCTCAACCCAGAGGCGCTTGCCGGTCAGGCGATCCTCGACAGGCACTCGCCGGACCCGGTCGGGCATGCGGGTGTTTTCACATACAGGCGTTTTCGTGGGAACCCAAATCGATACGCAAGGACGGAGCCGGTTACGGGGAATCGGCTCGCATCGTCGCAACGTCAGTCGTTCCCGATTGGCTTTATGCGGCCGAGCGTACCTGCAGCCTCGTGGTGGCCGCAAGTTGACGTTCGTCCGGACGCACGTGCAGTCGTTTCCGGTACCCGGATGCCTGCTTCGCGGCATGCGGCAGGCATCCAGCAGCGCATCGGGCCATCAGGTGTGCAGCGCAAGGACCGGATCATGACACCCATTCAGTTCAACGGATGTGTCGGCTGGTTTCACGCAGGCAATCGCCCGCACGGCATCGTGATTTGCGAGCCGCTCGGTCACGAGGCGCTCTGGCTTCACAAACTCGTGCGCGCGCTCGCCGAGCATCTCGCCGATCGCGGCTTTCCGGTGCTGCGATTCCACTATCCGGCGAGCGGCGACTCGCTGGGCGACGAACACGACGCTGACCGCTTCGAACACATGCTCGCGAGCGTTCGGCATGCTGTCGATGCGTTGCGCGAGCGTGTCGCGTCGGACACGCTGACGCTCGTCGGCGTGCGCGCCGGTGCCGCATTGGCGCTCCTCGCCGCGGACGGCATCCCCGGGTTCACGCGTTTCGTCGCATTGGCGCCAGTGGTGCGCGGCCGCGGCTACCTGCGCGAGCTTTCTCTCGTCGCGCAACGCTGGCTCGATAATGCGCCGCCGGCCGTGCGGGATGCGATTCGGGGGGAGCAGCCTCTCCACGTGCTCGGACACGCGTATCCCGATGATCTCGTCGCGGCACTCCGAGGCATCAACCTGTGCGAGTCTGCGGAACGATTTCAGGCATTGCCGGCGCGCGCGTTGCTCGTCGATGCGCCGTACGGCGACGCGCCTGCCCTGTCGGACGCGCTGCAGGCACGCGCTGTTTCGGTCGATGTTCGGACCTGCGCCGATTGGGGCGGCCTCATGAGGGAGCCGGTGTGGTCGCGGCTACCCGACGGATTGCTCGACACGGTTGCGAACTGGATCGACGACGGTTCCGATGCGGCCGTTCGCGTTTCCGTGCGGGATGCCGAGCCAGCCGTGACGCTGACCGGGGAGGGCAGTATCGAACGGATGATCTCCGTGGGGTCAGGGCGCTTGGTCGGTGTGCTGTGCGAACCGGCCGGCAGCACCCGACGCGCTGCCGCGCCGACCCTGTTGATTACCAATACGGCGGCCAATCCGCATGTCGCCGACGGTCGTTTTGCGGTTCGACTTGCGCGGTCGCTCGCGGCATCGGGTATCAGCAGCCTGCGTATCGATTCGAGCGGCATCGGTGACAGCGGCCCGCGTGCGAGAGACGATCAGTCGGACATTCCGTATTCGGATCAGGTGATTGTCGATATCGCATCCGCAGCGGACTGGCTGAAGGAGCAGGGGCATCGCGAGATCGTTGCGTTCGGGATTTGCTCTGGCGCGTACGCGTCGCTTCATGCCGCCGCGCGCGAGCATTTCGCTGGCGTGATTGCGGTCAATCTTCCGGTTTTCATATGGCCACGCGGAGAAACGCTCGCGAATGTCGTCAATAACCAGACAAACTCGATGCGCGGCTATTGGGCATCGCTGCGCAGCCGCCACAAGCTGCGTCGACTGCTGCTCGAAGGGCGCGACCTGCGGCCGGTCCTGCGTGCCGTGTTTCGTTTGGTCGCGGGCGTCATGACCGTGCCCGTCAAGCGTGCCGGCGAGCATTTCGGCTGGCGGCCGGGTCACGAGACGCCTCGGGGATTGCTGCATGACATGTCGGCCGGCGGCATCCGTACCCATCTCATCTACGGCACATTCGATACGGGCGTCGACGCGCTCGTTCGGCATTTCGGCGCCGCATCCCGTGCGTTCGCGCATTGGCCGAACGTATCCGTCGACATGCAGGACGCGCTCGACCATTCGTTGTACGGCAACGCCGCTGCGCAGTATGTCGTTACCCGTTGCGCCGAGCTGCTTGCCGGCTGGTACGCGACGGCCGAATTCGCGGTACCCGCGCAACCGGAACACGCGCCTTCATGACGTTCGCGCAGACGTCGCATGCAGGTGCGACCGGGCGGCGATCGCCGCGTCTCTCCCGGGCGAGCGTCTCGGGAGCGCGGCTCCGGGGCGTCGGCCGCTGGTGGTGTTGCCAAAGTCTCCCGCTAACGTAACCGGACGAACAGATCCGCCGCGTCGGTCACCTTATCCTGATGGTGTCGAGTTTTCATGGGGTTGCCAGTTCGCAAGCGCCATCGCGACTCCATCCAGGAATGACAATGAAGCAAGCGTGTCGGGCACATCGAAAGTGGGGCAGGCATCACCGCCAGCGGGTAATGCACTCGCGACATTGCGTCCACCGAGGTCGATCGTGATGCATGTACTGGTGATCAACGACTTCGTTCGGAAGGGCGGCGGCGAGGAAGTGTACCGGGTGTCCGTCGACGTGCTTCGTGCTTGCCACGGCGTCGTGGTCGAGACCTTCGACGAGCGTGCATTGCCCGATGTCGGCGGCAGCGGGCGCGCACGCGCATGGTCACGTTCCGCCGCACGTGCGCTCCTCACGCTGCTCGATCGATTTCGCCCGCAACGCATCCTCGTGCACAATTACCACAACCTGCTGTCGAGCGCGATTCTGCCCGTGCTCGCTCGCTACAAGCGGCACTCGGGATGCGGTCTGTTCATGACCGCGCACGATTACCATTTGTTGTTCTACAACCCGAGCCTGCTGATCTATCCCCGCGGACGCGCGCAACCGTTGCCGATCGACCAGCTGCATCGCGGCCGGCGCATCGCGCTTGCGGCGAGCCCGCGCGGTTTTCTTCACGATGTCGCGAAGAAGCTGCACTGGCATGCGGTCAATGCGCTTTTCGATCCGCTTGGCCTGTTCGACGAGATTCTCTGTCCGAGTCCGTTCATGCGCGACCTCATTGCGCGGTGTGGCCGAACACGCGCGACACTGGTGCCGAATCCGATCGACTCGACGCTGGTTCCCCATCCGCCCAAACCCGTCCGGGGCGATCGCCTCGATCTGGCGTTCGTCGGTCGTGTGGACGCGGACAAGGGCCTCGGCCGGTTTCTCGCGCTCATGAGCGAATCGGCCGGCGATGCGATCGCTTCGCTGACCGTCTACGGCGACGGAGCGGAGCGGGCCGACCTGGAGAAACGGTACGCGACACTCGTCGAGTCGGGGCGGCTGCGTTTCGCCGGGCGCCTGGATCATGCAACGTTGTTCGCCGCGCTACCCCAGCACGATGCGCTCGTGTTGCCGTCGATCTGGGTGGAAAATGCCCCCCTCGTGATCGTCGAGGCGGCGATGCTCGGCCTGCCGGCGCTCGTGCACGACATCGGAAGCCTGTCGACTTTTGGCGACGAGATCGGCAACAAGATTCTCTACCGGAGCACGTCCGAAGGCATCTCGCGCGCGCTCGCCGAACTGCGGACGCATCTCGATAGCGACAATCGTCACTACGACTGGTCGCGTTACTCGGTCGAACGCTACGCGTCGTCGCTGCGTGCCGTACTCGGCATCGGTAGGGATGTACCGTGAACGTGGGCACATTGACAGCCGCGGCACACTGTTTACTCTCAGCCCAGAAAGCACGATGACCGCTGTCCGAAAAAATTTTGCCTTGTTGTTCGCATTGCAAATCTCGACGTACGTCGTGCCGCTCGTCACGTTGCCCCTGCTGACGCGCGTGCTCGGCCCCCTGCAATACGGGCGGTTGTCGTTCGTGCTGGCGGTGACAACGTATTTCATCAATCTGGCCAATTACAGCTTCGACCTGACCGCGACGCCCCGTGTCGCGCTGGCGGACAGCAGGGTGGAACGATCCCGGATTTTCTGGGCAACGGTGTGCGCCCAATGGGCGATCACGATCGCCGGCTTTGCCGTACTCGTCGTCCTGACCCTGCTCATCCCGCATTTCGCGGCAGAACGGACGGCCCTGCTGATCGCGTTCGGGATGGCGGTGGGTGCCGCGCTCACGCCGGGCTGGTACTTTCAGGGAATCCAGAAGTTGAGCGTCTACAGTGCCACGGTGGTCGTATACCGTGGATGCAGTGTCGTTGCCTTCTTCATGTGGGTGCGCACGCCGGAGGATCTCCTGCACGCGGTTGCCATCAACGCGGCGGTGCCGTTGCTGTGCGGGGTGACGTTGCTTGCCTATCTGTTCTTGCGTCACGAGATCGAAACTGTCCGTGTGCGGTTCGCAGATATCGCGGCCGCCCTGAAAGGCGGCTCGCAGGTATTTCTGGCATCGACGTCGATCTCGTTCTACGCGTCGACCAATACCGTTCTGCTGAGTATCGTCTCTGGTAGTGTCGCCGCCGGCTATTTTGCCGCGGGTGACAAGTTGATTCGGGCCGCAGTCGGTCTGCTTCAACCGCTGAGAGCCGCAACCTATCCACACGTGACATACCTGATGCATCACGCCCGTGACGACGCGTTTGCGTTCTTGCGAAAGCTGATCGTCCTGCAGGGCGCGTTGGTGCTGGCCATGTCGGCAACGATTTACGCCTGCGCGCCGTTCGTCGTTCGGATCCTGTACGGCAGCTCGTTTGCGCCGACGGTCGGCGTACTGCGTTGCCTGGCGCTGGTGCCGTTCATGGCGTGCATGACGGATCTGTTCGGTGTTCAAACCATGTTGCCGATGGGCATGAAGCGTGCCTTCAGCATCATCCTGATCTCGTCCGGTGTGTTGAACGTGACACTGCTGCCGCCGCTTGCCATGCTGTTCGCGGAGCGCGGCGCGGCTATTGCGGTGTTGATCGCCGAAACGGCCGTCGCTGTCGCGCTCGCGTATGTACTCTGTCGTGACCGGGTCGGCCTGATCAATCTGTCGGCGCGTTCGGGCTGACGCGATTCGCGCGCTGTCGCGGCGGCGATGGCAGCGTGGCGCGTTGGACTCGCCATTCTTCCACGCCGCTGCCAGTGTGAGAGGCGAGTCGACAGGCGTCGCCGTTGCCCTCCTGCCGAAATGCCGATTACTTGGTGACAAGTGCCCCGGTCAATCCCGCGCTGATCGCCGGCAGCAACAGGTTCAGCACGCGGCTCGCGCGGACCAGCCCGGTGTTGTCGACATACACGATATCCTTCGACGCGAGCGGAAACTGATTCGCGAGCAGCATCGAGACGGGCGACTTCAGGTCGAGGTGAAAGATGACCGGCTCGCTGTCGCCGGCCTTGCGCAGCACGAAAACCTGCTGGGCGTTCGATGTCTGCTGGTTGAGCTGGCCGGCCTCCGAAAGCGCCGCACTCAATGTGAGCGAGCCGTCGCGTTGGGGTGGCACGGCCAGCGGCTTGTTCACTTCACCCATGACGTAGACGGGATTGTCGTCGCGAGCACCCACATGCAACAGGTCGCCAGGCTGCAGCATGATGGTGGCGGGACTTTTGCCGGTCTTCATCATCTGCGCGACATTCACCGGATAGATCTCGCCGTTGCGAGTGACCGTCACGCGACTCTGATCCGCGGTCGGCGCAAAGCCCCCCGCGCGATTGACCGCTTCGACCAGTGTCATCGGAATATCGTTGATCGTCTGCGAGCCGGGGGCGCGTACTTCGCCGTCGACATACACTTGCTCGGCACGGAACGATGCCACACGAACGGTCACTTGCGGTTTGACGAACACCTTCCGGAGTTCGGCATCGAGTTCCCGCTGGACCTGCGCCGCGGTCTTTCCGGCTGCACGGATCGGTCGGGTCACGTAGGGAAACTGCACGTTGCCGTCGCTATCCACAACGAAACCAGGCGCTGCGTCGGAGGCCTTCGTGTTCTGCGTCGGCTGGCCGACAGCGGCAGCAAATTCGGGGTGGTCCCACACCGTGATTTGCAGCACGTCACCCGGACCAAGCTTGTAGCTACTCGGCTTGCCGAGCAAATTGCCCGGGACCGACCACGGGGTACGGTGCTTCTGCTCCGTGTGAATCTGGTTGATCAGCGTCAGATCGATCTGCTTGACCGGGACCTTCATGTCACTGGTCACGTCGCCATCGTCGTTGGTCGTGACCGGCAATGCAGCCCGCTCTGCCACGTGCTGGCCGGGCGCAAACGCACACGCCGAAAGCAGGGTGGCCATCGCCAGGGAGAGCGCGGCGCGCATTCGACGCACCGCAGGGTCGTTCTGTTTCAGCGCGAGCGCATCGAATAGCAGGGGGCTGTTCATATCGTCATTCAACATGGTAAGCCGGCCGTTCGGCCGGCGGGATAGTCCTGTATTTAGAAACAATTTAAATAAATTTGATACTCGTCGTCCTTCCAGGTCAGAAGATTTTTCATCTCGACACCCCGATATCGATGGTTCTGTGTCGCCTTTTTTGATAAAGATCGTCAAAACGAGGTGGCGCGATGAATGACATGAAAAGACGTGCGCACGTCATATGTCTGATTGCGCCGTCAAGCCACAGTATTGTCATGGATTGCGGGAAGCGGAAACAGCGCCTACTCAACATAGCACGAGACAGGTTGACAACCCAGTGATTCGCACCGCCAGTGCTTATTAATGTAAGCCATCGCACTTAGCGCGCCGGGCATTTATCGCATAGTGATCGCGACAAGCAGAATCATTGGTGTTCCTGCGGCAACGGTTCAGTGACGTACTTTCTACCGACCTGTGGTCGGCAGCAGGGCAGGCGCGCGGGATGGCACGACCTGGTAAGCGTCGCGCGGCACGCATGGCCGAGCGCACGCGCCGCCACGGGAAGCCTGGCAAGGTGGCAATTTGGGAGTTTTTGCATGGCATTGGATCGACCTTCGCCTAATGAGTACCGGGACGGAGCGGGAAATATTTCTCGCGACGCGTCCCGCTTTACACTGGCCGAATTGCTCGAAAACGTATTTTATTATCGACGGGCGTTTATTTCCGTTTTTCTGGGGTGTCTGCTGCTGGCATTTTTATATGCCATTTCGGCGACGCCGATTTACTCTGTTGACACGCTGATACAGGTCCAGGAAAACAAGCATAGTGCGCTGGGCTCGCTCTCCGAGATTTCGAACGCATTGGATATTCAGAATTCTGCCGTAGTCGGCGAAATCGATATCGCCCGCTCGCGCACGGTTGTCACCCAGGCGATCGAGGCAACCGCGGCGCAGGCGGAAGTTTCAGTCAGTAATCGGATTCCGCTCGTCGCGGGTTTGCTTGGTTCGATCCTGTCGAAAGATGCGAATGGCCTCGTCATTCCGTTGTTCAATACCCCGTTCTGGGCGTGGGGCGGTGAACGCCTCGAATTCACCAGGTTCGACGTCCCGGATGCACAGCTCGGCAAGAAGTTGGAGTTCGATTATCTCGACGGCGATCGATTCGTGTTGAAGGACAGCGATGGTCAAGAGGTGTTGAAGGGGGTAATCGGCACGCCGAGCGAAGGTAACGGTTATCGCGTGAATGTGTCGCGGATCGTGGCGCGCGCCGGTACGGAGTTCCGTGTACGGCGGGTTGCCACGCCCGTGCGACTCGACGCCATCCTGACCAAGTTGACCGGGGCGGAAACGAAACGCCAGTCGGGCATCATGCAGCTCAATCTCGAGGATCCCGATCCGGTGTTTGCTGCGCGACTGCTCAACGCCATTGCCGCGGCTTATCTGGATGTCAACGCGAAGAGGCGTTCGGAGGATGCCGAGCGCAGCCAGGCATTCCTCGACGCGCAACTGCCGGCCGTGAAGGCGCGGCTGGAACAGGCGGAGCAGGCGCTGAACACGTTCCGCAATGCGCAAGGGTCGATCGATTCGCAGGGCGATGTCAGGCTGCTCATTGATCAACTGGCGCTTGTCGACAAGGCGCGGCTCGAAGCCAAGCTCGAGTATCAAGACCTGTCATCCAAGTATGTTGCCGGACAGCCCCAGCTCGCGGCCGTCGTCAACAAGCTGAAGACGCTCGATCAGCAGTCGGCCGAACTGAAAAGCAAAGTGGCGCACTTGCCGTCGCAGCAGCAGACCTATTTGCGTTTGGCGCGGGACGTCGAAGTCAATAACCAGCTATATGTCGGCTTGCTGAACAACACGCAGCAGTTGCAGATTGCGAAAGCAGGCACGGTCGGCAACGCGTCCATCATCGACAAGGCCGATGTGAGCGACAAGCCGATTCGCCCGAAGCGAATGCTCGTGATCGTGTTGGGCGCGGTGGTCGGACTGATACTGGGCGTTGCCGTGGCACAAGGCTATGCATTGTTTTTCGCGCGTGTTCGTGATCCGAAGCATCTGGAATCGATGGTGGGCGTTCCGCTGCTTGGCGTACTCCCGTCATCGCCTCAACAGATCGAGGCCGACTTGAACGGCAGGCCGGCTTTCATGGCCGTGAGGGAGCACCCCGATACGCCGTTCGCCGAAGCGATCGCAGATCTGGCCTTGCTGTTGCATTGCAAGACGACCACCGGGCGCGGCGGCGCAAAGACCGTTCTGATTACGTCTCCCGAGCCGGGGCAGGGCAAGTCGATGATCGCCGCCAATCTTGCCTGTCTGTCCGCGGACAGCGGCGTCAAGACCTTGCTTGTGCGTGCCCATGCAGGCCAGGCAAGCATCGAGCGATGCTTGCCGGTGAAAGTCGAGAAGTGTTTGTCGGATGTGCTGAAAGGCTCGCTCGATCTCAAGAAGGTGATCTCGCGCGTTCATGACAATCTTGACGTGCTGCCCGCCGGAGCAGAGGGCAAGCCTTTGCGGAACCTGTACGGCACCGACAAGCTGGAGGCGCTGTTCACTTCACTGCGAGGCGCATACGACCTGATCATCGTGGACGCGCCAATGACCCATCCGGCCGCAAATGTCGCCATGTTGTCGAGGTTCGCCGACATCACATTGATGGTGGTGCGGCAGGGTTCGGTCAGCTCCGCCGGCGTGGAGGAGGCGATCGAGAACCTGAAGAAGTTCGGCGCGAATGTGGACGGCCTGGTGTTCAACGGCTTCGAGCCTTCACCGTTCCGCCACGGCTATTACGCGAACGCGCGTCGACCTGCGAAGGAAACCCGGACGCAGAGCAATCCTCGTCATGTCCCATCCGAGACGTTTTTGTTCAGGGCATGGGCGCGAGTAAGAAAGGAACTGCTCAAGAACGCTGCGTGATATCGATTGATCGGCTCGCAGCTGCATGGTGCAGGTGCGTGAAGAAAGGAACGAATTTCGGGTTGCGGCACGATGGGTAAGGTGACGGGAACATTAGGCGGCAACCGCGGCTTCGTATCCGCTACCGGCGTGATCGTATTGACGTTATTCACGCTGGCATTGCTGTTCAACGCGGTGATGCCGGCGCTCGGAATGGCGAAATCGAGCGCCTTGTGCACGTTGCTGTTGGCAACACTCGGCCTCGTCGGCCTGGTCAAGTCGCGTCCGGTGTTTGCCGTGTCGATGCTTTACGTGCTGGCGATCGGAATGACCGCATTCCTTGCAGGCGTGGGCTTGGAGGACGGTGGCTACCTGACGGAAACCGATGTCATCGGTGACGCGACCGGAGCCTTCAGCCGGCTCCTGTCGTTCTACCTGATCTTTGTCGTCTGTGCGCTCGTTGCCTTCAGTCGATTTCTGGACGAGCGCCCGGTCCGAGCGTCGATCAAGGCGCGGATAGCCTTGCAACCGATCAGCATCGCGATGGGGTTCGGGCTCGCGGCGACGATTATCGCGATCGGCGTGATCGCCGGTCTGACGTCAGGGTTCTCGTTGTTTTCCGGCATCAATCGATATGCGCTGCGGAATGATTCATCGAACGGGATGATGTTCAACCTGTTCCTGAACAATCAGTCGTTCATGGGCTTTCTGCTGGGCACCATCGCCACCAGTTCCGACAAGCGCATCCGGGTGGCGGCGATCCTGACGATGGCGGTCGACCTTGCGCTCAATGTGATGCATGGCGAGCAATTCATGGCAGTGCTGCACATCGGTCTGTGCTCGCTTGCCCCGTTTATTTCGATTCACGCGATGAACGGCAAGCCGGTTGTTCGTTATCTGGGTATCGGTGCGGGCCTGGCACTATTGCTGGGCGCCGTCTCCATTGTCTACTCCTACAGGGGGCAGGGGCTTGAAGTGGCCGATATGCTCTCTTCGCGCTTCCTGCTGCAGGGCCAGCCGTGGTACGTGGTCGACAACGATGTCCAACTGTTCATGGCACCGAGGCTCGGTGGCACGGATGCATTCTGGCGTTTCGTGAACTCGCTCGGTTCCTGGACCATGCCGACGTTTTTCGACGAATCCGAACCGAGCGGCTTGCGTGACTTGATGAAGTCGTACACCGAACCGAGCGTTCTCCGGGCCTACATGTTCGACGACGTCACCTTCACGATGGGGAACATGGCCGTGCCCGTGTACTGGTTCGGCTATGCCGGGGGCGCGCTCTTTGTCGCGATGACGGGCCTGGTGTACGGCGCGCTCGGTGCGCTGCAGATCGTCGTTGCGATGCGCGGCGGGGTCGTGATGCTATGGCTGATGGCGAAGGTCTTTTCATATGCGACGTTTGCCGTCCAGCAAGGCGAATACTGGATGATGTTCGGCTCGCGTACGGTTTTTTATGCGCTTCTCGCGCTCGCCTGGTGGTATTGGGTCGATGCGAAGCATTCAAACCTCGAATGAACCGCGCCAGGTTATTCCGAGGCTTTTCGTCAAGCGTGTGTTGTCGTCGTTCACCGGTGTGGGCCGCGAGAAGGTTGTCGACGCACGCTCGGCGCTCGCTCGTTTGCGAGCCGGTGCAATGCGTCTCTGTCTGCTTCGTCAATGTCGGAAACGGCGTTTCCGATCGCGTATGCGAGCAGCCTTGTGTCTTGAGTCATCATCATTCCCGTCATGTCAAAAGCGAAGCATTCGGAGCGGTTTGACCATATCGACGCGATGCGTGCCGTTGCGGTGATCCTCGTCATCTGGACGCACTATGCTGAGCGGTTCGTCCCCCTTGCCGGCTCACAGTATGTGCTTGACACCCTGCAACGTTCCGTGAATTTCGGAAGAATCGGGGTCGTCCTTTTCTTCGCGATCAGCGGCATGCTGATTCCAACCAGCCTGCACGGCGAGATCGGCGCGGGCACGAAGCGCTTCCTCATTCGACGATTCTTTCGACTGTATCCCGCCTATTGGCTGGCGCTTCCTGCCGGGTATTTCGTTCACTGGTATTTGTTCGACAAAAGAATGGACGTCCATGGTGTTCTGGCCAATGTGACCATGATTCCGGTGGCGTTTGGGGAAAGTCTGATCCTGCCTCATGGCTGGACGCTGGAAACCGAGCTGTATTTCTACGGGTTGTGCCTGATCCTGTTCTGGTGCGGGGCGCTTCACCGGATGCTCCATCTGTGCCTCGTCACGATCGGGCTATGCGGACTATTCGTGTTGACGCTCAAGTTGCAGCTCTTCCCGGCCGATCTGCTCAGTCAGTACAAGACCATGCCGTATCATCTCGGCATCATGTTCTGGGGCGCCTGTTTTCGCATGGCCTATGACAATCCTTCGCAGCTGCTGCGTGTCAGATTGGCCGGAAGCGGTGTGCTGTCCCGACTATCGCTGACTTACAGATCGGCGGTCGCGTGTGTGACGATACCGGTCGTTGGCATTGCGCTGGCGGGGGCCATCGAGGATTGGCGACATCACAACGCGTTTCATCTTCCTATCTCGCTCGCTTACATGATCGGCATCGCGACCTTCGCGATACTGGCAACCTTGCTGAAGCTTCGTATCCGTCTGCTTTCATGGATCGGCAAGATCAGTTACTCGATCTACCTGTTGCACAGTCTTCCGCTGTTCGTGGCGTTCTGGTTGTGTCAGCGTTTCCACATCACTGGATGGCCGCTTGGTCTTTACATGATCGTCCCGATGGTGCCTTTGATTCCGTTGTCGTGGGCCGGCTACCGACTCTGTGAAGCGCCGTTCGTGAAGCTTGCGCGTACGCTCACGTCGCGCCGCGGAAGCCGCGTGTTCGCATCGGGTGATGCGACCGGCTGATTCCCGGACGTGTGTGTTCGCTTGTTCCATGGAAATGATTCGATATGCGCGGATCGCAATGCCTGTCTCGCATATGCGTCGGTATAGCCGGCCTGATGATGGCTGGCGGGCTGTCGTGGCCGGGTGTCGTCGAGGCCGTATCCGGCACACCCGCACCGGCTGCAATTCATGCCGACATACCGGATGTGTACATTCATCCCGCTCCGGATGCGGCCGATCAGGCTGATGCGCTGCAACGCGCGCTGGACGGGCTGCAACCGGGCCAGCGGCTGGTGTTCATGCCCGGACGCTATGTCGTCGGTCGTTCGTTGATCGTGCGGCAGCGGCATGTCGTGCTGTCGGGTTTCGGCGCAACGCTGATGGCGACCGTTCCCGGCAATCAGACGATCGAGATGCGGGGCGACGGTACGACGCTCGTCGGGTTTCATATCAAGGGAACCGGTGCGACACGTCTCGACACGCCGGAGTCGACCAAGGTCGACGTGACGGGGCGCGACGTGCAAGTGCTCGACAACGTCATCGACGGCGGCGCCAGCGCGGGCATATTCGTGTTTGGTGGATCGGACGTCGCGATCATCGGCAATCAGGTGCGGTCGACGCTCGCCGATGGCATTCACATGACGCACGGTGCACGCAATGTGCTGGTTCAGGGCAATGTCGTGCGCGGTACCGGCGACGACATGATTGCCGTGGTGAGCTACCTGGCCGACGGGGTGGTGAGCCGCAACGTGCTGATTACCGGCAACTCGCTCGAAGGCAACGCGTGGGGGCGCGGAATCACGGTGGTCGGCGGTACGGACGTGACGATCTCGAACAACATCGTGCGCGACGTGCAGGTCAGCGCGGGAATCCTCGTCGCACAGGAAGACAGTTACCGAACCTACGATGCGTCCGACGTCCGGGTCGAGAACAACGTGGTGTCGTCCATCCAGACCGCGGCCGCCCGGACCGATCCGCGCCCGCTGACACAGCAGGCCGCGATCGACGTCAGTACGTGGTCGGGCTCGGTGACGCGCGTGGTCGTGATCGGCAACCGCGTGTCGCGCGCGCGGTTTGCCGGCATTCGCATCTGGGGAAACGTGTCGCAGTACCGGATCGCGGATAACCGGTTGACCGCGATCGGCGGGATGCCGGTACAGGTGGGCGGGGGCGGAGGCTGTCCCCCGGGTGGCACGAATGCCGCGCAGTGCAGGATGCCGGCCGCGCAGCCCGCGTCGATCGACGCGGTCGGGGCCGACACGTCGGCGTTGCCGCAAGTGCGCGAAGCGCTCAGGCAGGCGCGCCCGCGGCAGCGCGGCATCGACTGACGAATCGATGCTCGCGCCGGCGTGCGCGGTACGCGATTACCGGACGACGTCTCCCTCCACCACCGGCACGTGCGGCTCCCGAGCAGTGAGCGGCACCGTGTGCTTGTCCGGCAGCGTGTCGACGACCGGGCGCCCGTACTGGTCGTCGAAGCGCACGATATCGTCTTCGCCGAGATAGTTGCCCGATTGCACTTCGATGATTTCGAGCGGAATGCGGCCGGGATTCTCGAGGCGATGGACCTCGCCGACGGCGATATACGTCGACTCGTTCTCGCTGAGCAGAAAGGTTTCGTTGCCGCGCGTCACCTTCGCGGTGCCGCGCACGACGATCCAGTGCTCGGCGCGGTGATAGTGCATCTGCAGCGACAGCCGCTTGCCCGGTTCGACGACGATCCGCTTCACCTGGAACCGCTCACCGAGATCGATCGAATCGTAATGTCCCCAGGGACGCTGCACCTTGCGGTGTTCGCTCGCCTGCGGGCGCCGGTCGCTCTTCAGGCGCGCGACGATGTTCTTCACGCGCTGCACGTCGTGCTTGTTCGCGACGAGTACCGCATCGGGCGTTTCGATCACGACGACATCCTTCATCCCGACGCACGCGATGAGACGGCCCTCCGAACGCACGAGGCTGTCCTGCGTGTCCTCGAACACGATCGGGCCGCGGGCGACGTTGCCGTGGTCGTCCTTCGGCATGATTTCCCAGATCGCGTCCCACGTGCCGACGTCCGACCAACCGGCCGAGAGCGGCACCACGATGCCTTCGATGCCGAGTTCGCTGCGCTCGGCCAGGCGCTCCATGACCGCGTAGTCGATCGAGTCGGACGGGCAGGCGTCGAAGGCGACGGCGTCGATCCGGAAGAACGGATCGTCGGCGACGCCCGCGCGCCATGCTGACTCGCAAGCCGCATGGATCTCGGGCGCCAGCGCGTGGATCGCCTTGAGCCAGACCGACGCGCGCGTGACAAAAATGCCGCTGTTCCACCAGTAGTCGCCCGACTGCAGGTAGCGCTCGGCGAGCGCCGCGTCGGGTTTCTCGACGAAGCGTCCGATCGAATAGCCGCCTTGTCCGCCGTGGCGGCTCGTCCGCGGTTCGCCGACCCGGATATAGCCGTAGCCCGTTTCCGCCCGGCGCGGCAGCACACCGAGCGTCACGATCGCGCCTTCCTGCGCATAACGTGCCGCGCGCGCGATCGCGTCCTGGAACGCGCCGACATCGGCGATCACGTGATCGGCCGGCATCACCGCGAGCACGGGGTCGTCCTCGAGCACGCTGGCGTCGAGCGCGGCAAGCGTGAGTGCCGGTGCCGTATTGCGCGCAGCGGGTTCGAGCAGGATACGGGCGGGCGCTGCACGGTCGACCACCTGCGCGGCGCTCATGACGCGATGCTGTTCGCCGCACACCAGCAACAGCTTGTCGCCCAGCACCGCGTTCGCGATGCCGTTCAGGCGACGCGCCGTCGCCGACAACGGCGATTCGTTCGAGGTCAGCTCGATCAGCTGCTTCGGATACTGTTCGCGCGACAGCGGCCAGAGGCGCGTGCCGGAACCGCCGGCGAGGATGACCGGCAGGATGCGTGGAAGGTCGGGTGCGGGAACGGGGCGAAGGGTGCGTGTCATCGGTTGGCTCCGGTATCGGCGGGCAGCCGGTTGTGTACGCGTCCGTCGGCACGCGCGTCTTCATTCCTGAGCCGGGTCGTCGAAACGGTCCGGGACAGCAGCTGGCGCAGCGCGCCGGCGGTGCGGTCGACCGGCCGGATCATGCCGACGAACGGCGCCCCCTGTTCGAGATACGGTCCGTACGCCTTGCGGAATCCGAAGCGTTTGTAGAACGCCTGGCGCGGCACGGGAACGTGCATGCGCAGCGCGGCATCCGGCCAGGCGGCCAGTGCGGCGGTCAGTGCCCGTTCGAGCAGGTGTTCGAGCGTATCGCCGTCGCGGCACGCTTCGCTCGTCAGTACCTTGTCGATCACGACGTCCGGATCGATGTCGTCGCCCGGCAGGAGCCGTGCGTAGGCTGCGACTTCCGCCGCGTCGCCGTTGCGCACGGTTGCATAGACGTGCAATGCGCCCGCGTCCTTGCCGTCGATGTCGAGATGGGTATGCGCATCCTCGACGACCAGCACGGTGTTGCGTGCGCGCAGGATTGCATAGAGATCGACGGCGCTCAGATGTTCGAATTCACAACAATGCCATTCCATGATGCGGTCCTCGTGTGAAACCTTCAGCACGCCCTGTCGCACGGATACGTTCGACCAGTGCGAAGCGGCAATGATCATGATGCGGATGCGGGGCGCGCCGGTCTGTTCGAAAGCTTACCCATGCTCGGGGTTCGCGCGAGCGAGGCGTCGTGTGCCAACAGCGCCGTAGTGTCCGCTAGCACACATCGGCGGTGCCGGTGCTTTCCGATAATTGTCATGGCGTGGTGGCCGCGTTGCGCGGCTCACCGGTGTCGAACGTCATTGGAGAATCGGGAGCGGTACTTGAAGATTGCGATCGTTCACGACTGGCTGGTCGTGCCTGGCGGCGCCGAACGCGTGCTGGCGCACATGATCGACTGCTTTCCGCAGGCCGATGTCTACAGCCTCGTCGATTTCCTCGAGGATCGGGACTGCCTGCGCGGCCGCGCGGTGCGCACGTCCTTCATCCAGAAGCTGCCGTTCGCGCGCGCGCGCTACCGCAGCTACCTGCCGTTGTTTCCGCTGGCCATCGAACAGTTCGACCTGTCGGCGTACGATGTCGTGCTGTCGAGCTCGTATGCGGTTGCGAAGGGCGTGCTCAGCGGCCCGGACCAGTTCCACGCCAGCTACGTGCATTCGCCGGTGCGCTATGCGTGGGACCTGCAACACCAGTACCTGAACGAGGCGGGGCTCGCACGCGGGCCGAAATCGGCAATCGCGCGCGCGCTGCTGCATTACATCCGCAACTGGGATGCGCGGTCGGCGAACGGCGTCGATCGCGTGGCCGCCAATTCGCACTTCATCGCACGCCGCATCCGCAAGACCTACCGGCGCGATGCGACCGTGATCTATCCGCCGGTCGACGTCGACCACCTGTCGCTGCGCCCGGACAAGGAGGCGTTCTACCTGACCGCGTCGCGGCTCGTGCCGTACAAGCGGATCGACCTGATCGTCGACGCGTTCTCGCGTACGCCGGAACGCCGCCTCGTCGTGATCGGCGACGGGCCGGAGATGGCGAAGATCCGCGCGCTGGCCGGGCCGAACGTCACGCTGCTCGGTTACCAGCCGTTCGACGTGCTGCACGACCACCTGCAGCGTGCGCGCGCATTCGTGTTCGCCGCGGAAGAGGACTTCGGCATTTCGCCGGTCGAGGCGCAGGCATGCGGCACGCCCGTGATCGCGTACGGGAAGGGCGGCGTGCGCGAGTCGGTGCGCGCGTGGCCGGTCTCGGGCGCAACGGGCCTGTTCTACCGCGCGCAGACGGTCGATGCACTGGTCGATGCGCTTGCCCGATTCGAAGCGCTGCCGCGCGGGGCGATCGATCCGCGTGCGTGTCGCGCGAATGCCGAGTACTTCAGCTCGGCGCGCTTTCGGGACGCGTTCACGCGCTTCGTGATGGATGGCTATGCTGCGTTGCAGGCGGAGATGGCCGCGCCCGCCGGTTTCACGCCGCACGACGATGCGTCGATCGAGGACGGCATGGGTGACCGGCCGGTCCGGGAGGGCGAGACGGCGCTGCGAACCTGAGCGACGATCGCGCCCGTTGATTACGGAATGTAACCACCGGGCGGACCGTGCGCCGTGCCGGGACGGCGCAGCCGGCCGGCGCCGCGCGCGATTATGCGGCGGGTGGCGTGCGGTGCGGGTCTTTTTAAAGGATTTCGGTGAAAATCACGCGCAATCCAGGGAGCCTATCTGGCGGAAATGTAGTATTTGGCACTGATTGACGCGAATGTTGAGAGAGAATCAAATCTCAGTAGCCAAAGGTGTGTCGCGCGGGGCGACCGGCTGCGTAACCGGCTGATTCAGGATTATCTTTTGGTAACAAGACCATCTTGAAACGGGGTGTAAATTCAGGAACGGATGAAGCATGACGGTCATTCCGCTTGTGGGTTGGCCGCCATCCGGTTCAGCATCGGGCGCGCTCGTCGTGTACGACGCGACGCACATGCGGACGGATGCTCCGTTTGCCGACGTGCTCCGCCTGCCGGCGCGGCGCGTCAAAGCGGGAACGTCGCGGCTCCCGCAGCCGCGCGTTTCCTTCGAGTTCGATGACAACGAGGCCGGATGACATCCGGCTCGACCTCCGGGGGTTCTCGCCGTGTGCAGTTTCGATATTCGCCAAGGCTGCGGAAACGCAGTGCGGAAAGGTGGCCATGCGCCGCCGGCCCCAGCGCACGCGAACGGTTCGCGGAGTGGAGAAAGTGATGGTTCGTTATGAATATGCCAATAACGCGCGATAAGAGCGCCGATGCGGGGAGTGGTAGCGGGCAGCGTCCGCTGATTTACTGGACGCAGTCGCCGTCCGTCATGCTGCGAAAGGAACTGGCGCGGCGCGACTGGAAAGTGTCGATCGTCGCGCAGGCGAGCGAGTTGCGCGACACGTTCGGCGAAATCACCTGCGGCATCCTCGACCTGAGCGGCGGCCATGCCGACGCGATCGGCAGCATCGCGTCGACCTGCGCGTCGATGCGCGACGTCGTCTGGGTCGCACTCGTCGACGTCGGCCAGACGGCTTCGCCGAACGTGCGGGCGCTGTTGCGCGACTATTGTTTCGATTACGTCACGTTGCCCGCGTCGCACCAGCGGATCGCCGATACGGTCGGCCACGCGTACGGCATGGAATGCCTGTTCGCGCGCGACCGCGAACGGCTCGAATCGGAGGAAAAAGGCATCGTCGGCACCTGCAGTGCGATGCTGCGGCTGTTCGATACGGTGCGGCGTTTCGCGCGTACGGACGCACCGGTGTTCGTGTTCGGCGAAACGGGGACCGGCAAGGAGTTGACGGCCGTCGCGATCCATCGCCATTCGGAGCGCCGCAATGGCCCGTTCGTTGCGGTCAACTGCGGCGCCATTCCCTCGCATCTGCTGCAATCCGAACTGTTCGGCTATGAGCGCGGCGCATTTACCGGCGCGAATGCGCGCAAGATCGGCTATGTCGAAGCGGCGAACGGCGGCACGCTGCTGCTCGACGAGATCGGCGACCTGCCGCACGAGAGCCAGGCGAGCCTGCTGCGCTTTCTGCAGGAGCGCGCGATTCATCGCTTGGGCGGCAGTGATCCGGTGCCGGTCGATGTCCGGATCGTGTCGGCGACGCACGTCGACCTGCGCGAGGCGATGGAAGAAGGGCGCTTTCGGCCTGACCTGTTCCACCGTCTGTGCGTGATGCGCATCGACCAGCCGCCGCTGCGCGCGCGCGGCAAGGACATCGAACTGCTCGCGCATCACATGCTCGAACGCTTTCGCGGCGACGCGCGCCATCGCGTGCGCGGCTTCTCGACGGATGCGATCACGGCACTCTACAAGCACGACTGGCCGGGCAATGTCCGCGAGCTGATCAACCGCGTGCGCCGCGCGGTCGTGATGACGGAAGGGCGCCTGATTACCGCGCAGGATCTCGAACTCGAATACTGTCTCGATGCGGCGTCGCCGTCGGTGGCCGACATTCGAAAGTCGATCGAGCGCGAGGCGATCGAAACCGCCCTGTTGCGCACGCGCGGGCGCGTCGCGGCGTCGGCCCGCGAGCTCGGTGTGTCGCGCGCGACGCTGTACCGCTGGATGGAGGCATACGGGATCGAGCGGCCGCGCGGCACGGGCTCGTCCGACTGAGATTCGACAAGGCGACGGGCGCGCTGCCGAAAGCCGCGCGCGTCGCGTCAACCGGCCTGCGTGGCGCGCACCGCGCGCGCGGCGTTCACGGCCCGGATTTCCACGGTCGGCGGCACGTCGGCCGCGGCGCCACTCCTCCCGATCATTTCAAGCGGAACGAGCGCGACACGCGCCGGCGTGCCGGGCGCGAGATGGAACCAGTCGTCGCGCGGCACATAGCCCGGCGCATCGATCTGCACATGACGCGCGACGTGCCGTGTATCGATGTCGACGTGCCATGTGTCACCGGTGCGCGACACGCACGCTTCCAGCCCGAGTTCACGACGCGCCAGCACGGCCGGATGCGTGCGGGACGGGAAATGGAACGCCTGCGACAGCAGCGTGCCGTCGTCGGCGCGGAGTGTTGCGACGACGGTGTCGTGTTCGCAGGGCCCGAACCGGTACGCGTAGGTCCAGTCGAAGAACCGGCCGAGCAGCTCGGCCGAGCCGATCCGCACCGTGTCGTGCGCGGCGATTCGCACCGGGCAGCCGGCCCGTGCGACAGGCGTGCGGCCGTCGCGCAGCGCGACCAGCTCGAGCGCGGCCGACAGCGGCGCGGGGCGCTCGTTGGCGACATGCACGTCGAGCCCGTTCAAGCCTTCGTCGACCAGCAGCACCTGCACGGGCTGCAGGACCTGGCGCAACGCATGCCACGCCGATTTCGGCCGGTGCGCGGCGTCGATCACGCCCCAGCCGGCGCCCGGCATCACATCCTGGAACTGCCAGACGAGCGCGCCGGCGCAGCGCGAGCCGGTGCGCCGCCATTCGGAAAACGTTTCGCGCATCAGGTCCGCGATTACCGCGCGCGACAGCTCGAAGTAGCGCGCCGGATCCTCGCGCCGCAGCCGGTCGGGCACGACGTCGTAGAGCGTCTGCAGATAGTGGTCGCGAATGTCCTCGAAATCCCACGACGTGCCGGGGTCGCGCGGCACGGCTGCCTTCCAGCGCGGCTCGTGCACGCCGGGCCAGCCGAGTTCGGCGAGCGTCGCGTCGCACGGCACGTTCGAGAACGCGAGGCATTCGCTCGCGAAGCGCACGTCCGCGCGGCGCGCGTCGTCGAGCGGGCGCAGGTACGCACCGACGCCGTAGTAGTGCGACACCCTTTCGCGCGGGGCGAACGGCAGCACGCCGCCGTCGGGCGAATCGGGCACGTACGGGACGTCGGGCCGGCATGCGGCCGCGTGGCCGGCCAGCCGGTCGGCGGTCAGCTCGAGGAAGCGCTGTTTCGGCCCGAGCCCGGACATCGCGGCCTGTTGTGCGAGCTCGCTGCCGCCGCATAGTACGGCCAGCGACGGCGATGCGCTGTGACGCGACAGGAACTGCCGGGCTTCGCGATCGACGTTGTCCGCGAATGCAGGATCGTCGAGCGCATAGTCGAAGTTCGCGAACATGAAATCCTGCCAGACCAGCAGCCCGAGCCGGTCGCACCACGCGTGAAAGGCATCGGCCTCGTAGGTCATGGTGCCGCCGACGCGGATCATGTTGAAGCCGGCGTCGCGCGCGAGCCCGAGCAGGCGGGCGTAGGTGGCATCGTCCGTGTGCAGCGTGCGCGGCGCTGCGCTGCTCCAGCATGCGCCGCGCGCGAACACGGGCACGCCGTTGATGCGCAGCCCGAAGCCCTTGCCGTCGGCACCGGCGTCGACTTCGATCGTGCGGAAACCCGTTGCACCGAGCGGTCGCAACGCGTCGCCGAGATGCAGTGCGACGTCGTAGAGCACCGGCTCGCCGTGCGTATGCGGCCACCAGCGGCACACGCTGGGCACCGCGACGCTCGCGCGCAGACGGTTGGGGCCGGCACGTTCGAGCGTGGCGTGGTGCTGGCCGCACGACAGCCGTGCCGCGAGCGCATCGGGCAGCGGCGCGGCGAACGTCAGTTCCGCGTCGAGCCAGCCCGTGTCGCCTTCGATGCGCGCGTGCAGGTCGCAATCGACGAGAACGGGCCCGTCGGCCGGATCGAGCACGTCCACGGGGCGCCACGGGCCGGTCGGCACATGCGGCGGAAACCAGCCCGGCATGTGTCCGAACAGCGACGTGCGGATCGTGCGCAGTGTCGCCGGCTCCGCGAGCCGCGTGCGCCAGCGTGCCCGGCGCGGCGCGCGCGTGTCGCGCAGGTGCGGGGCGAGCGCCCGGAAACAGAGGGTCAGCCGGTGCGTACCGTCGAGCGACACGGATACATCGTGTGCGACGAACATGCTGTCGGAGCGAAGGATCGGCGTGTCGTCGAGCCACACTTGCGCGAGCGTCGCGAGACCGTGAAAGCGCAGCACGCGCGGCCCGTGTCCGCGCAGCTCGATCCGGTACCAGTGGTCGCGCTCGTCGAGCGATGCGGCTTCGTCGAGCCGGCCCGCAAGCGCGAGCGACTGCGCGACCGTGCCGGGCACGGTCGCCGGAATCCACCCGTCGCCGCCGGCGGGGAGGTCGCGCGGTTCCCGTGCGACCCCCGCGGCCGTCGCCAGCATCGACCACGCGGGCAGGGCACGCGGGCGCGTCACCGCATGACCGGCACGGGTGCCGCGATGTCGTTGCGCTCGCTGCGCACGGGCGTCGGGTGCCGCAGCGGCAAGCCGATCTGCCGCGCGCAGGCGACCACATCCGAATAGGCGGCCTGGATGGCTTCGAGCGTCGAGTCGCCGCGTTCCTCCTTGCCGCGCGCGCAGGCGCGGGCGAGCCGGAATTCGAGCACCATCGCTTCGGACGCGATGCGGTCGCACGCGGCCCGGATCTCGGCGAACGGCCCGACGCAGCCGCTGGCCTGCAGCCAGCGCGAGTAATGGCCGAACAGCTCGAAATTCGCGCCGAGCTGCCGCACCGAGTTGAACGAGTACGCGTGGAAGTGCTCGAGCGGTGAATCGGCGAGTGTCCGCGCGTCGGTCTGCAACTGCCGCCGGAACGCGGCGATCGGGTTGACGACCGGCAGGCGCCGCAGGTGGCGCTGCAGCGCGGCGAGCGACGTTTCGCACAGCTCGCGCTCGTCGAGCGGCGCAAACCGCCGCTTCGCGCATTCCACGTATGGCGGCAGCGTCATCGGCGAGTTGCCGCCGACGAGCCCGTTGTAGTCGAAATCCTCGGCCACGTAATAGCCGCTGTTGTGGAAGTAGCCGATCTGGCGCTTCGCGCGGTCGATCGCATCGATGCCGATCGTCGTCTTCGTGTGCTGCGTGCGGTAGCTGCTGCCGCGCGTATCGGGCAGGAACCACGCGTCGACCTCGACGATCATCAGGTGGCCGCGCGCAACCTGCGTCTCGATGTGCTGGTCGAGCGGTTCGTAGATCGAGTGCTCCTGCACGACGATGCCGTACAGCCGCTCCAGTTCGTCGTGCGGAAACTTGAAGAACGTGAACTGGTCACCCTCGAAATCGAGCGCGATCGTGAACGGCAGCGCCGCATACGGATTGAAGCCCCACCACCGGAGCACCTCGAGCCACATGTCGACGTAGCAGTTGGTCTGCTTCCAGACCATCTCCTGGCTATGCAGCGGATGCGGCCGGTAGTGGCGCGCGCGGTGGCGCACATCCTCGAACGACGCGTCTTCGCCGTCGCGGGACACGAATCTCATGGCGTGCCCCACAGCACGTCGCGGACTTCGCGCGGCCATGCGTCGATGTCGAAGCCGTGATGGCGGAACAGCGCGAGCGTGAGCCGTTCGAGGCCGAAGCCGACGCAGCCCGTGTGCGCGACGTCGCCCGTCGCGGTGCGGATGTCCCACAGCAGCCCGAAATGGTCCATGTGATAGTTGAAGCTCAGGCACGCGGTCTGGCGATCGTCGTGCTCGATCGGGATCAGCAGCTCGAACTTCAGGTTCTGCTCGCGCTGGCTGTGCGCGACGATCTTGCCGCCGCGCCCGAAGAACGGATCGTTCGCGAGGTCGATCGCGTTGGGCAGGCGCAGCGCCTCGATCATCCGCGTGCCGCGTTCGATCCAGGTCTGGCGGAACGACACGATCTGCTCGGGCGTGCCGATCCGCACGTACTCGCGCATCCGGAACAGCTGCATGCGGGTCGGGTCGAGCGACGGCTCGTGACGGAAGCAGTACGAGAAGACGTCGACAATCCGGCCGTCGGCCGGCAGCGCACCCGCGCGTGCGACGACGGGATAGACCGGGTAGCACGCGGCGGGCGTCATCACGACGTAGGTCGGCTTCTGGCTTTCCGTCCAGTCGTCGCCGCGATCGAGGCACTGCAGTACGCGCTGGTGCTGGCGTTCGTCGCCGCAGAACGCATGCACGCTGCCCGCGAGCTGCGGGAAGCTCTTCATGTATTCGCTGCGCTCGAACTCGGTGCGGCTCATCGCCGGCGGGAAGCGCAGCACTTCGGCCTGCTGGTCGGCGCCGAGGCGCGTGACGAATGCGTCGAGCGCTTCGACCACGCGCTCGAACCGTTCGCTGCGGCCGAACAAGCCCTGGATGCCGGTCGAGACCAGCAGGCCCGCGTCGATCAGTTCGTCGCGCAGCGGGTTGACGCCCGCGCGGTCGATCGGTGCATCGGCGGGAGCGGAGGCGGCGGAGGGCACGGCAAGGCGATCGTTCACGTATGTTTCTCCAGCGTCGCAGGACGCAGCGCGAGCAGCAGGTTCGAGGTGTTGACGGCAATGCGGTCGTTGCTGATCATCAGCGGCGCCGCGAGCAGGTCGCGAATGTGGCGGCCGATGCTGAACGGCGTGCCCTGTTTGTAGCCGGCCATCCCGCAGATCATCATGGCCTGGTGCGCGACTTCCAGCGCGGTCGTCGACACGTAGGTCTTCAGCGTATTGATCTCGGCGGCCCGGGCCATGCCGGCCGACCACGAGCGGGACGCCGGATTCGCATGAAGGCGCAGCACGGTGTCGACGCGGGCCTGCATCGCCTGCATCAGCGCGAGCGATTCGGCGATGCGCCGCGACGCGGGCGACGGTGCGCCGTCGGTCTGGCGCGCCTGGGCGCGGAAGAACTGGTGCGCGCGGTGGAACGCGTCGCCGGCCACGCCGATCCAGACCGCGGCCCACAGGATGTGCGACACCGGCACCATCGTGTCCTCGGCGATCTTCGCGAACGGGACCGGCAGGCACTGGACGGCGGCGCCTTGCGCATCGAGCTCGAAGCCGTTGCTGCAGGTGCCGCGCATCCCGAGCGTGTCCCATTCGCCGCGGCGCGTGAGCGTGTAGCCGTCGCGCAGCAGCGTGACGAGCACCTGCTCGGAAGCCGGCGCGTCCGCATCGCGTCGTGCGGTCGCGAGGATGCCGTCCGCGTAGTCGCCATACGAGATCGTCGGCGCGGATTTGCGCAGCCGGAACTCGCCGCCGCTGGTTTCGAGCGCACACTGGCTCGCGCGCAGGTTGCCGCCGACGCCGTCTTCCGACGTGGCCGATGCGAGCAGCCACTGGTGGCGCACGAGCTGCTGCAGGAACAGCTTGTGCCAGCCCTGGTCGGCAGCGTGATCGACGATGCAGGCGACCTGGATCTGGTGCATCGCGAACACCATCGCCGACGATGCGCAGGCCTGGCCGAGAATCGAGCAGGCCGATGCGATGTCTTCCAGCGACGCGCCCGCACCGCCGAGATGGGTCGGCACCATCGCGCCGAGCAGGCGGCGCGCGCGCATCGCCTCGATCGCCTCGACGGGGCAGCGCGCGTCGCGGTCGACCGCGTCCGCGTGCTGCGCGGCGATCTGCGCGACGGCATGCGCGGCCTCGTCGAGCCGACGCGCATCGCTGTCGGCCGCGAGTTCGGGAAGCAGCGCGCTCATGCTGAATGCTCGGTGCGTTGCAGCGTGGTGATCGTGTCCGCGAGCGCGTCGATGCTGCGGAACAGGTTGCGGTTCAGCATCTCGTCGGGAATCTCGATGTTGAACTGCTTCTCGATCGCGAGCATCAGCTGGATCGTGTCGAGTGACGAAAGGCCCGCTTCGTAGAGGTCGTCCCCGTCGCCGATCGAATCGATCGCGGCTTCGAGATGGGCGACGTGCTTCAGGATGGTTCTGATTTCGTTTTTCACGTGCTGCTCCGGCGTGCGTGGTGTCGTCCGCTCGGGCAGACGCGCGACACGCGCTGACGTCCCCCCGGCAGTCCGGCATCAGTAGACCATTGGCAGACACGTCGTTCTGTTCGTCACCCTACAAACAGCTGACCCGGCAGGCACCGGACCGCACGTGCGGTCCCGATGCGGCACGCCGGTCAGGTGCGCGACGCGGCCGGCACGCCCGAATCGGCCGACAGGATGCGCTTCATCTCGTCGCGCACGATCGCGCGGCAACCGCACGACATTTTTTCGAGGCCGTCGAGGTCGGCGAGCTCGATCGAGCTCCGGTACTGGCGGATCAGGCCCAGCTTCTGGATTTCGCCGGCGGCATCGGTGACCGTTTCGCGCCGTACGCCGAGCATCTGCGCCAGCATGCTGTGCGTCACCTGGATCTCGATGCTGCGGGTCCGGTCGTACGCGAGCAGGAACCATCTGCATAACTGATGTTTGAGCACGTGATGACGGCTGCAGAACGTGATCTGCGAGACCTGCGCCATCAGCAGCCGCACGCAGATGAACACGAGATGGCGGATCACCGGCGATGTGTCGAACGCGGCGGCGAACACGCGCCGGTCGAGCCGGTAGACGAAACCGTCGCGGCAGGCCACGGCGCGGCAGGGCATTCGCCCGCTGCCGCCGATCACGTCGTCGCACACCACGCTCTCGCTGCCGATCTCCGCGACTTCCAGCGTCATGCCGCCGGACGACACGTACTGCAGCGAAATCGCGGTCGTGACGGGCAGGTAGACCGCGGCGAGCATTTCGCCGGGTTCGCAGAGCACTTGCCCGGATTTCAGGTGGACGAGTTGAAGGTGGGGGACCAGCGTCGCGAGCTCGTCGCGGTCGATGGCCGCGAGAAAGCGGTTCGCGTCGAAGCTGTGGGGCAGTTCGATCATGCCGTTCGCGTACGCGACGGCGTCAGGGGCCTGGTGAGTCACGGCGCATCCTCGTAGGGTGGCGGTCACGCGTCGTCCCGGCGATATCCCGAAAATTGGGAATTCGCACGATCGTGCGGACTTGTGTTCGTCAAAAATGGAGTGACGATACTGGCGAAAAGGCTAGCACGCCATTGAAATCGATCAATTGCACATTACGTCATTTCACAATGTTTGACGATTTTGGTGCATGCAAACGTTATCCGGATTTAATGATTCATTTCCGTGAAATTAATCATCCGGAAGTTGAATGCAACTTCGGAGATTCATTCCATGTCGGCCGCGAATCAATCGGGTTGGGACGCACCTCGCCATGGGAAAAGTGCCGGGCGAATATTGAACATTGTTTGACAATTAAATGGTGCTCGCAATAATCGCTATACAAATCAAATGGTTGCGGATGAATTGTGCGATGGATGACAGAGCCTGAAATTAGTGTGCCGATTCAAATTTGAGACAGTTTCAAACAACCGTGTGAGACGCGACGCCGTAGCGGAGTGCTCTCCGGAACATCATGGAAACAATTGAAAATCGACTGTAAGTATATGACCGACAAGCCATGCGGCACCGGTTCGCCTGTCTCGGTCCGATGCAGGTGAATTGATCAGTCGAATCGCATGCGGTGTCCGCCGCACGGAAGAGTGTCCGGAAATGAGACGTTTTTTTTGTTTTTGGGCCGGTTATTCGGGCGATCTAAATCAGGCGTGATTCATATATTAAGGACGGGCATGGTTTGGCACGTAAATCGCTTATTCGGGCTGGCGTGTCGAAACGGGACGGCCGACTCGATCCGGGCGATAAGCCGTTGGTCAGTCGGAATCAGGGTTGTGGCCGCAACCACGGTCAGTCCGAGCACGCATCGCGATAACGAGTTCCGTGTACGCGGCTGCAGGCGGCGCGGACGATAAAAGGGATACAGACATGCTTCATCTTCACTCGAGCTACTCGGCGAACGCCATCCTCGATGCCCTCCCCGAGGACAGCATCCGCACCATCGCACCGCATCTCGAACTGGTCAGGACCAAGGCCGGGATGCTTGACCGGGTCGGCGAGCCGATGCGCCACGTGCATTTCCCGACGACGTCGATGATGTCGGTGCAGCATCTGATGGAGGACGGCGCGATGGTCGAGGTGGCGCAGGTCGGCCGCGAGGGCGTGGTCGGGCTCGCGACGATGGTCGGTGGCGCCGCGGCGTCGCACCGGGTCGAGGTCCGCATCGGCGGGATGGCCTATCGCGTGCCGAGTTGCGTGATGCGCGCCGAATTCGAGCGCTCGCCGGAAACCTACCGGCTGCTGCTCAACTACTGCCAGGCGGCGATGGCGCAGATCTCGCGCAGCGCGCTGTGCAACCGGCATCACTCGGTCAGCGAGCAGCTCAGCCGCTGGCTGCTGCTTGCGCATGACCGCATCGACGGCGACGAGCTGGCCGTCACGCAGCAGACGATCGCGAACATGCTCGGCGTGCGCCGCGAAGGCGTGACGGAAGCGGCGGGCAACCTGCAGGAAGCCGGGCTGATCCGGCAGCGCCGCGGCCGCATCACGGTGCTCGACCGCGACGGCCTCGAACATCACGCGTGTGAATGCTACAACCTGATTCGCGCGGACTATCGCAGGCTGCTTGGCACGCGCGGGACGGCGAGGCCGACACCGGTTCGGCCCCGCATGCCGGACGCGCATCGCGGGTTCCCGGCACAAGGTGCGTGAAGATGCAATCGACGTCCAGTGGGGCGAATTCGATGCGGCGTTCTGTGATCGCAGTTGCCGACGTCGTGCTCGTGCTGGCAGGCGCGCTCGCGGCGCAGGCGGCGTCGGGCCTCGCGTGGCACGCGCTGTCCGACGCGCAGCGCGGCACGATCGCGCTGCTGTGCGTGCTGACCGTGGCCTTGCTGCCGCGCGACCTGCGCACCGTGCGCGGCAGCGTGGCGCCGCAAGGCGGCACGCATGCACTGACGCAGACGATGGTGGCGCTCGTCTGCGCGAGCGTGCTGACGGTGACTGCCGCGATGTGGATCATGAACCGCGGCGGCACGATCACGACGCACTGGATCGTGCGCACGGTGCTGGCCGGCGACGCCGCATTGCTGCTCGGCCGCGCCGCGCTGCTGGCGCTCGCGCTGACGCGTGACGACCCGCGCGCGCGGCAGCGCCGCGTCGCGGTGGTGGGCGCGACGGCGTACGGGCGTGTCGCGGTCGAGCGGATGCAGCTCGCGCCGCAGGGGCCTTTCGTGGCGGCGTGCGTATTCGACGACGACGCGCAGGCTGCGTCCGGCGGCATCGGCGGCGTGCCGGTGATCGACGACTGGAACGCGTTGCGCGACCTGATTCGCGGCGGCGAGATCGACGAGGTATGGCTCACGCTGCCGATGTCGCACGAGTGGCGGATCCAGCGCATCGTCCGCGAGTTGCGCGACGAGTTCGTGGAGCTGCGGCTGTTGCCCGACGTGCGACAGATGGCGGTGGTCGATCGCTCGGCGACCGACGTGCTCGGCATGCCGGCCATCAACCTCGCGACCACGCCGCGCTCGGCGCCGGAGCTGTGGGCGAAGTTCGCGTTCGACCGGCTGTTCGCATTCGGCGTGCTGATTCCGTTGCTGCCGCTGCTGTCGATGCTGGCGATCGCGGTCAAGCTGTCGTCGCCGGGGCCCGTGCTGTTCAGGCAGCGCCGCAAGGGTGTCGACGGCCGGGAGTTCGACATTCTCAAGTTCCGGACGATGCGCGTGCATCGCGACCAACCGGGCGTCGTGCGACAGGCGTCGCGCAACGATTCGCGGATCACGCGCGTCGGCGCGTTCCTGCGGCGTACATCGCTCGACGAACTGCCGCAGTTCTTCAACGTGCTGTTCGGGCAGATGTCGGTCGTCGGCCCACGCCCCCACGCGATCGAACACGACGACTTCTACCGGCAACTGATCGACTGCTACATGTACCGCTACCGCGTGCGGCCCGGCATCACCGGATGGGCGCAGGTGAACGGCTATCGCGGCGAGACGCGCAAGGTCGAGGCGATGGAAGCGCGTGTGAAGTTCGATCTGTTCTACATGCAGAACTGGAGCTTCTGGTTCGACATGAAGATCATCCTGTTGACGATCGTGCGGGGATTCATCGGACGCAATGCATTCTAAGGATGTCAAATCATCCGGAAAGCGGCGCGTTGTGCGATCGAACGTACCGACCGGAGTGCAGGTGACGGACACACTGACGGCACAGCAGCATCCCGCGCAACGGGGTGTCCGGCGGCGCAACGGCGCGCCGCAGCCATCGGAATGGTCACGATCATGTCAACGTCGATTCGAGAGCGAAGCGCACCGGTATTGCAGGAAGCGCGCGCGGAGCGGGGCGCCGGCACGGCCGCGTATGCCGCGCGGCCGCGCCGGCTCGCCATCAACGGGAAATTCACCGCGCAGCGCATGACGGGCGTTCAGCGCGTGGCATACGAACTGACGGCCGAGCTCGCGCGGATCGCGAACGCCGACGATGCCCCGTCGCTCGTCGTGCCGTCCGATCACGATCCGGCGGCCATGCCGGCCGGCGCGCGATCGCTGACGTCCGGGCGCCGGCACGGCACGCTGTGGGAACAATGGACGCTGCCGCGCACGACGCGCGGCCGGACCTTGCTGAGCCTTTGCAACATTGGCCCGCTGGTCAAGCGCGATCAACTGCTGATGATTCATGACGCGGCGATTTTCGATCTGCCGGCCGGCTATTCGATGGCGTTCCGCCTCTGGTACCGCTTCGCGTTCTCGATCATGAAGCGACGTGCGCGCCATATCGTGACGGTCTCGCATTTTTCGCGGGCGCGGCTGGCCGCGCGGCTTGGCGTGCCGCCGGCGCGCCTGTCGGTCGTGCCGGGGGCGGTCGATCATATCGACCGCATCGATGCCGATCCCGGCGTGCTGTCGCGCCTGAATCTCGAGACGGACCGCTACGTGTTGTTTGTCGGGTCGCTTGCGCCCGGCAAGAATCTCGTGCGCGCACTGGCTGCGGTGGCGCTGATGCGCGAGTCGCACCCGACGTTGCGCTTCGTGATCGCGGGGGGCGCCAATGCGAAGGTCTTCGGCGCACGCGCGGCGGGCCTGCGCGAAGACGATCCGTACGTCACATGGGCCGGTTACGTGACCGACGGCGAGCTGAAGGCGCTGTACGAGCACGCAGGCTGCTTCGTGTTTCCGTCGCTTTACGAAGGATTCGGGTTGCCGCCGCTCGAGGCGATGCGGTGCGGCTGCCCGGTCATCGTGTCGCACGAAGGGGCGCTTCCCGAAGTCTGCGGCGGTGCAGCGCTGTTCTGCGACGCCTATTCACCGCCGGATATCGCCGCGGCGATTGCCCGCGTCATGGACGATCCCGAACTGCGGGCACGGCTGCGCACGCTGGGCCGCGAGCACGCGCACCGGTACAGCTGGCAGCGCTCGGCGCGCACGTTGATCGACATCGTCCGTGCCGATGCTTGACGTGCGATGACGCAACGTTGCACACGGGGCGGGCGACCCCGGCGGCGTCTGCGATAACCGCATTCGACGATGTCGCGATTTACCGTCGGTCCCCAGTTCCGGCGCGCGTCGGGCGAGTGCTGCAGCGCACGCTGATTCCGGTCAACACACGCGTGTTCAATGGGTTTATCCTGCGTCGAATGCGTCCGGCACTGCGTGTCGCCGGGCGCACATCCGGACACGGTGGCAGGCGGTGACGCCGGCCCGCCGCGCACCGGCGCGACACCGCGCGCCGCAATGCTCCGCGCGGAACCCGGAACAGGAGAGACGGCCATGGCGCTCGACCCACAACAACGGCAGACGCTGAAACAGCGGCTGAACGAGAGCGAGCAGACGTTGCGAGCGGAGATCCGTACCAGCGAAGACCAGCGCGCGTCGGAGTCCTATGCAGACCTCGCCGGCGCGGCGCCGGACGAGGGTGACGAGGCCAATGCGGATCTGTTCGTCGACGTCGATCATGCGTTGATCGGCATGAAACTGACCGAGCTGCGCGCGATCGGCCGCGCGCAGCAGCGGATGCGCGACGGCAGCTACGGCGAGTGCATCGACTGCGACGGCTCGGTCGGCTACGAGCGCCTGCTGGCGCGCCCGGCCGCCGAACGCTGCACGCATTGCCAGTCGATCTACGAGCGGCAATACGCCACGACGCCGCGTGCCTCCCTCTGACGCTGACGTCGTCGCGATCGTGGCGCTGCACGCGCGGCGCGGCCGGCGTACGATGATGAACGGGCGCCCGGCGGCGTCAGCATGCGGCGCCGGGCGGGCAGACGCCGTCGCGCATGCGTGCGGCGCCATCCACGTGGAAGGGAGCCACGCCGATCATGCCGATCCACAATGCCGGATGCGCGGCCGTGTTCGCCGAGATTGCCGACATGCTCGAGATCCAGGGCGCCAATCCGTTCCGGGTGCGTGCCTATCGCAACGCAGCACGGACGATTGCCGACTACGGGCGCGATATCCCGACGATGATCGCGAACGGCGACGATCTCGGGAAGATTCCGTCGATCGGGCCCGATCTCGCGTCGAAGCTGCGCGAGATCGCCGCGACCGGTACCTGCGAACTACAGCAAACGCTGCGCCACGCGCTGCCGGGCGCGATCGTCGAGCTGCTCGACGTGCCGGGGCTCGGCGCGAAGCGGGTGAAGGCGCTCCATGACATGCTGCACGTCGATTCGCTCGAGCAGCTTCGCGCGGAAGCGAAGAGCGGGCACGTGCGCGAGTTGCCGGGCTTCGGCCCGAAAACCGAAGCGCATCTGCTCGAAGCGATCGACGACCGGCTGAAGCGCGAACCCCAACGTTTCCTGCTGCCGGATGCGGCGCACTCGCTGCTGCCGCTGCTCGACCGCCTGCGCGCGATCGCGGGCGTCGGCCAGGCCGTGGCAGCCGGCAGTTTCCGCCGCCGGCGCGAGACGGTCGGCGATCTCGACATCCTCGTCACCGCACGTGATCCGGTGGCCGTCGCCGAAGCGTTCGTCGGCTATGGCGAGGTCGCGCGCGTGCTCGCGCACGGCAAGACGAAGTCGAGCGTCGTGCTCGCCAGCGGGTTGCAGGTCGACCTGCGCGTCGTCGATGCCGATGCGTTCGGCGCGGCGCTCGTCTACTTCACGGGATCGAAGGCGCACAACATCGCGTTGCGCAGGATCGCGCAGGCCGGCGGGCTGAAGATCAACGAATACGGCGTGTTTCGCGGCGACGAACGGATTGCCGGCGCGACCGAGGCGTCGGTCTATGCGGCGATCGGGTTGCACGACGTGCCGCCCGAGTTGCGCGAGGATCGCGGCGAGATCGACGCCGCGCGGGTAGGCGAGCTGCCGGCACTGGTCGAGCGCAAGCACGTGCACGGCGATCTGCATGCGCATACCGACGCGTCGGCCGGCCGCGACAGCCTGCGTGCGATGGCCGATGCGGCACGCGCACGCGGGTTCGCGTACCTGGCCATCACCGACCGGGCACCGCACGCGGGCGGCAGCCGCGGCGACTTCGACTGGCTTGCCCGGCAGCTCGACGAGATCGATCGCCTCAACGCGTCGTTCGACGATTTCGTGCTGCTCAAGGGCGTGGAGGCGAGCATTCGCGAGGACGGCAGCCTCGATGTGCCCGATGCGATGCTCGGCCGGCTCGATCTCGTGGTCGGTGCGGTACGCGACGGCTTCGAACTGTCGCGCGACGCGCAGACCGCGCGCATGCTGCGCGCGATGGACCATCCGCATTTCACGATTCTCGCGCATCCGACGGGCCGCGTGCTCGGCGAGCGCGACGCATGCGAACTCGACGTGCCGCGCGTGATCGCGCACGCCGCGGCGCGCGGCTGCTTCGTCGAACTCGATGCGCAGCCGCGGCGGCTCGACCTGCCGGACGTCTGGTGCCGCGAGGCCGCGAAGGCCGGCGTGCCGGTGGCGATCGGCTCGGATGCGTGCAGTGCGGACGAACTCGACAATCTCGCGTACGGCGTCGATCAGGCGCGACGTGGCTGGCTCACGCGGCCCGACGTGCTGAACACGCGCACGCTCGCGCAATTGAAGCCGCTGCTTGCACGCACGATGGGAGCGGGCGGCGCGTCGAAGCGCAGCGGCGGCGCGAAGGGCGCGTGAACGCAGCCGGCGGCGCGTGCCGTCGGCGGCTGGCCGGTCATGAATGCGGTCACGTCATGCCAGTACGCCGGTCGCCGGCACATAGGGCAGGCCGAGCGCCAGCGCGACGGCTTCGTACGTGATGTGTCCGTCGCACACGTTCAAGCCCGCGCGCAGATGCGGATCGTCGGTCATCGCCTGCTTCCAGCCCTTGTCGGCGAGCGCGAGCGCATGGGTGAGCGTCGCGTTGTTCAGCGCGAAGGTCGACGTGCGCGCGACTGCGCCGGGCATGTTCGCGACGCAGTAGTGCACGACGCCGTCGACGACGAAGGTCGGGTCCGCGTGCGTCGTCGCATGCGAGGTCTCGAAGCATCCGCCCTGGTCGATCGCGACGTCGACGACGACCGCTCCCGTGCGCATCGTCGCGATCATGTCGCGCGTGACGAGCCGCGGCGCCGATGCGCCCGGCACGAGCACGGCGCCGATCACGACGTCGGCGTCGCGCACGGCTTCGTCGATCGTGTGTGCATTCGAGCAGACGGTTGCGATCCGGTTGGCGAAGACGAGGTCGAGCTGGCGCAGCCGGTTCACGTTGGTATCGAGCACGGTGACGCGTGCGCCGAGGCCGACCGCCATCTGCAGGGCGCCGGTGCCCACCACGCCCGCGCCGAGCACGACGACATGCGCGGCCGGCACGCCGGGCACCCCGGCCATCAGCAGGCCACGCCCGCCGCGCGGGCTTTCGAGGTGGGTCGCCGCGACCTGGATCGACATGCGCCCGGCCACCTCGCTCATCGGCGCGAGCAGCGGCAGGCCGCCGCCCGGGCCCGTCACGGTTTCGTAGGCGATGCAGACGGCGCCGGACTTCACGAGCGCGGCCGCCTGGTCGGGATCGGGTGCGAGATGCAGGTACGTGTAAAGGATCTGCCCGCGTCGCAGCATCGCGCATTCCGCCGGCTGCGGCTCCTTGACCTTGATGATCATGTCGGCGCGCGCGAAGACTTCGTCGGCGCCGTCGCAGAGCGATGCGCCCGCGGCCGTGTAGTCGTTGTCGAGCAGGCCGATCGCCGTACCCGCGCCGCGCTGCACCAATACGCGATGGCCGTGCCGCGTCAGTTCGCGCGCGCCGGCCGGCGTGAGGCCCACGCGATATTCGTGGTTCTTGATCTCTTTCGGCACACCGATCAGCATGAGTCGCCTCCATGGCCTTCGTTATCGTTGTCGTGCAGGTGCGCCATGCGGCGAACGATGCCCGTGCGGCCGATCGCGCAGCGGCGTATCGACCGCAGTACTGGAATAACAGGGTAGTAGTGCGCGGAGGGAAGTCAAGCGGCCGGGCCGCGTGCACCGGCGCGCGCACTGCATCGCAACATTGCTGCCGCGGGTGACGGGTGACGGGTGGCGGGTTGCGACCGGCGGTCGCAATGCACGGGTTGCCGGGTTTCGGTATCGTCACGTGTGTCGCGGGCCGAGGCCGCGCGCCGGAACGCTGCCGGCAACACATCGAGATAACGAGACAACGACACGAGGGCATTGACCGACATGACCGGAGCGTATTTCAGCGTGCCGACGCTTTGCGCAATCGCGCTCGTTCACGTCTACTGGGCGTTGGGCGGGCGGCGCGGCAAGGGGGCGGCCATTCCGGAGCAGGACGGCGAGCCGTTATTGCGGCCGACCGCAATCGGCACGCTCGCGGTCGCGGTGGCATTGCTGGGCGGCGCGTGCGTGGTTGCCGCGCGTGCCGGCTGGCTGGGGCCGAACACGTATCCCGGCACGATCTCGTTCGCGGTCGTTGCGTTCGCACTGATCTTCGCGGTGCGGGCCGTCGGCGATTTCCGTTACGTCGGCTTCTTCAAGCGGATTCGCGGGTCGCGTTTCGCACGCATGGACACGCTGTATTACTCGCCGCTTTGCGCGGCGCTGGCGCTGTCCATCGCGTCGATGTTCTGGCCGTGGTGAGCGCGCGTCTCAGCGCGCGGGCCCGTCCATCTCTTTGAGGAATTCCGCCGGCACGGTGTCGGTCAGCCATACGCCGTTTTCCGCGACGAAGAACGTATGGCCTTGCAGATGCATGCGCTGCGCATCGACCTCGAGTATCACGGGCACGCCGTAGCGCGTGCCGACGGCCAGTGCCGTCCGGATGTCCGGCGACAGATGCACGTGATGACGGGCGCCGGGTTTCAGCCCTTGCGCCCGAATCGAATCCAGGAAGCGCGTCGCCGTGCCGTGATACAGGCGCTCGGGCGGCTGCGCGGCCGGATAGCGGCGTTGCACGACGGGCGTCGAATGGCCTTGTACCGCACGGATGCGGCGGCCGTCGTCGGAGAGGGCGAAGCGCTGCTTGTCGTTCGTCGCGCAGACGGTTTCGAGCGTCGCACGATCGAGGCGGTGCCCGTGGCGGGCCGCGCCGGTAATCAGTTCGTCGATGTCGGCCCAGCCTTCCGGGTCGAGTTGCAGCCCGATCGACTGCGGCGCGTGGCGCAGCAGGTAGCTGAGCATTCGGCTGATGCCGGTCGCGTCGGTCGCCGGCAGTTCATTCTTCTTGTGTGGTTTCATGAGACGCGGAGGCTACCAGAGCACCGCGCAAAAGGGCACCCCCGGGCACCCCGCGTGGCTGGAAAGAGACAGCCTTCGGCGCCGCTCGCCACACAACAATCGTCTAGCTGACGCCTGCATCAGGCGGTCATCACGCGATTCTTGTCGGTTCCGACTCCCGGATTTTTCAATTGTTGCGATTTTCGATGCATTGAATTGCATTGATACGACACTCAATGGAACCGGTTCCATTTATAATTCGCGGCACTTGTCGCCGGACCCTAAAGAGGGTCGTGCACGTCGCGCTTGCTGTCGGCAAACGCGGCGTCTAAGTTGAATGAGGGTCATGAGCGATGAAGGGCAGATGCAGGCAGATGCCGGTATTTGTCAGATGATAAGGCTCGCAAAGAAGCCGATCCGTGCAGCGCGACCTGAATTGGCGCGATGCGCGGCTGCATGAAGGCGCTGTCGTGCACGGCACGGGCGGCGCCTGCAGCGAGGTTGTTCGCAACAGACGAAAGAACAGGACGGCCAGCCGCATGCGGCATGGCTGCCATGCCGGACATGCCGCATGCGGAGTGCGCGCGTCCGGGCCCCGAGCCCCAACGATCAACATCCGACCATGTCCACGCCACCTGACAAACCCAACTCGCGCCGCCGTTTCCTGCGCACGTCGGTCGCGCTCGTGCCGATCGCGTCGGTCGCCGGCTGCGACCTGCGTTCGTCGTCGCCTTCCGCGACGACCGGCAACGCGCCCGGTGCATCGGCCAACGCCGAACGCGCGCCGTACAAGCCGACCTTCTTCGATGCGAAGGAATGGGCGTTCGTCCAGGCCGCCGTCGACCGGCTGATTCCGGCCGACGCCGAAGGTCCCGGCGCGCTCGAATCGGGCGTGCCCGAATTCATCGACCGCCAGATGGAGACGCCGTATGCGCACGGCGCCACCTGGTATATGCAGGGCCCGTTCCAGCAAGGCGTGCCCGAGCTCGGCTACCAGTTGAAGCTGGTGCCGCGCGACATCTACCGGCTCGGCATCGCGGCGGTCAACCGTTATTGCGAGAAGACCCACGGCAAGGCGTTCGCGGATCTCGACGCGCCGACGCGCGACACCGTGCTCGGCGCGCTGGAGAAGGGCGGTGCGCAGATCGACGACGTGCCGCCCGGCGTGTTCTTCGGTCAGTTGCTGCAGAACACGCGCGAAGGGTACTTCTGCGATCCGGTGCATGGCGGCAATCACGACATGGCCGCGTGGAAGATGATCGGCTTTCCGGGCGCGCGCGCGGACTTCATGGATTTCGTCAACCAGAACGGCAAGTCGTATCCGTACGGCCCCGTCTCGATCAACGGGGAGCGCAGCTGATGGCCGCAGAGAAAAAACCGCATGTCGATGCGGTGATCGTCGGCTTCGGCTGGACCGGCGCGATTCTCGCGAAGGAACTGACCGAAGCGGGCCTGAACGTCGTCGCGCTCGAGCGCGGCGAGTATCGCGACACCTATCCGGACGGCGCGTATCCGAACACGATCGACGAGCTGACCTACAACATCCGCAAGAAGCTGTTCCTCGACCTGTCGAAGACGACCGTGTCGATCCGTCACGGCCTGCAGGACACCGCGCTGCCGTACCGGCAGCTCGCCGCGTTCCTGCCGGGCGAAGGCGTCGGCGGCGCGGGGCTGCACTGGTCGGGCGTGCATTTCCGGATCACGCCGGAAGAGCTGCGCCTGCGCAGCCACTATGAAGAGCGCTACGGCAAGAAGTTCATCCCCGAAGGGATGACGATCCAGGACACGGGCGTGACCTACGAGGAGCTCGAGCCGCATTTCGACTTCGCCGAGAAGGTGTTCGGCACGTCGGGGCAGGCGTACAAGGTTGGCGGCAAGGTGGTCGGCGACGGCAACGTGTTCGAAGCGAACCGCAGCGACAACTTCCCGCTGCCGGCACAGCTCAATACCTATTCGGCGCAGCGCTTCTCCGATGCGGCGAAGTCGCTCGGCCTGCATCCGTACCGGCTGCCGTCGGCGAACACGTCGGGCCCGTACACCAACCCGTACGGCGTGCAGATGGGCCCGTGCAACTTCTGCGGCTACTGCAGCGGTTACGCGTGCTACATGTACTCGAAGGCGTCGCCGAACCTGAACATCCTGCCCGCGCTGAAGCAGGCGCCGAACTTCGAGCTGCGCTCGAAGTGCCACGTGCTGCGCGTCGACCTCGACGATACGAAGAAGCGCGCGACGGGCGTGACCTACGTCGACCCGGCCGGGCGCGAAGTGCACCAGCCGGCGGATCTCGTGATCGTGGCCGCGTTCCAGTATCACAACGTGCACCTGCTGCTGCTGTCGGGCATCGGCAAGCCGTACGACCCGATCTCGGGCGAAGGCGTCGTGGGGCGCAATTTCGCGTACCAGAACCTGTCGACGATCAAGGCGTACTTCGACAAGGACACCTACACGAATCCGTTCATCGGCGCGGGCGGCAACGGCGTCGCGGTGGACGATTTCAACGCGGACAACTTCGACCACGGCCCGCTCGGCTTCGTCGGCGGCTCGCCGCTGTGGGTGAACCAGGCCGGCGTGAAGCCGATCAGCGGCATCGCGACGCCGCCCGGCACGCCGCAGTGGGGCTCGGCGTGGAAGAAGGCGGTCAAGGACAACTACGCGCACACGATCTCGATGGACGCGCACGGCACCAACATGTCGTACCGCGACGTGTATCTCGACCTCGATCCGACCTATCGCGATTCGTACGGCCAGCCGCTGTTGCGGATGACCTTCGACTGGAAGGACAACGACATCAAGATGGCGCAGTACGTGACCGGCCAGATGAAGAAGATCGCGGAAGCGATGGGGCCGAAGGCGATCGGCGTATCGACGCGCGAATTCGGCAAGCACTTCGACTCGCGCCAGTACCAGACGACCCACCTCGTCGGCGGCGCGATCATGGGCACCGACCCGAAGACGAGCGTGCTGAACCGCTACCTGCAGTGCTGGGACGTGCACAACGTGTTCGTGATGGGCGCATCGGCGCTGCCGCAGGGCATCGGCTACAACCCGACCGGGATCATCGCGGCGCTGGCCTACTGGTCGGCACGTGCGATCCGCGAGCAATACCTGAAAAATCCCGCCCCGCTGGTGACCGTATGAAGAGGACGATGAACCACAACGTCGCGCGCCGGATGACGCGCGCGCTGGCGGCCGGTGCGGCCTGGGCCGCGTTCGGCTTCGCGGGCACGGCGGCATTGGCGCAGCCGGCCGCACCCGCGGCGGCTTCCGGCCCGGCGGCCGCACCCGCGGCCCCATCCGCCGACGCGGCACTGATCAAGCGCGGCGAATACCTCGCGCGGGCAGGCGACTGTATCGCGTGCCACACCGCGAGCGGGGGCAAGCCGTTCGCGGGCGGGCTGAAATTCGACACGCCGATCGGCGGGATCTACTCGACGAACATCACGCCGGACCCGAAAACGGGCCTGGGCGGCTGGACGGTCGAGGACTTCACGCGCGCGGTGCGCGAAGGCGTGCGCAAGAACGGCGACACGATGTATCCGGCGATGCCGTTCCCGTCCTATGCGCGCCTGACCGACGACGACATGAAGGCGCTGTACGCGTACTTCATGCACGGCGTCGCGCCGGTCGAGCACGAGAACCGCGCGGTCGACATCGTGTGGCCGTTGTCGATGCGCTGGCCGCTCGGGATCTGGCGCAAGATGTTCGCGCCGACGCCGAAGCCGTTCGACGCGGCGCCGTACACCGATCCGGTGGTCGCGCGCGGTGCGTATCTCGTACAGGGTCTCGGCCACTGCGGCGCATGCCATACGCCGCGCGCGCCGACCATGCAGGAGCGCGGGCTGACCGACGCGGACGGCCCGGACTTCCTGGCCGGCGGCGCGGCGATCGACGGCTGGGTGCCGACGAGCCTGCGCGGCGAGCCGCGCACGGGCCTCGGCACGTGGACGGAAACCGAGATCGTGCAGTTCCTGAAGACGGGCCGCACGTTGCGCACGGCCGCGTTCGGCGGGATGACGGACGTGGTCGGCCACAGCATGCAGCACATGACCGACGATGATCTGAACGCGATCGCGCGCTATCTGAAGACCCTGCCGCCGCGCGTGCAGGGCGAGCAGCCGCACGTGTACGACGCGGCCGCCGCGAAGGCGCTGCAGACCGGCGACGCGAGCAAGCCGGGCGCGGCCGTCTATCGCGACAACTGCATGGCCTGCCACCGCAGCGACGGCCACGGCTACACGCGCGTGTTCCCGGCGCTGGCCGGCAACCCGGTCGTGCAGGGTGACGATCCGACCTCGCTGATCCACGTGGTGCTGGAAGGCAGCGCGCTGCAGGGGACGCGCACCGCGCCGTCGACGTTCACGATGCCGCCGTTCGGCTGGCGCCTGTCGGACCAGGAAGTCGCGGACGTGTCCAACTTCGTGCGCACGAGCTGGGGCAACACGGGTGCTGCCGTGACGGCCGCGCAGGTCGCGAAGGTGCGCAAGAGCGTGCCGTCGACCCGGCCCGAAGCGCCGCCGGGCGCACGGTTCCCGCAAGCGTCGCGTTGACGGGGCGGCGGGGCGCCAGCCCCGCCTGTCCGATGGGCTTCAGGGCGCCGCCGCATCCGCGCGGCGCCTTTCTTTTCGCCGGGGTTGCACCCCGCAAAGGCGCGCCACCGCGTGAATTTTTCGCGGCGGCGCGCCATTTTTCCGCCTCATCCCTTATCCTTTCATTCTTGAACCTTACTAAATAGTTACAAGAACTTCGGGAGGGGGGATGCCTCATGACGTCAGCCTGATTGCGTTGCTCGCGGCCGGTTTCGGTCTCGCGATGGTCTTCGGTTATTTCGCGTCGCTGTTGAAAATGCCGCCGCTCGTCGGCTATCTGCTCGCCGGGATCGTGATCGGCCCCGGCACGCCCGGCTTCGTCGGCGACCTGTCGCTCGCGCAGCAGCTCGCCGAAGTCGGCGTGATGCTGTTGATGTTCGGCGTCGGCCTGCATTTCTCGCTCGGCGATCTGCTCGCGGTGCGCAAGATCGCACTGCCGGGCGCGATCGTCCAGATTACGGTGGCCACGCTGCTGGGCGGCGGCCTCGCGCTCACCTGGGGCTGGAGCGTTGGCGCGGCGCTCGTGTTCGGGCTCGCGCTGTCGGTCGCGAGCACGGTGGTGCTGCTGCGTGCGCTCGAAGGGCGCGGGCTGGTCGAGACGGTCAACGGGCGCATCGCGGTCGGCTGGCTCGTCGTCGAGGATCTCGTGATGGTGCTCGTGCTGGTGCTGCTGCCGCCCGTCGCGGGGCTGCTCGGCGGTACGCCGCCCGGCGACGCGCATGCGGCCGGCGGCAGCGTGTGGGGCACGCTCGGCGTCACGATGCTGAAGGTCGCGGCGTTCATCGCGTTGATGCTGGTGGTCGGCAAGCGCGTGTTTCCGCGCATTCTGTGGCTCGTCGCTCGCACCGGCTCGCGCGAACTGTTCACGCTGTGCATGATCGCGGCCGCGGTCGGCATCGCGTTCGGCGCGGCGAAGCTGTTCGACGTGTCGTTCGCGCTCGGCGCGTTCTTCGCCGGGATGATGATGCGCGAGTCGGAGTTCAGCCGGCGCGCGGCCGACGAGACGCTGCCGCTGCGCGACGCGTTCTCGGTGCTGTTCTTCATTTCGGTCGGGATGCTGTTCGACCCGAAGATCCTGCTCGCGGAGCCGCTGCACGTGATCGAGGTCGCGGCGATCGTGGTGATCGGCAAGACGCTCGCGGCGGTCGCGCTCGTGATCGCGTTCCGCTATCCGCTGAATACCGCGCTGACGGTCGGCGCGGGTCTCGCGCAGATCGGCGAGTTCTCGTTCATCCTCGCCGGGCTCGGCCGTGCGCTCGGGCTGCTGTCGGCCGAGGGGCAGAGCCTGATTCTGGCCGTCGCGCTGATCTCGATCGCGATGAACACGCTGCTGTTCGCGATGATCGATCCGGCGCTCGCGTGGATTCGCAAGCATTCGGCGTTCGCGCGCAAGCTCGAGGCGCGCGACGATCCGCTCGCCGCGCTGCCGATGTCGACGCCGCAGACGCACCTGACGGGGCAGGTCGTGATCGTCGGCTACGGCAAGGTCGGTACGCGCATCGCGCACGCGCTGGACGAGCGCGGCATCGCGTATGTCGTCGTCGAGCAGAATCGCGAGCTCGTCGAGAAGCTGCGTGAAGAAGGTGTGGCGGCCGTGTCGGGCGACGCGATCGAGCCGATCGTGCTCGTGCAGGCGCATATCGCGCGTGCCGGGATGCTGGTCGTCACGCTGCCTGACGTGTTCGACGTGCGGCAGATCGTCGAGATCTCGCGCACCTTGAATCCGGCGCTCGAGGTCGTGCTGTGCACGAACAGCGGCGACGAGGCCGCGCTGCTGTCGAACGAGGGCATCGGCACCGTGTTCATGGGCGAGACCGAACTCGCGCGCGGAATGACCGAGCACGTGCTCGGCAGGATGACGAAGCCGGCTGCGGCCGCTGCGCATTGACGGCGCGCGGCATCGCGCCGCGTGCCGGGCGGGGCGCGGCGGCCCGGGCGGCCGCCGGCCCTGCGTGCTTCCGTTTCAGTAGAACGTCTCCAGCGTCAGTTCCTGCGCCATCACGCGATTGCCGGCCAGCAGGCCGCCATCGACGGGCAGCGCCACACCGGTGATGATCCGCGCAGCCGGCGAGCACAGGAACAGCGCAGCCTGCGCGACGTCGTCGGGTGTCGCGAAATCGTCGAGCGGATACCACTTCCTCAACGCCTCGAACACCTGCGGGTTGCGCGCCACACGCGCTTGCCACGCGGGTGTCTTCACGGTGCCCGGCAGCACGATGTTCGCGCGCACGCCGTCGCGGCCGAATTCGATCGCGAGCGATTTCGTATAGCTGATCAGCCCGGCCTTCGCCGCGCTGTACGCCGGATGCCCGAGCGCATGCACGCCGTTGACCGAACCGATAATCGCGATCGCGCCGCGCCCGCGCGCCCGCATGCCGGGCAGCACGGCTTCGACGCTCACGTAGGTGGCCGTCAGGTTCGCGTCGAGATCCGTGCGCCAGGTGGCGGGCGTCGTGTCGCGCAGCGTGGTCGACGCCGCCGTGCCCGCGTTCGCGACGAGCACGTCGACTGGCGGCTGCGATTCGAGCAGCGAACGCAGCTGCTCGACGTCGGTCAGGTCGTCGACGACCGGCGTCGCGTGCGCGTCGTCGAGCGTATCGAGGAAGCGGTCGAGCGCCGCGCGGTCGCGATCGAGCGCGAGCACGCGGTCGCCCGCGGCGAGGAAGGTGCGGCACAGCGCCTGGCCGATGCCGCCGGCGGCGCCCGTCACGAGGGTGGTGCGTGTCATGTCGGCTCCTTGTACCGGCTCACAGGCCGAGCGCGGCGCGCGCCTGCTTTTCGTTGTCACGCGTGATCAGCGTGCCGGACGTCAGCACGAGCGGCGGCGGCGCCTGGTTCTTCGTGATCCAGTCGACCATGTTGATGCTCGTCTGGTAGCCGTGCTGGCGCGGATTCAGCAGGATCGAGCCGTAGAAACCCGTCGGTTTGGGCTTCGCGAATTCATTGAGCGCGACCTGGCTGCCGTTGATGCCGACCGCGACCATCGCGTCGGCGCCGATGCCGCGCCCCTCGGCGGCGCGCACCGCGCCGACCGTCGTGTCGTCGTTCGAGCCGAATGCGACCCAGCGCTTGAAATTCGCATGCTTGGTGAGCGCGATGTTCGCCGCGTTGAACGCGCCTTCGGTGTCGGCCGTCATTTCGGGCGCGTCGATCACGTTCGCGGCCGGGAAGCCGGCGGCCTTGAGCGCGTCCACCGCGCCGGTCGTGCGCTCTTTCGCGGTCGGCAACTGGTCGTATGCGATCCGGATGATGCCGACCTCGGCCGGATTCCAGCCGCGCCGCTTCGTCTCGTCCGCGATCGCGTGGCCGACCTGCTGGCCGATCTTGTACGCGGAGATGCCCATGTGCGGCACGCCCTGGAGCGGCGCGCCGCGGCCGTCGACGAGCTGGTCGTCGACCGACATCAGCTTGATCCCCGCGCGCTTCGCCTTCGCGGCGATGCCGGGGCCGAGCTTCACGTCGGGGGCGCAGATGATCACGCCCTGCGCCTTTTGCGCGGCGAGGCTGTCGAGCGCGGTCGACACCTTTTCGCCGCTGGGCGTCGCGATCCTGATCAGCGTGAAGTGCCGTTCCTTCGCCGCCTGCTCGGCGAAGCGCCATTCGTCCTGGAACCACGGGTCGTCCGGCTGTTTGACGAGGAAGCCGATTTTCACGTCGGCGGGGTCGGCGGCATGGGCGGGCACCCCGACGACCAGTGCCGCGCTCGCGGTGGCCAGTGCGAGCGTCTTCCAGTGGAATCGCATGCGTCTCTCTCCTTTGTTGTAGTCGCGCACGCGGGCAGGGCTGCCCGACGCGCGCAAAAAAATTGTAGGAGGAGGCAGCGGGAACGCTCAAATGATGCGCGGCGTTCCTGGAAAGTGGGACGGTGCCCGATGGCGGGGAAGTGTGAGGCGGCGACGAGGTTGTCGGGGTGCGACACGGCGGGGCGGCGCGTCGCTCGGCCTGGGTCGATTACCCCGCCGCCGTGTTTGCCTGCGCTGGTGTTCTCGACGGCGCGGCAGTCTTCAGGGATGCGGTGGTTTTCGGCGCAGCGGCTGTCCTGGCCTGCGTCGCCGCCGTTTTCGGTGCCGCCACCGTCTTCTGCGGCGCAACGGCTTTCGCCGGCGGGGTTTTCTCGGGCTCGACCGGTGCGTCGGGCGGCACGCCGAGCAACTGCAGCGAGCCGCTCGTGACCGACGCGAACACCGGGCCGGCCACCGTGCCACCGTAATAGCCCTTGCCGCGCGGCTCGTCGATCATCACCGCGACGATCAGGCGCGGGTTGCTCATCGGCGCCATCCCGGCGAACAGCGCGCGGTACTTGCCTTTCGCATAGGTTGCGCCGACCTGCTTGCGCGCGGTACCCGTCTTGCCGCCGATCCGGTAGCCGTCGACGCGCGCGCGGCGCCCCGTGCCGCCTTCGCCGACCGCCATCTCGAGCATCGACCGGATCGCCGCGGCCGTTTGCGGCGACGTCACGCGGTGGCCGCGATGCGCATCGATCGTTTGCTGGTCGGTGCCGTTCTTCAGCAGCGACACCGGGTGCAGCGTGCCGTCGCCCGCATAGGCCGTGTAGGTTTGCGCGATCTGCAGCAGCGACATCGACAGCCCGTAGCCGTATGCCATCGTCGCCTGCTCGATCGGCCGCCAGCGCTTGTAGCCGCGCAGCCGGCCCGACGCGACGCCCGGGAACGTGAGTTCCGGCGCGCGGCCGATCCCGTATTCCTGGTATTTGTTCCAGATCGTTTCGGCGGGCAGGTTCAGCGCGAGCTTCGCGAGCGCGACGTTGCTCGACTTCTGTAACGCCTGCGACACCGTCAGCGACCCGTGATTCGACGTGTCGTGGATCACGGCCGGGCCGATCTTGTAGGTGCCCGGCGACGTGTTGATGATCGTGTTCGGCGTGACCTTGCGCTCGTCGATCGACAGCGCGACGACGAGCGGCTTGATCGTCGAGCCCGGCTCGAACGTGTCGATCACCGCGCGATTGCGCAACTGCTGGCCGGTGAGGCGCGCGCGGTCGTTCGGGTCGAAGGTCGGATAGTTCGCGAGCGCGAGGATCTCGCCGTTCTGCGCGTCGAGCACCACGACGCTGCCGGCCACGGCGTTGTTCTCGACCACGGCCGCCTTGAGCTGGCTGAACGCGAGCTGCTGGATGCGGCGGTCGATCGTCAGTTCGATCGTGGCGCCGTGCTGCGCCGGGACGAGCGGGCGCGTGTCCGACACGATGCGGCCGAGCCGGTCGCGGATCACCTCGCGCTGCCCGGACGTGCCCACCAGGCGCGCATTCGCGGCGAGTTCGACGCCTTCCTGGCCCTTGTCCTCGACGTTCGTGAAGCCCACCACGTGCGCGGCCGATTCGCCTTCCGGGTAGAAACGCTTCGAATCGGCGATCTGCGTGATGCCGTCGATCGCGAGCTTGTCCAGCTTGCCCGCGGTGTCCGCGTCGACCTGCCGCTTGAGCAGCACGAACGTCTTGTCGTTGCCGAGGCGCCGCTTGACCTCGGCGAGCGGCATGTCGAGCAGCTTCGAGATCTGCGGGTAGTCGGTGTCGGCGACCTGTTTCGGGTTCGCCCAGATTTCATAGGTCGACAGGCTGACGGCGAGCATCGCGCCATTGCGGTCGACGATGCGCCCGCGCGTCGCGTCGAGCTCGATCGTGCGCTGGTAGCGTTTCTGACCCTGGCCGACGTAGAACTCCTTGTTCGCGACCTGCACCCAGAAGGCGCGGCCGATCAGCGCGGCGAACGCGAGGAACACGATGATCACGATCAGCTTCGAGCGCCACATCGGCAGGCGCGACGCAAGCATCGGATTCTTGGTCGCGGCCGCGTACGGATCGGCGGGGTGGGTCTTCTTTTTCACGCTCATGCAATGGCCGGGTCGGGCCGCCCGAGGGCGGCGAGTCAGTCTGAATAATGGGATTGTAATAAAGGAGTAAACGCCGTGTGGGGAAAGTATGTTCCGGCCCCCAGAAAAAGCGGCTATCGGCGCGCTGACACAGGGCGGAAAAGGTGCGCGGGAAGCGGCCTTTCACGGATGCGGCGGACGATGAAAGGCCGGCGATTCGCGACCTGTAAATCGGAGGGCTGGCGATTTCAGGTACGGATCGATGCCGATCTCCCCGGTGGGCGATCAATTGATCGGTTCGCGGTTATTTCTTTAAACCGGAAAATGAAAAGCGCCCCGAAACGGGGCGCCGTTAATGCTGAATATCGAAATAAATATCGCTGAAACCGGAATAAACCCGAAAACCGCAGACGAATTACATCGATAATTTCTATCGGTCGACGGAAATGAATTCCCGGTATTCCGGCTCACTCGTGCAGCGGTCGACCGCCTGCAGTCGCCACGCGGCGGGGTGATTGCCGGCGAGCACCGCGGGGCCCTGTTCGCGCTGCGTCGCGTCGAACGACAGTCCCTTCAACTGGCACACGGCATTCCCGCTGTCGGCCGCGCAGAGCGCCATTGCGCCCTCCACGTCGCGGACCTTGCCCCAGGTCGGGAGATCCATGCCTTGGTGTGCTTCGCGCGACCACAGCCCCTCGTCGGTATCGACCCACAGTACCGCGAAGGCGTTCCGGGTTGCCGATTCGCTGCCATTAATCCGAATGGTGAGGCGCATTGTGATCGTCTCCTAAAAAAGTGATGCATTCGACCGTTTTGACTTGACCAGTCTAGATAGACTGGTGTGAAACGCAAGTGATAATCCGCAATAAATTCATATCGAGTGCATCGCGGTTTCAGATGGAACGACGTCTGATGATGCATGGTTATTCCGGCACCGTGCGCAAACCCGCGCGTACCGGCGATCGCGGTGCTGATGCGTGCCGGGCCGATCATCGAGACATGGGATGACATGGCCGCGAGGCGCGTCGATCTGTCGCGTGCGGCCGGCTGCGGAAACCGGGTCGAGCCGAGACGTACCGCACCGCCGAAAAGCGGCCCGACCGGAGGTTGCGGCGTCTTGACGGCGCGCCCGGGACGACAGACTCCGACAATCCCATACAAATCGGCACACTTTCACGAAACTTTCGGGACAGACTTGCCTGCGGTCCGGCCCCACACTGGGATGTTCCCGATCCAGTGCCGCGGACGCCCGTCCTCGGCGGCTGCCGCCGCCTCGTGCCAGAGACGCGATCGACGCGATCGCAGGCCGCACGCCCGATCGGGACTGCCGGGGCGCGCGTCAGGCCCCGGCCCGGCCGGTGAGCCGTGCGCAGCCCGCAACCGCGGGCGTCGCGCCGCCCGGCCGACTCTTCGAAGGAGACTATCGTGCTGATCTGGAAAACCGCGTTGTCGCTCAACTGGCGGACGAGCCTCGTGTCGCCGGCCAGCGCACCGGTCGCGGCGGCGAACGTCGGGCGGCTGGTGCTGACCGGCGCAACCGGCTTCATCGGCAGTACCGTACTGACGGCGCTCGTCAATGCGGGGCTGCTCGACCGCATCGTCTGCGTCGTGCGTGCGCAGGATCGCGGCCACGCCATCGCGCGGCTGCGCGAAGCGGCGCTGCGCGCGGGGCTGGCGCCGTACTGGGCGTCGCGCCTGACCGATGCGAACGTGATCGTCGGTGCGCTCGGCGACGTGTGGCAGGGCGCCGACGCCCCGCGCCTCGCCGCCGCGACGCACGTGATTCATTGCGCAGGCCATGCGTCGCCGGCCGACGGCGCGCACCTGCGGGCCGATATCGCCGATGCGGTGCGCTTCGCCGAACGCTTCGCCCGGGCGCCGCGCCTGCAGCGCTTCGTGTACGTCGGCACGGCCTATGCGCATGCGGGCCGCGGCGGGATCGTGCAGGAAGAAGCCGCGGCCGATGCGGCGAACGACGTCGCGCGCGACGAAGAAGGCTTGCCGGGTGCGGTGCTCGCGGCGGGCTACCTGCATGCGAAGGCCGAGACCGAGCAGCGCCTGCGGGCGCTCGGGCTGCCGCTCGTCGTGGTGCGGCCGTCGCATGTGGTCGGCCACACGGTGCTCGGTACGCGGCCCGCGCCGAATTCGTTCTGGATGTTCCGGCTCGCGCATGCCGCGCGCCGCTTCACCGCGCGGCCGATGACGCGCATCGACATCGTGTCGGTGGACGACGTGGCGCGTGCGACGATGCTGCTGGCCGTCAAGCCGACGCTCGCGCACGACCTGTATCACGTGTCGGCCGGCGACGAGGCGCCGCAGGTCGCCCAGATCGTGCGTGCGATGGACGAGGCGGCGGGCATGACGGGCGCGCCGCGCTATGCGGCGTGTGCGCCGGCCGAGTTGCCGCTCGTGGTGCGCGATGTGCTGGGGCGGACCGATCCGGCACTCGAACGCGTGATCGGCCGGGCACTGCAGCGCTGCGGGGAATTCGCGACGGTCGATCGCGTGTTCGACAACCGCCGCGTGCGCGACGAAATCGATTTCGAGCCGTTGCCGTTCATCGATTACGTCGAGGAATGCATGCGCACGTCGCGCGGCGTGGCCGTGACCGAGCTGATCCGCGGCACGGTGCACTGACCGCCCGCGCCGCACCGGCGCCCGTTCCCGCGGTTGGCGGGAACGGGCGCCGTTTTCACGTGTTGCCGCCGAGCTCGATGAGCCGGTCGAGTGCGCGATAGATGTCTTCGAGGCCGTCCTGGCCGAACCGCGATTCGAGCTGCCGGTACTGCTCGTCGATCCTCGGACCGATTTCCGTGACCAGTTTCCTGCTTTGCGGCGTCAGGCTGACCAACAGCCGGCGCTGATCTTCCTGCGCGCGCGTGCGCGTGATCAGGCCGTCGCGCTCCATCCGTTCCAGCACGCCCGTAAGGCTCGGGCTCAGGATGCAGCAGCGTCGCGCGATCTGTCCCGCTTCGAGCGCCTGCGCCGGTTCGCCGTCGAGCACGCGGATGATCCGCCATTGCTGTTCGGTCAGCGCGAATTCCTTGAGAATGGGGCGAAACAGACCCATCAGCGTTTCGCGGGCCTCGAGCAGCAGCATGGCCAGGTTGCGGTGGTCGAGCGTACGGTTCATCGGGGAGGGCAGAGGACGGGGACGCATCAATCTTAACAGCCGCGGGGAGTGAATTTCGCCTATCAGGGTAATCGAGGTTGCCAGCGTTCGATTGTTTACTTAAGATATTAACTATTGACGATGCGCCGCGACGCGCGGCAGGGGAATGACGCATGGAGCTGTCTTGTACGACCGCCGCGGCGCCGCCGTTGCCGGTCGCCATCGGTACCGTCTACGGTGCGCTGCTCAACGAGCGCGCGGCGCTCGACGCGCTCGGCGACGCCGTGAACGCACCGCCTTACGGGCGCCCGCCACAGGCGCCGATCCTGTACATCAAGCCCGCCAATACGCATGCGGGCGACGGCGCGGCCGTCGTCGTGCCGGCCGGTGTCGACGCGCTGGAGATCGGTGCGTCGGTGGCCGTCGTGTTTGCCCGCCGCGCGACACGCGTGCCGGCCGAACGGGCGCTCGACTACCTTCACGGCTTCACGCTCGTGAGCGACGTGTCGGTGCCGCATCCCGATTACTACCGTCCGGCCGTGCGCTTCAAGTGCCGCGATGGTTTCTGCCCGCTGGGCCCGGCCATCGTGCCGGCCTCTGCGCTGGGCGATGTCGACGCGATTGGCCTGACCGTGCGGATCGATGGCGAGGTGTCTGTGTCCGCTTCGACGGCCACGCTGATTCGTCCGGTGCGCGAGCTGATCGCCGACGTGACGGCCTTCATGTCGTTCGACGCGGGCGACGTGCTGTTGCTCGGCGTCCCGGGCGGCGCACCGCGCGCCCGCGCGGGCAGCACGATCGAGATTTCGGCTGACGGCATCGGCACGTTGCGGCACACGCTGATTGCGGAGGAAGCACGATGAAGACGGCGCGCGTGATCTACAACGGCGCACTGCATGCGGCCGAACCGGCCGGCGACGGTGCGATCCGCCTCGATACGGGGCGAATCGTCGCGGAAGAGAAGGTCGAATGGCTGCCGCCCGTCGCGCCGCGCACGACGTTCGCGCTCGGTCTCAACTACGCCGACCACGCGAAGGAGCTCGCGTTCAAGGCGCCGAGCGAGCCGCTGATCTTCCTGAAGGGGCCGAGCACGTTCATCGGCCACCGGTCGCGCACCGTGCGCCCGGCGGATGCCACCCACATGCATTACGAGTGCGAGCTGGCCGTCGTGATCGGCCGGCCCGCGCGCAACGTGAGCCGCGCGCAGGCGCTCGACTACGTGGCCGGCTATACGGTCGCGAACGATTACGCGATCCGCGACTATCTCGAGAACTACTACCGCCCGAACCTGCGCGTGAAGAACCGCGACACCTGCACGCCGCTCGGGCCGTGGTTCGTCAGCCGCGACGAGATCGGCGATGCGGGCGACCTGACGCTGCGCACGACGGTGAACGGCCAGGAGACGCAACGCGGCAGCACGCGCGACATGATCTTCGACGTGCCCGCGCTGATCGAGCACATCAGCGGCTTCATGACGCTCTCGCCGGGCGACCTGATCCTGACCGGCACGCCCGAGGGGCTGGCGGACACGAAGCCGGGCGACGAGGTCGTGACCGAGATCGAAGGGATTGGCCGGCTCGTGAACACGATCGTCGGCGAAGCAGACTACTATCGCGCCGGCTGAGCCCGTCGCCCAAGGAGAGAGCATGACCATCAAGCACTGGATCGACGGCCACGAAGTCGAGAGCCGCGAGACGTTCACGACGCTGAATCCCGCGACGGGCGATGTCATAACCGACGTCGCATCGGGCGGCGAGGCCGAAGTCGATGCGGCCGTGCGCGCGGCGAAGGAAGCGTTCCCGAAATGGGCGAACACGCCCGCCAAGGAGCGCGCGAAGCTGATGCGCAAGCTCGGCGAACTGATCGAGAAGAACGTGCCGATGCTCGCGGCGCTGGAGACGCAGGACACCGGCCTGCCGATCGCGCAGACGAGCAAACAGTTGATTCCGCGCGCGTCCGAGAACTTCAACTTCTTCGCGGAAGTGTGCGTGCAGATGAACGGCCGCACCTATCCGGTCGACGACCAGATGCTGAACTACACGCTGTACCAGCCGGTCGGCGTGTGCGCGCTGGTGTCGCCGTGGAACGTGCCGTTCATGACCGCGACGTGGAAGACGGCGCCGTGTCTCGCGCTCGGCAACACGGCCGTGCTGAAGATGTCGGAACTGTCGCCGCTGACGGCGGACCAGCTCGGCCGCCTCGCGCTCGAAGCCGGCATTCCGCCAGGCGTGCTCAACGTCGTGCAGGGCTATGGCGCGACAGCCGGCGATGCACTCGTGCGCCATCCGGACGTGCGCGCGGTGTCGTTCACCGGCGGCACCGTCACCGGCAAGCGGATCATGGAGCGTGCCGGTCTCAAGAAGTATTCGATGGAGCTTGGCGGCAAGTCGCCGGTGCTGATCTTCGACGACGCCGATTTCGACCGTGCGCTCGATGCATCGCTGTTCACGATCTTCTCGATCAACGGCGAACGCTGCACGGCCGGCTCGCGGATCTTCGTGCAGCGCACGATCTACGACCGCTTCGTGCAGGAATTCGCGCGCCGCGCGAACAACCTGGTGGTCGGCGATCCGTCCGATCCGGCCACGAACCTCGGCGCGATGATCACGCGCCAGCACTGGGAGAAGGTGACCGGCTATATCCGCATCGGCGAGCAGGAAGGCGCGCGTGTGGTCGCGGGCGGCGCGGACAAGCCGGCGGGCCTGCCCGACCATCTGCGCAACGGCAACTTCGTGCGGCCGACCGTGCTGGCCGACGTCGACAACCGGATGCGCGTCGCGCAGGAAGAGATCTTCGGGCCGGTCGCGTGCCTGATCCCGTTCGAGGACGAGGAAGAAGGGCTGCGGCTCGCGAACGACACGTCGTACGGACTCGCCTCGTACATCTGGACGCAGGATGTCGGCAAGGTGCATCGCCTCGCGCGCGGCATCGAGGCCGGGATGGTGTTCGTGAACAGCCAGAACGTGCGCGACCTGCGCCAGCCGTTCGGCGGCGTGAAGGAATCGGGCACCGGGCGCGAGGGCGGCGAGTACAGTTTCGAGGTGTTCGCGGAGATCAAGAACGTGTGCATCTCGATGGGTTCGCACCACATTCCGCGCTGGGGCGTGTGACGGGCGCGGGTCGTCTGGCAGCACAAATGATTCCTTGGCCGGCAAGCCGGCCGAGCATGGGGCTGGAGTAAGCGCTAAAGCGCTAACTCCAGCCGACCGCGAAGCATGGGGCTGGAGTAAGCGCTAAAGCGCTAACTCCAACCGACCGCGAAGCATGGGGTTGGAGTAACCGCTAAAGCGCTAACTCCAACCGACAGGAGACTTGAACGATGGGCAAGCTGTCCCTCGCCGCGAAGATCACGCATGTGCCGTCGATGTACCTGTCGGAAATGCCCGGCAGGCATCACGGCTGCCGCGAAGCGGCGATCCGCGGCCATCAACTGATCGGCGAGCGCTGCCGCGCGCTCGGCGTCGACACGATCGTCGTGTCGGACGTGCACTGGCTCGTCAACGCCGGCTATCACGTGAACTGCAATGCGCAGTTCTCGGGCACATACACGAGCAACGAGCTGCCGCATTTCATCCGCGACATGCAGTACGCCTATCCGGGCAACCCGGCACTCGGTCGCCTGATCGCCGAGACGGCCACCGAGCGCGGGATCGCGACGCGCGCGCACGAGATCGACAGCCTCGAACTCGAATACGGCACGCTCGTGCCGATGCGCTACATGAACGCCGACCAGCACTTCAAGGTCGTGTCGATCGCCGGCTGGTGCATGTGGCATCAGCTCGACGAAAGCCGGCGCTTCGGCGAGGCGCTGCTCGAAGCGATCGAGAAGAGCGATTCGAACGTCGCGTTCCTCGCGAGCGGGTCGCTGTCGCACCGCTTCAACGACAACGGCAGCCCCGAGGAATCGATCCACGAGATCAGCCGCGAATTCTTCCGGCAGGTCGACCTGCGCGTGGTCGAGCTGTGGAAGCAGGGCGATTTCAAGACCTTCTGCGCGATGCTGCCCGAGTACAACACGCATTGCCACGGCGAAGGCGGGATGCACGACACGGCGATGCTGCTCGGCTTGCTCGGCTGGGATCGCTACGACAAGCCTGTCGAGATCGTCACCGACTATTTCGCGAGTTCGGGCACCGGGCAGATCAATGCGATCTTTCCGTTGTCCTGAGCGCTGCGCCACGCATTCGACAGGAGACTAGCCATGCCACACATCGTCGTCGAATACACCGCGAACATCCGCGACGACGCGCGCATTCCCGCGCTGCTGCGCACGATCAACGCCACGCTGATCGCGCAGGGCGGCGTGTTCCCGACGGGCGGCATCCGCTCACGCGCGATCGAACTGCAGGACTACTGCGTGGCCGACGGCACGGAGGACGACGCATTCGTCCACGTGACGCTCAAGATCGGCTCGGGCCGCACCGACGAGCAGAAAAAGGCCGCGTGTGACGCACTGTTCGACGCGATCAAGGCGCATTTCGCGGCGTTGTACGCGAAACGCTACCTGGCGCTGTCGATGGAACTGACCGAGTTCAGCGAAAGCGGCTCGTACAAGCACAACAACATCCACGCCCGCTACAAGCGGGCAGGCTGAACCCCATTCCCGATCCGACCATGCTCGAACCCGCCATCATCGACCAGCTCGCGCAGCGTCTGCACGACGCCGAGCGCGAGCGCAAGCAGATCCGCCAGATCTCGCTCGACCATCCCGACATCACGATCGACGACGCGTACGCGATCCAGCGCACGTGGGTCGCCCTCAAGCTCGCGGAAGGCCGCACGCTGAAGGGCCACAAGATCGGCCTGACGTCGAAGGCGATGCAGAACACGTCGCAGATCGACGAGCCCGACTACGGCGCGCTGCTCGACGACATGTTCTTCGCCGACGGCGGCACGATTCCCACCGGCCGCTTCATCGTGCCGCGCGTCGAGGTCGAGCTCGCGTTCGTGCTCGGCAAGCGGCTGAGCGGCCCGGACTGCACGATCTTCGACGTGTACGACGCGGTCGACTACGTGGTGCCGGCACTCGAGATCATCGACGCGCGCAGCCAGTCGATCGACCCCGATACGAAGCGGCCGCGCAAGGTGTTCGACACGATCGCCGACAACGCGGCGAACGCGGGCGTCGTGATCGGCGGGCGGCCGGTGAAGCCGCAGGACGTGGACCTGCGCTGGGTCGCGGCGATCATGTCGCGTAATGGCGTGGTCGAGGAAACGGGCGTCGCGGCTGGCGTGCTGAACCATCCGGCGAACGGGGTTGCGTGGCTCGCGAACCGGCTGGCTCGCTTCGACGTCGCGCTGGAGCCGGGGCAGATCGTGCTCGGCGGCTCGTTCACGCGGCCGTGCGCGGCGCGGCCGGGCGACACGTTCAGCGTCGACTACGGCCCGCTCGGGACGATCCAGTGCTACTTCGAATGAGGTGAGCGAGCGATGCAGATTCCTTCGAATGTCTTCAAGGCCGCACTGGCGCGCGGCGATGCGCAGATCGGGCTGTGGCTCGGGCTCGCGAATCCGTACAGCGCTGAAGTGGTCGCGGGCGCCGGTTTCGACTGGCTGCTGATCGACGGCGAGCATGCGCCGAATACGGTGCCGACGATCCTCGCGCAACTGCAGGCGATCGCGCCGTATCCGTCGCATCCGGTCGTGCGCGTGCCGTGGAACGATCCGGTGATCGTCAAGCAGGTGCTCGACCTTGGGGCGCAGACGTTGCTCGTGCCGATGGTGCAGAGTGCCGACGAGGCGCGCGCCGCGGTGGCGGCGACGCGTTATCCGCCGCATGGGATTCGTGGCGTGGGTAGCGCGTTGGCGCGTGCGTCGCGGTGGAATCGCGTCGGTGATTACTTGCATCGCGCGAACGACGAGATGGCCGTGCTCGTGCAGGTCGAGACGCGGGCGGGGCTTGAGGCGATCGATGCGATCGCGCGGGTCGAAGGTGTGGATGGCGTGTTCATCGGGCCGGCGGATCTCGCGGCTGATCTCGGGCATCTCGGCAATCCGGGGCACCCGGACGTGCAGGCGGCGATCGACGGCGCGATCCGGACGATCAAGGCGGCCGGCAAGGCGCCGGGCATTCTGAGCGCTGATGAGGCGGCCGCGCGGCGCTATCTGGAGGCGGGGGCGTTGTTCGTTGCGGTCGGTGTCGATACGACGCTGCTGGCGCGGAGTGCGGAGCGGTTGGCTGCGTTGTTCAAGGGGACCAGCGGCGAGGCTGTGAAGAAGGGGGATGGGACGTATTGAGCCAATGGCGGGAGCTGGCGTTTTCCGTCTACCGGGCGCCAGCCTTCCGCACGGCGGATTCACATTTGCAAGTCGCCACGCTTATTCCTCTCCACGGCGCCCTGTTTCCATATACCTCCCCGGCGTCGTCCCCAACGCGCGCCGGAACATGTCGATGAATGCGCTCACGTTGTCGTACCCGAGATCGAGCGCGATCGTCGTCACGGGCACGCCGTCGGCAATGCGCTCCAGCGCCCGCAGCAGCCTGGCCTGCTGACGCCACTGCGCGAACGTCAACCCCGTCTCCGCGACGAAGCGGCGGCTCATCGTCCGCGCGCTGATGCCGGCCCATTCGGCCCATTCCTCCCGCCGCCGGTTGTCCGCGAGATCGGCGGCAAGCGCATCGGTGATCTTCATCAGCCGCGGATCTTGCGGTCGCACCAGCCCCAGCGCCTCGACTTCCGACGACGCGATTTCATCGAGGATCACGTCGGCAATCCGCGTCCGAGCGGCATCCAGCGCCGAACCATCCCAACTCGCCGCGCGCTGCACGGCTTCGCGCAGCAGCGGCGTCGTGCGGATCGCCCGCGGCGTATCCGGCAGGGCCGCACAGCGCGCTTCCGCGACGAACGCCGACCAGCCGGAAATCGGCCCGAACGAGCGCAACGAATGGCGGCAATGCGGCGGAATCCAGATCGCGTGAATCGCCGGCACGACCCAGTCCTGATCGTCGAGACCGATCGTCAGCAGCCCGCTCAGCGCGCCGACGAGCTGGCCGCGCCCGTGCGAGTGGGAGGGTGTCACGCGCGGATCGCGTTGCGACAGGACGGCCGCGACGACGAACGGGCCGTCGTCGGACGTGACGAATCGGGCGGGCAGGAGTGGATCGGACATGGCCGGATATCGGGATCGACTGGCCGTTATACCGGAGATTGGCCGGAATCGCACGCCTACACTGCGTCCATCGATGACAACCGGAGTACGACACGATGCGAGCCGAACAGATGCTTCCCGACCATGCCGACCGGATCGAGGCCGACGGAACGACGATCCGCAAGGGCACCGTCGGCGCGTTCCTGGTCAACGCGCGGGTGCTGACCGACCCGAACGCCGCGCCTGCCGACCGGGCGCGCGCGGAAGCCGACACGATCGATGCATTACCCGCGTTGCGCGCGCTTGGGCTGTTCGACGTGCTGGACGTACGCGATCCCGCGCTGCGCGCGTGGCTCGATGCGCGATGACGGGCGCCGCAATCGTTGATCGAAATCCCCGATTCGAGGAGCAATCATGAAAGCAGCAGTCGTGACGGGCGCCGGCGAGCGTCCCGTCCATATGGACTTCGAAGCGCCGCGCGCGATGCCGGGCCATCGCCTGATCGACGTGACGGCGTCCGCACTGAGCCGGATCGCGCAGGGGCGTGCGTCCGGTACGCATTACTCGTCGGACGGGCGTTATCCGTTCGTCGTCGGCGTCGACGGCGTCGGCCGCCTCGACGATGGGCAGCGCGTCTATTTCTTCGGTGCGCCCGCACCGTTCGGCGCGATGGCCGAGCGCACGATCGTGCCCGATACGCGGTGCGTGCCGTTACCCGACACGCTCGACGACGTCACGGCCGCTGCGATCGCGATTCCCGGGATGTCGTCGTGGGCCGCGTTGACCGAACGTGCGCGGCTCGTCGCGGGCGAGACGGTGCTCGTCAACGGTGCGACGGGTACGTCGGGGCGGCTGGCGGTGCGGATCGCGAAGTATCTCGGTGCCGCGAAGGTGATCGCGACGGGCCGCAACGCGGCGGCGCTGCAGGCATTGCTCAGCGCGGGCGCGGATGCCGTCGTGTCGTTGCAGCAGGATGACGCGCATCTGGCACGTGCGCTCGAGGCACATTTCCGCGCCGGTGTGGATGTCGTGCTCGACTATTTGTGGGGGCGCAGCGCGCAGACGCTACTGGTTGCCGCCGCGAAGGCGACCCCCGATGGCCGGCGGCTGCGTTTCGTGCAGATCGGCTCGATCGGCGGCGCGGACGTGCTGTTGCCGGGCGCGGTGTTGCGGGCGACGGCCATCGAGCTGATGGGCAGCGGCCTCGGCAGTGTGTCGCTGCCACGCCTGCTGGCCTCGGTGGGCGGCGTATTCGACGCGGCAGGGCCGGCGCGCCTGGATATCGAGACGCGCATGGTGCCGCTGTCGGCGGTCAGCGAACACTGGGGCGATGTGAACAGTCTCGTGCGCCCGGTGTTCACGATGCGCGAAGGCGGATGACGAACAGGCAGCGCACCGCCTGTCCGCACGCACGGCTGGGGCCGTTTGCGCACGCGATCTCGTCAGGATACCGACGGGTCCTGCGAATCGGTTCGTGCAACGACCAAGGGTAGGGTGGCCCGTCGCGAACGGGCGGGCGGCGGCGCACAACGCGCCCGCCGCATCAGACTCAGAACCGCTGCTGAATCCCGGCCGTCACCCCGACCTGCGTGGTGCCGTATCCATTGACATCGCGCGATACACCGACCTTCTGCCCATGCTTCCCGATCGCAAACGCACCGGCCGCATACAGCACCGTGCGCTTCGACAGCGCGTAATTCGCACGCATCGACACGAGCGTCGGATCGGCATCCGTGCCGCCCTTGATGTTCTGGTGATACACGGCGCCGATCAACGAGAATGTCGGCGTGAACTGATACGAACCGCCGACCCAGTACATGTCGCTCAACTGGTTCGCGGCGCTCGTGCGATACGTGCGCTTGTAGTTGCGATAGCCGGCCATCGTCTTCAGGTTGCCGAAGTCGTAGCTCAGGCCCGCATGAATCCCCTGGATGTAGTTGACCGGATCGGCCGGCGTCACGCTGTCGGACGCACCGTTCTGCCGGTCGAATGCGACCACCGCAGCGAACGGGCCGCCCTCGTAACCGATCGCCGCGTCGTACTTCGAGCTGGTTTTCACGCTGCCCGGCACGTTGCCGAAGCCGTACATCGCGCCGAACTTGAAGCCGCTGAATTCGCCGTCGTAGCGCACCGCATTCGACGAGCGCGTGAACATGCCGTCCTTGCGGCCGCCGGTCGCCATCGACGACGTCGCCCACGAGTAGTTCTGCGCATACCCCATCGGGTCGAACGGCAGCATGTAGTCGTAGGTGACGGTGAAGTTGCGGCCGAGCGAGATCTCGCCCCACTTGCCCTTCAGGCCGACGGTTGCGCGGCGCCCGAAGATCGAATCGGGGCCGTCGTCGGACGCGCCGTTCGCGAGGTCGATCCCGCTTTCCAGCCGGAACACGGCCTTCAGCCCGCCGCCGAGATCCTCGACGCCGCGCAAGCCCCAGCGCGACGTGTTCTTGTTGCCGGACTTGAGCTTGTACGAATTGCCACCTTGCGGCGCCGCGTGGTTGGCGAACTCGATGCCAGCATCCATGATCCCGTACATCGTGACCGACGACTGCGCGTGCGCGGCACTTGCCGCGAGGCCGGCGACGGCGGCCGAGCCGGTCAGGACGGCGGCGCGAAGGGAACGTTCTGCGCGTGACTTCATTGACGGTGTCTCCTTGGTTCTTGTGAGTGGGTGAAACGGGGTAAAGCGAATGCGGCGCGCAGCACGCCGCGGCGGACGCCAGAAGACGTCCGCCGGAAAGGCTTGTCGTGACACGACGGAAAGCGCGCAGGTGGCGGGCGGAGCGCCCGCCGCGTGGGTCAGCCCGCTTTCGCGAACGCCCAGCAGTCGTTGGTTGGGAATTCGATCCAGTGCTTGCCCGCTGCGCGCGGCACGTGACCGAATGCGCGCAGGCGCATCTCGCCGCAATGGAACAGGTATTCCCAGCGGTCGCCGAGATACATCGACGTGACGAGGTCGGCCTGCAGCCGGTTCGCGCCCGGGCCGTCGGCGACTTGCACGCGCTCGAGGCGGATCACGGCCTGCGCGTCCTGGCCCGGCGCGAACGTGTCGCGGGCGAGCGCCTGCAGTTCCCAGCCGTCGCCGGCGAGCGTCACGCGTTCGCCGTCGATGGCCGCGACGCGCGCATCGATCCGGTTGTTGCTGCCCATGAACTCGGCCGTGTACAGCGAGCGCGGCGCGCCGTACAGCTCGGCCGGCGTGCCTTCCTGCTCGATGCGGCCGTTGCGCAGCAGCAGGATGCGGTCGGACATCGCCATCGCCTCGGTCTGGTCGTGCGTGACGCACAGGGCCGACAGCCCGAGCGACACGATCAGTTCGCGCAGCCATGCCCGCGCTTCCTCGCGCAGCTTGGCGTCGAGGTTCGACAGCGGCTCGTCGAGCAGGATCACCGGCGGGTTGTAGACGAGCGCGCGCGCAATCGCGACGCGCTGCTGCTGGCCGCCCGACAGCTGATGCGGGAAGCGCTCCGCGAGATGGCCGAGGCCGAGCTGGTCGAGCGCGGTCTGCACGCGGCGCTTCTGTTCGGCCGGTGCGACGCGGCGCAGCTTCAGCCCGTAGCCGACGTTGTCGGCGACGGTGCGGTGCGGCCACAGCGCGTACGACTGGAACACGAGACCGAGCGAGCGCTGCTCGACGGGCAGGTCAACGCGCTGCGCGCCGTCGAAGAACACGCGGTCATCGAGCTGGATGCGGCCGTCCGACGGCTGTTCGAGGCCGGCCACCGCGCGCAGCAGCGTGGTCTTGCCGCTGCCCGATGCGCCGAGCAGGCACACGACTTCGCCGGCCTTCAGTTCGAACGACACGCCCTTGAGGATCGGATTGGTGCCGTAGCTGAGGTGCAGGTCGTCGACGATGAGCTTATCCATGAAGTTTCACTCCGAAACGCAGGGCCACGCCGAGACCGGCGCCGACCATCGCAATGTTGATGACAGAAAGCGCGGCGACCTGGTCGACGGCGCCGGTCGCCCACAGCGACACGAGCAGCGCGCCGATCACTTCGGTGCCGGGCGACAGCAGGTAGACGGCCGTCGAGTATTCGCGCTCGAAGATCATGAAGATCAGGAGCCACGCGGCGAGCAGGCCGAAACGCACGAGCGGCAGCGTCACGTCGAGCGACACGCGGCTGCGCGTCGCGCCGACGCTGCGGCCGGCTTCCTCGAGTTCGGGGCCGACCTGCAGCAGCGCGCTCTGGATGAGCCGCATCCCGTACGCGAGCCACACGACCGTGTACGCGATCCAGATGCTCCACATCGAATTCTTCAGCTCGCGCAGGCCCGGGACGAACAGGAAGATCCACAGGAATGCGAGACCGGCGAGCAGGCCGGGCACCGCGCGCGGCAGCAGCACGAGGTAGTCGAGCAGCTTGGTGGCCCAGTCGGGGCGGCGGTGGCCGGCGAACGCGACGAGCGAGTAGAAGCCGATCGCGAGCGCGCCGCCGATCACGCCGATGCCGAGCGTATTGACGATCGCGCGCACCAGGTTGTCCTGCTCGAACAGCTCGACGAAGTTCGCCAGCGTCAGCACCTCGGTGAGCGCGACGCCTTCGCCCCAGTTGGTCACGAACGCGCGCAGCACGATGCCCGAGATCGGCACGATCACCGTCAGCATCAGCCACAGCGCGACGATCGCGAGCGCGACCCAGCGCCATACGCCGAGCGGCAGCACCGTCGCGCGGCCGGCCTTGCCCTTCACGGTGACGAAGCGGTTGGCGGTCTTCAGCAGGCGGCGCTGCAGCAGCACGAGCGGGAACGTGATCGCGACGATGCACACGGCGACCGCGGCCATCAGGTGATACGACGGCACGCCGAGCTTGTTGGTCAGCTTGTACAGGTAGGTCGCGAGCACGAGGTGGCCTTCCGGATCGCCGAGCACGAGCGGCAGCCCGAACACCTCGAAGCCGAGGAAGAACACGAGCACGCCGGCGAACAGCAGCGCGGGCATCGTCATCGGCAGGCTGACGTCGAGCGCGACGCGGAACGGGCGGGCGCCCGTCACGCGGGCGGCTTCCTCGACGTCCGAGCCGAGGTTGCGCAGCGCGGCCGACGAGTACAGGTACACGTGCGGCACGTGCGTGAGGCCGACGATCACCGTGATCGCGAAGATCGAGTACACGTTCCAGGGCACGCTTTGCACCCCGAACAGTGCCTTGAACCACACCGAGTAGAAGCCGACCGGGCCGGCCGCGACCACGTAGCCGAACGCGAGCACCATCGGCGACACGAACACGGGCGTGAGCAGCAGCGGTTCGAGCCAGCGGCGGCCGGGCAGGTCGGTGCGCACCATCAGGAACGCGAGGATGCCGCCGAGCGGGATCGAGATGAACAGCATCCCGCCGGCGATGATGAACGAGTTCTTCACGGCCGACCAGAAATCGGGATCGCTGAAGACGAAACGGAAGCCCTCGATGCCGAGCGTCTTGTTCGCATCGAAGAACGGCGCGGACAGCAGGCTCTGGAACAGGATGAAGCCGAGCGGCAGCGCGACCGCGATGGTCAGTACCGCGACGACGATCCAGCGCAGCATGCCGGCGAGCGGCTGCAGGCTGCTGACCGGCAGCGCGGGAATCGCGTCGCGCGGGCCGGTGGCGGGCGGAACGGCCGGTGCAGTGCCGCGTGTGCTGGTTGAAAGCATGAGTTCACCCCTGCGGCCATCCGGATGGCCGCCTCTAGGAAGTCGGTATGGGGAAGGGGCCGCCCGCGCGACGTGGCGGGCGGCCGTTGGCCGGCCGAAGCCGATCAGCGGATCAGCTCTTGATTGCCTGCTGCCATTGCTTCAGGAACGCGAGCCGCTTCGACTGGTCCAGATAGACGAGCAGGCCGGTGCCGATCTGGATCGGCTTCAGCGAATCGCCGAGTTCCTTCGTGAGGCTCGCGGCCGACGTCTCGCCGGTCACGTCCGTACGGATCGCGTACAGGTTCGCCTGGTTTGCGATCATGGTCTGGCCGCGCTTCGACAGCAGGTAGTCCACCCACAGCTTGGCGGCGTTCGGGTTTTTCGCCTTCTTCGAGATCGTCGCGAGGCGGCTCACGATCTGTGTGTAGTCCTTCGGAAACACATAGCCGATGGATTTGTCCTTCTTCGCCTTCGCGTACGCATACGAACCGATGATGTTGTAGCCGATCAGGTTCTCGCCCGACGAGATGCGCTCCATCATCGCGCCCGTGCTCGACTGCAGCTTCGGGCCGGTCGCGCCGATCGCCTTCACGAGTTCCCATGTGACCTTCTCGTTCAGGTGCGCGTCCTGCGTCAGCGCGTTGAAGCCGACGCCGGATTTCTCGACGTCGTACGTCGTGAGCTTGCCCTTGAACTTGTCCGGTTGCGACGCGAGCAGCTTGATCAGCTCGGCGCGCGTCTTGGGCACTTCGTTCTCGGGGATCAGGCGCTTGTTGTAGACGATCGCCAGCGGCTCGAACGTCGTGCCGTACGCCTGCTTCTGGTACTGCGCCCATTGCGGCACGTTCGCGCTCTCGGGCGAATCGTACGACGCCATCAGGCCGTCGTTGACGAGCTTGACCTGCAGGTCCATCGCCGAGCTCCACAGCACGTCGGCGCTGGTGCTGCTCGCCGCGTTCTCGCTGATGTAGCGGTTGTACAGCTCGGTGCTGTTCATGTCGTTGTACTCGACCTTCACGCCGTACAGGCTTTCGAAGTCCTTGAGCAGCGGGCGCACGAGGCCCGTGTCGGTCGTCGAGTAGACGATCAGCTTGCCTTCTTTCTTCGCGGCGTCGATCACGCCCTGGTAGTTCCCCGGATATCCGGCCGGAACCTGCGCGAAGGCGCTGCCGGCGGCAGTGCCCAGAACGACCGCCAGCGCGGCGGCGAGGTGCTTCGGTGCAAACGGCATGTCTTCCTCCAGTTACGTCTAGTGTTGTTCGAGTGGAGCGGATGTTAATTGCGGCGCACTTTCAGCCCGCTTTCATTTCTGTTCACAATCGCGTCGTTCGTGTCATGGATTTCCCGAGGTCGAAGCGGCGGAGGCCGCGCGTTTTGCAGCGTGCGGCGCGGTCGGACAAGGGAGCGTGGCGGGTTGCCGCGGGGTGCGGCAACGATGACAGGAGCGGTTAGGCGGGTTGCGCGAGCAGCTTGCCGAGCAGCCGGCCGCCATGCCGCGCGTGCGCGGCCGTCAGCGCGGCGTACCCGACGACGACACCCGCGTCACACCGGGCGCTTCGACAGAATCCGCGGATCGGCTGTAATTCGACGCCGTCCGCCCGGGCTTGTGCGACATAGGTCGCGTCGTCCATCCCGGGCGGCAGCCACAGCACGAAATGAAAGCCCGCGTGCTCGCCGGACACCGTGTACCGCCCGCCCGCGTGTTTCGCCAGCTGGTCGAGCACGAGGTCGCGCCGCTGGCGGTACGCGTGACGCGCGGCACGCAGGTGCTTCGCAAAATCACCGTGCGCGATGAAGCGCGCCAGCGCCAGCTGGGGCGCCACGCCGACCGAGCGCGCGGTCGCATGCCACACGGCCGAAAGCGCCGGCCGCAGCTCCGCCGGCACGACCATGAAGCCGATGCGCAGCCCCGAGAACAGCGTCTTGTTGAACGAGCCGCAGTAGATCACGCAATCGCACGCGTCGAGCGATTTCAGCGCGGGCAGCGGGGCGGTCTGGTAGCTGAATTCGCCGTCGTAGTCGTCCTCGATGATCCACGCGCGGGTGCGCTGCGCCCAGTCGAGCAGTTCGAGCCGGCGCGACACCGACATCGTGACGCCGAGCGGCGCCTGATGGGCGGGCGTCACGTAGGCCGCGCGCGCGTCGCGATAGCGGTCCAGCGACGCCGTGTCGATGCCTTCCCGATCGACCGGCACGTCGATCACGGCCGCGCCCGCGATCGTGAAGATCTGCCATGCCGACGCATAGCCGGGATCCTCCATCAGCACCGTCGCGCCGGGCGCGAGCAGCGTGCGCGCGACGAGATCGATCGAATGGCGGATGCCGGTCGTGATGAAGATGTCTCCGGCGTCGCACGGGATGCCGCGGTATTCGCGCAGGTACGCGGCGATTTCGTCGCGCAGGCTCTCGACGCCTTGTGCCGGCGTCGCCCCGAGGTCGTTCGCGGTCGCGGCAAGCAGGCTGGCCCCGAGCGCCTTCTTCCACTGCTGCATCGGCAGCAGGCCGGGATCGGCAAGCCGCGCGACGAACGGAACGCCCGGGCGCACGCCTTGTTCCGGCGCGGCGGCGTCGGTCGTGCGCGCCTGGGCAGGGCGCGCATCGGGAGGGGGAAGGCCGTTGGTGTCGCGCGATTGCGCGGCCGCGCACAAGTAGCTGTCCGGCACCACCGCGCATACCCGCGACCCCGACCCTTGCGTGCGGGCGATGTAGCCCTCGGAGCACAGCCGGTCGTACGCGGCTTCGACGGTCCCCCGCGCGACGCCCCAGCGCGCGGCAAGCGTGCGGCTGGACGGCAGCGGGCTGTCGCCGGGCAGCAGGCGCTTCAGGATCGCGTCGCGCAGCGCGTCGGCGATGCACTCCTGCTTCGATTGCGGACTGCCCGTGGACAGCCCGGCCGGGCACGGCAGATCAAGCGGAATCGCGGCTTTGCCTCGCGGCATAGTGGTCTATTCAGTTGCGGATTTAATGGCCCTTCAGCTTATATCACTTTGACCTTAGATTGCTGTCGACCACATCAATCCGACCGGAGACGGGCTCACCGCATGAAAACGCGTTCATTACCCCAGTGGGGCTGGCTGCTCCTGTTGATGCTCGTCGTGTGCCTGCCGCGGGTCACGATCGATGCCTACCTGCCGTCGCTGCCGGCGATGGCCGACGCGCTGCATGGCACCGACGCCCAGTTGCAGCTCACGCTGACCCTATACATGGTCGGCTATGCGCTGTCGATGCTGGTGTCGGGGCCGTTGTCCGACCGTTACGGCCGCCGTCCCGTCCTGCTCGGCGGCCTGTGTCTCTACGTGGTCGCGAGCGTCGCCTGCGCGTGGTCGGCCAGCATCACGGCGATCGTCGCCGCCCGCATCTTCCAGGCGTTGGGCGGCTGCAGCGGAACGGTGATCGGGCGGGTGATCGTGCGCGAGCGCTTCCCGACCGCGATGCAGGCCACGATGCTGGGCCGGATCTCGGCGGGCATGGCGCTGTCGCCGGTGATTGCACCGCTGGCCGGCAGCGCGGTGGCCGAATGGCTCGGCTGGCGCGGCGTGTTCGGACTGCTGGCCGCGGGCGGGCTGATCGCAACGGCGATGGTGCTGCGCTACCTGCCGGAGACGCGCGCACGCGACGCACGGCCAGCACCGGGCGCGGGGCTTCTGCGGACGTACGCGGGCCTGCTGCGCGAACGCAGTTTCCTGCGCTACTCGCTCGCCATCAGTTTCGCGTACTGCACGTACTACCCGTTCATCGCGGAATCGTCGACGCTGTTCCAGCGGCAACGCGGCGTATCCGGCCCGGTGTATGCGGCGATCTTCGGCCTGACCGTGCTCGGCTACCTGATCGGCTCGAACCTGTTCGCGCGGACCGGTACCCGCTGGAAGGCCGATTCGGTCATCGCGGCGGCGGCGGGCCTCAATCTGGCCAGCGCGGCCGGGTTGTGGATCGGCGGTGCGATCGCGCCGACGGCGGTCGCGGCGCTGGTCGTCCCGATGTTCTTCGTGATGGTCGCCGTCGGGATCGCGATCCCGGCCTGCCAGTTTGCGGTGATGCAGCCGTACACGACGATCGCCGGGACGGCGTCCGGGCTGTTCTTCTTTATCCAGATGGCGATCACGGCCGCGTGCGGCGGCGTGCTGGCGTGGCTGTCGGACGGCACCGCGCGCCCGATGATCGTCGTCACGGCCGGTGCGAGCGTCGCGTTCCTGGCGGTCGCGGTCGGCCTGCGCGAGCGACGCCGGGCAGACGACGATTCGAGCGTCGCGACGCGGATTCGTCCCGCCGCCGAGCGCTGAGCGACGGTCGGCGGGACGCCGACGTGCGCCCGCGCGGGCGGCGCAACCCGTGTTTCCGCGAGGCGTCGCCATGGAAAGGATCATGTAATGTAGCGGCCTGTCGCTGACCTTACCGGAATCCCCATGCGTGTGCTGCTCGTCGAAGACAATCCGAACCTCGCCCAGTCGCTGAACGACGCGCTGAGCGCGGCGCGCTTCGCGGTCGACCACATGGCGGACGGCGAGGCGGCCGACCACGTGCTGCGCACGCAGGATTACGCGCTGGTGATTCTCGATCTCGGGCTGCCGAAGCTCGACGGGCTGGAAGTGCTGCGGCGGCTGCGCGCGCGCCGCAATCCGGTGCCGGTGCTGATCCTGACCGCGCACGGATCGGTCGAGGATCGCGTGAGAGGGCTCGATCTCGGCGCCGACGACTATCTCGCGAAGCCGTTCGAACTGACCGAACTGGAGGCACGCGCCCGCGCGCTGATCCGCCGCAGCCTCGGCCACGAGCATTCGCGGGTCGAGTGCGGCCCGCTTTCGTACGACAGTATCGACCGCAGCTTCCATCTCGCGGGCGAGCCGCTGTCGCTCACGCCGCGCGAGCGCTCGGTGCTCGAGGTGCTGATCCTGCGCAACGGCCGCGCGATCAACAAGGAAACGCTGTCGGAGAAGATCTTCGGGCTCGACGAGTCGGTCAATGCCGATGCGATCGAGATCTACGTGTACCGGCTGCGCAAGAAGCTCGAGAGCACGGGCGTCGCGATCGTCACGCTGCGCGGGCTCGGTTATCTGCTGGAAGCGAAGGCGGAGACGGCTGAATGAACCACCGCGCTCACGATCCTTGCCCGGGACCGGTGGATGCGTTGACGTGCGACGCCGGATCGACACGTTCGCGGGCCGCCAACGACACGCATGCCATTCCCGGCCGACCGCGCGGGCGCGGAGAGGCGCGCCGTGCATGCGCCGTCATGCCTCATCGGGCGGCCTGCCGGGGGGGCGAGTGACCCGCCCGAACCTGCGCGCCCAGGTCGCGTTGTGGCTGCTGCTGCCGCTGCTGGGCCTGCTCGCGCTCGACTCGTGGCTGACGTATCAGCGCGCGATGAGCGCCGCGCACGTCGCGTTCGACCGCACGCTGTCGTCGTCGCTGAAGTCGATCCGCGAAGGCGTGCGGCTCAACGACGGCGAGATCGAGGTCGACCTGCCGTATCTCGCGCTCGAAATGCTCGAGTCGAGCGACGGCGGCAAGATCTACTACCTGATCCGCGAGGACAACGGCCACACGATCACCGGCTACCCGGACCTGCCGCTGCCGCAAGGGCGCGACGCCGGCGACGGCGCGCTGTTCGTCACGCGCTACTACGACGTCGTCTATCGCGGCGAGCAGTTGCGGATGGCCGCGCTGCGCATCCCGGTGCACGACGTGCCGACCGCGCAGTCGCGCATCGTGTGGGTGATGGTCGGCGAGACGATCGAGGCGCGCCAGGCGCTCGCGCGCGAGATCCTGGTGGGCTCGCTGCTGCAGGAAGGGTTGCTCGTCGTGCTCGCGCTCGGCATCGTGTGGCTCGGCGTCGGGCGCGGGCTGCGGCCGCTGAACCGGCTGTCGGCGACGGTCGCCGCGCGCAGCGAGGACGATACGACGCCGCTCGATACCGGCGCGGTGCCGAGCGAACTCGCGCCGCTCGTCGAGTCGATCAACCAGTACATCGGCCGCACGCAGCGGATGCAGGTCGCGCGGCGCCGCTTCTTCGCGGACGCGGCCCATCAGCTGAAGACGCCGCTCGCGGCCGTGCAGGCGGGCGTCGAGCTCGCGTTGCGGCCCGACGAGCAGCCGCGCGCGAACGGGCACTTGCGGCGTGCGAACGGCGCGGTGCGGCAGGCCGCGAAGATCGTGCAGCAACTGCTGTCGCTGTCGCGGCTCGATTCGGACAGCGGCCATACGGTCGCGCACAAGCCGGTCGCGCTGCACCGGCTCGCGCGCAGCGTGACGCTCGACTGGTCGCCGGTCGCCCGCGCGCGCGACATCGATCTCGGTTTCGAGCACGAGGCCGACCTCGACGTGCACGGGCAGTCCGACCTGCTCGGCGAGATGATCGGCAACCTGATCGACAACGCGATCCGTTATGCAGGCGATCGCGCGGTGATCACGGTGCGCGTGTCGCGCGACGGCGAGCACGCGCGGCTCGACGTCATCGACAACGGGCCCGGCATTCCGGCGGACGAGCGCGACGCGGTGTTCGAGCGCTTTCATCGCGGCAGCAAGACACAGACGGTCGAAGGGACGGGGCTCGGGCTGTCGATCGTGCGCGAGATCGCGCGCGTGCATCAGGGCAATGTGACGCTTGACGATGCGGCTGGTGGCGGGCTGGTCGTGACGATCTGGCTGCCGGCGGCGAACGACGCCGCGCCGCGCGCTGCGTGATGGCGATCAGCGAAGCGGGAAGCGGCTCGCCGTGAGTCGCGGCATCCCGGCAGTGAAGGGGGCGAGCGGTTCAGTGTGCCCGGCTTAATCGCCGAACCCGATTTCCGCTTCCAGCGACTGGCCGACTTCGAGCCACGTGCCCGCGCCTTCGACCACGATCGCATTGATGCCGAACGTCAGTTCACCGTTGAAATTCGGGTTCGCGCGATAGGTCTGCATCGTGTCGGTCGGCTCGTGCGGCCACGCCGGATCGGGTGCGCCGGTGACCTGGTCGATCGTCGGCATCGGGCAGCGTGTGCACGGCTTCACGAGGCGCAGCCGCACGGGCGTCGCGCCTTCGGTGTCGAGATGTTCGACAAAATCTTCTTCGTACGCATCGAGATCCGACACGACGATATTCGGGCGGAAGCGGTTCATCGGGATCGCCGGCGCACCTTTCGCGGCGAGCCGCGCGTTCAGGTCGTCGAGCGACGACTGGCCGATCACGAGCAGCGGATAACCGTCCGCGAACTGCGTGTGCGTATCGATCTCGCCGGTCCATTTGCGGTTGCAGCCGCGGCGCGCGTCGGGCCCGAAGCGCGCGAGCTTCGTGGGCGTGCCGAGGAATTCGGTGAGCCAGGCGGCCGTTTCGGCACCCGTGTCGATCGCGTCGACGGTATCGCGCCACACGGTCGCAGCCATTTTCGGCGTGGCGGGCGATACATCGCCGTCGAGCGGCGTGCGGATCTCGCGCATGCCCGGCGCGTTCAGCACGAGCGCATCGCTGTCGAGCGCGGTGCGGATCAGCGCGAGGCGCGGGTGCGTGCGCTGCGTGATCATCTGCCCGGCCGGGTCGGTGATCAGCCAGTGGCGGTCGTACGCCAGGCCCGTTTCGAGCAGTTGCGCGCGCGACAGCGCGATGCCGGCGCAGGATTTGATCGGGTAGACGAAGAGTTCGGCGATGGCTGGCATGACGCTGGCTGAAGGCGAATAATGAGACTGCGATTGTGCCAGATCGCGCCGCAGCCGTTTGGGCGGCTGCGCGCCGTCGCGCGACCGGTCATGCGAGCGGGAAGCCGGAGTCGAACGTCGTGCGCACGTCGAGCGGCTGGCGCAGCAGTCCGGCCTTCAGGTAGAAGTCGGCCGTGCGCTGTTGCTCCGCGATGAGCGTCGCGTCGATCGGCAGCCAGCGCGTGTTGCGGCGCTCGAACTGCAGCTTCGCGGCCGCCGGCGGAATACCGATGATGCGCGCGAGTGCCGCGGAATACGCATCGACATGGCGGTACGACCAGGCCTGCGCGCGGACGACGCGCCGCAGGAAATCGTGCAGCACGTCGCGCTTTGACGCGACCGCCGCGTCGGTCGCCGCGAGGTAGCTGAGGCCCGACCACAGCCCGCGGCCATTGACGAGCACGCGCGCGCGGCCGCTCGTTTCGGCGAGCGCGGTATAGGGTTCCCAGGTCGCCCACGCGTCGATCGAACCGGTTGCGAGCGCAAGCATCGTGTCGGCCGGCGGCAGGAAGCGGAACGACACGGCGTCGGGCGGCAGGCCGGCCGCATCGAGCGCTTTCAGCGTGACGAAATGGCCGATCGAGCCGCGCGTGGTGCCGATGCGCTTGCCCTTCAGGTCGGCCGCGCCTTTCAATGCCGCATCGGGCTGCACGAGCACGGCCGTGCCGTACGGGTCGGAGCGGTTCGCGCCGATCACCTTGATGCGTGCGCCCGATGCGAGCGCGAAGATCACCGGCGCGTCGCCGATCGGGCCGCAGTCGACGGCGGCCGCGTTCAGCGCTTCGGCGAGCGGTGCGGCGGCCGGGAACTCGGTCCACGCAATGTCGTACGCCAGGCCGTTCAGTTCACCGGCCGCTTCGAGCAGCGCGCGCAGCCCGCCTTTCTGGTCGCCGGCGCGCAGCAGCGGCCGCGTGCCCGATTGCGCGCGCAGGGCAGCCGGGGCCGCGGCGATCGTGGCGAGGGCGCTCGCCTGTGCGAGGAAATGGCGTCGGGTCGGATTCATCGGGAAACTCGGTCGGAAGAGAAGTTCAGGGATTCATCAATGCGGGAGCCCGGCCTGTACATCGCGCACGGGCTCCGTATCGACGCGCAGCAGCAGCGCAGTCAGCGGATCGCCGGTCGCTGCCGGTCCGGCCGGTCGTGCGGTGGCGTCCGAGCGGCACAGCAGGTCGGCATCCGACCAGCCGGTGCTGCCCGGCAACGCGCGTGCCCGCAGCCAGCCGCGGCGATCGGCGAGGAGCTGCGTGCCGCCGAGCGCGTCGGGCGGGATGCCGGCGATCGTCGCGAATGCGCGCCACGCATCGGGCGTGGATGCGACGCAATCGGCTCGCGCGGTGCCGGTTGCCTGCGCCACGGGCGCGCCGCTTGCCGTGACGAGCAAGGTTTGCCAGCGCGCGTCTTCCGGCGGCGGCGGCGCGCCCGGTGCGAGCGCGACGATGCGCACGCGCTGGCCTTCGCGCCAGCGCTCGAGCGGCTGGGGCGCGGCGGCGCCGCAGCGCACGTCGAGCGCCGGTAGCGGGACGGGCACGGGCCACGCGCCTTCCGCCTGCGCGCCGCTGCCCGCGGCGAGCGCTTTCAGGTAGTCGAGCACGGCCCAGGTGTCCTGGGGGCCGAGCGTCGCGGCGAAGCCGGGCATCGTCGACCCGCCTCGTTCGTCGCGCGTGCCGTGGCGTACGCGCCAGAACAGCTCGCCGTCGAGGCGACGGGCGAGCAGCGCGCCGGCGAAAGTCGGCGGCCAGTGCGGGAGCGTGGCCGCGAGCGGCCCTTCGCCGCGTCCGTCCGCGCCGTGGCACGCCGCGCAGTGCTGCGCATACAGGTGTGCGCCGCGCATCACGTTCGATACGGAAAACGGCGCGGGATCGCGCTGGAAACTCGTCGGTACGGCAGGCGAGAGCCACAGCGACGACGGCGGCCACGGCGCGAACCACGCAACCGCCAGTGCGGCGACTGCCGATACGAGACGCCACTTGCGCGAAGCGAGTGCGATGCCCGCGAGTACGACCGCGAGCGCCGTCGCCGCCACGGCGAACGCGAGCTGCCGCGTGAGTCCCGCGTCGATGCGCAGCGTTTCGAGCGCGATGCGATGGGCCCACGGCCACGCGGCTTGACCGTCGGCGTCGCCCGTCAGCCCGATCGCATGCAGCACGCGCGCCAGCGCGATTTGCGCGCGATACAGCCCTTGCAGAAACACGAGCGCCCAGTCGGCGAACGTCGGCGCGTTCATCGGCTATGTTCCGGCCGCCTGGCGGCCGTTCGTCGAACGGCACCGCGCATCTACCAGCTCGCATCGAGCCCGAGGTGCCGCAACGCGTCGTGACGCAGTTCGGCGAGGCGCGGGTCGCCGCGATGGCGCGGGTAGGGCAGGTCGACGTGCAATTCGGCGACGATCCGCGCGGGGCGCGGCCCGAACACGATCACGCGCTGCGCGAGGAACAGCGCTTCCTCGACATCGTGCGTGACGAGCAGCGCGGAGAAGCCGTCGCGTTGCCACAGCGCGGTGAGCTCGGCCTGCATCGTGAGCCGCGTCAGCGAATCGAGCTTGCCGAGCGGCTCGTCGAGAATCAGCAGGCGCGGATCGTTGACGAGCGCGCGGGCCAGCGCGACCCGCTGCGCCATCCCGCCGGATAGCTGATGCGGGAACACGTTCGAGAATTCCTGCAGCCCGACGCGCGCGAGCGCATCGTCGACGCGATGCTGCGCCGTGCGCGCCACGCCGCGCGCCTCGAGGCCGAGCGCGACGTTCGCGCGTACGCGCCGCCACGGATACAGCGTCGGATCCTGGAACACGACGATGCGCGACGGATCGGGTTGCTCGATCGGCACGCCGTCCTGCGCGATCGTGCCTTGCCGCGCGGCATCGAGGCCCGCGACGAGGCGCAGCAGCGTCGACTTCCCGCAGCCGCTCGGGCCGAGCAGCGCGACGAATTCGCCGGCCGCGACCGACAGCGTGACGTCGTCGAGCACCGGCAGCGCGCCGCCGGGGCCGTCGAACGCATGGCTCACGCGGCGGATGTCGATGCGCGCGCCGCGCGGCGCCGTGACGGCGGGCGCAGCGGCAACGGACGATGCAACGGACGATTCGAGACCGGCGGCGCTCACCATTTGACGGTTCCTTTCTGCCAGGCGAGCACGCGGTCGCGCACGGCGAACAGCAGCGCGATCAGCCCGGAAAACAGCAGCGCCATCACGATCAGCGCCGCATACATGTTCACGTACGATGCCCAGCCCTGCGCCCAGCTCAGGTACCAGCCGAGCCCCGACTTGACGCCCATCATCTCGGCGACGACCAGCACCGTGAACGATGCGCTCAGCCCCATGAAGATGCCGACGAACACGTGCGGCAGCGCGGCCGGAATCGCGACGCGCAGCACGAGGAAGCGCGCGTTCGCGCCGAGCGTGCGCGCGACGTCGTAATACTGCTTGTTGACGCTCGCGACGCCCGACCACGTGAGCACGGCGACCGGGAAGCCGGTTGCGAGCGCGATCAGGAACGCGGCCGCCGAATAGCTCGACGGGAAGAAGTAGAACGTGAGCGGCAGCAGCGCGGTGGCCGGCACGGGGCCGAGCACGCGCAGCACCGGATGCACCCAGTAGCCGATCCGGCGCGACCAGCCGATCGACACGCCGACCGCGAAACCGACCGCGACGCCGTACGCGAAGCCGAGCGCGAGCAGCTTCAGCGTGTTGCCGGCGCTGCCGAGCAGGCGCGGCCAGTCGTCGACGTAGACCTCGATCAGCGCCTGCGGCGGCGCGAAGAACGGGGTCGGCAGCCAGCCGGTTTTCGCGGTGACGATTTCCCACGCGGCGAGCACGAGCGGCAGCGCGACGAGCCACGGGCCGGCCGGGCGCACGCGCGCGAGCCGCGTACGCGTCGCGGGAACGAGATGGCCGAGTGTAGCGGCGACCAGCAGTAACGCGGCGACCGTCCACGCGCCGACGGCGAATTCGCCGGTGTACGCCCAGTCGCTGAAACCGACGACGCGGTTCGGCCACAGTTGCGTGAGGGCGCCGAGCACGCCCCATGCGAGCGCGGCGGCGATGCCGGTGGGCCAGGTGCGCGCGCGGCGGGCTTCGGCGGCCAGCGTGGCTTCGCAGGCGATGCACGCGACGCGCGACGCGGGCGCGGATGCGGCGGCACTGCCGCCGGAAGGGGCGGAGGCGGCGCGTGCGGCGGGAGCGTGTTCGATCGTCGACATCGCGTCACCCCAGCACGTTCGCATAGACCTGCTGCGCGAAGCGCTGCGGGTCGGTGCTCTTCTTCAGCACGCTGATGCGGCGGAAGTCGTCCGCGTAGAACGCGATTTCCTGCTGCAGGTCGACGTTGGTCGGGTGATGGTTGTAGGTGAGCGTCGCGTAGAGCTTGCGCAGGTCCTCGGGGCTGATCTTCGGCGAATACTTCGCGAACACCTTCGCGGCTTCGTTCGGGTTGTCGTGCGTGAATTCGGTGGCCTGCACGATCGAGCGCGCGAGTGCGGCGGCCGACGGCCGGTCGTTGCGCACGAGGTCGCCGCGCGCGCCGATCACGCAGCACACCTTGCGCGCGTACTCGCCGGACAGGTTCGTCGCCAGTTCGGTGTACGCACCATTGCTGCGCTTCTCGAGCAGATAGAGGTTCGGGTCGCCGTCGGCGATCGCGTGGATCTCGCCCTTGTCGACCGCGACGCCGAGCAGGTCGGCCGGATACTGCCGCCACGTGATGTCGCGCTCGGGATCGATCCCGTTCTTCGCGAGCAGGATCGAGAAGAAATGCTTGCCGGGCGCAGCCAGGTCGCTGACGCCGACCGTCTTGCCCTTCAGCGCCTGCAGCGTCGTCACGCCGGCCGCCTTCGCGCCGACGAGCCGCACGCAGCCGCCGTGCGAGCTGCCGATGATCTTCACGTCGAAACCGGCTTCGAGCGGCTTCAGCCAGCGGTGGATCATCCCGACCGCCGCATCGGCCTTGCCGGTCGCGATCGATTCGAGCAGCTGGTCGGTCGAGCCGCTGTAGTTGATCAAATCGACCTTCAGGCCGTTCTTCTCGAAGAAGCCGCGCTCCTGCGCGACGACGATCGGCGTCAGGCAGAACGCGTTCTGGTTCCACGCGAACGTGAGCTTCTTCAGCGGCGGCGCGGACCAGGCCTTGCGGCCCAGCGTGATCGCGGGTGCGGCGAGCGCGACGGCGCCGGCGGCGCGCAGCAGCTTGCGGCGCTTGTCGTCGTGCGCGTCGGCGGGCACGGGCGCGGGTGCGGTGGTTCGGGTCATGAGGTCTGGTCTCCGGTCGTGCGGAAAGGCGCTCAGTCGAGCAGGTCGGGTTCGTCGGCGACGACGCGCGCGAACAGGCTGTCGAATGCATGCAGCGCGCCCTCGGGGCCGCCGATCTGGCCGTGCGTGTGGCGCGCGGTGGCGTGATCGATCGGCTGCGGCGTGCCGGCCGCCTCGGCCAGCAACTGCGTGTGCGCGGCGTTGTCGAGCGCGATGTACCACCATGCGGCGGCTTCGACCGACGGGCCGGCGCTCAGGATGCCGTGGTTCTTCAGGATCACGCCCTTGTGCGTGGTGCCGTCCGGCTTCGCGAGCGCGTCCGCGATCCGCGCGCCTTCGCTCGTGTCGACGACCATCCCCGTGAAGTCGTCGAACAGCGCGTGGTCTTCGTAGAACACGCAGGCGTCCTGCGTGAGCGGATCGAGCGGGCGGCCGAGCGTCGACCACGCCTTGCCGTACGTCGAGTGCGTATGCGCGGCGGCGACGATGTGCGGATGCGCTTCATGGATCGCCGCATGGATCGCGAACGCGGCCTTGTTCAGCGGCCGCGTGCCGATCGCGGTTTCGCCGCGTGCGTTGACGAGCAGCAGGTCGGACACCTTGATCTGCGAGAAATGCACGCCGAGCGGGTTCACCCAGAAGTGGTCGGGCAGTTCGGGGTCGCGTGCGGTGATGTGGCCGGCGAGCCCCTGCGCGAAGCCGAAGCGTGCGAACAGGCGGAATGCGGCCGCGAGCCGTTCCTGACGGTGACGGCGCTCGGCGGCGACGTCGATGCGTGGTGCCGGCGGATCGAACCAGAAATGCTGGCGCGGCGCTTCGGCGAGTTCGAGACCCGATGCGGTGCGGACGGGTGAGGCAAGGACGGCGGACATGATGGCGGATGGCTCCAATAGGCTCCGTTGGGCTCAGGCCGCGCGGCGTGCCGCGTCGCGGGCGGCGACGGCGCTGCGCACGCGCGGAATCAGTTCGCGGCCGTAGTCGATCGCGTCTTCCAGCGGATCGAAGCCGCGGATCAGGAACGTCGTGACGCCGAGGTCGTAGTAGTCGAGCAGGGCGTCGGCGACCTGTTCGGGCGTGCCGACGAGCGCCGTCGAATTCGACCGTGCGCCGGTGAGCTTCGCGATCTCGGTCCACAGCCGCTTGTCGACGCGCGAGCCGCGTTCGGCCGCGGCGAGCAGGCGGCGCGCCCCTTCGCTCTGTTGCGGGCCGCCGGCGCCGAGGCCGGCCGCTTCGCGCAGCCGGCGCGTTTCGTCGAGGATGCGATGCGCGCGCGCCCACGCTTCGTCCTCGGTCGCGGCGAGGATCGGGCGGAACGACACGGAGAAGCGCACTTGCCGGCCGTGCTTCGCGGCTTCGGCGCGCACGCGCGTGGTCAGGTCGCGCACCTGGTCGAGCGATTCGCCCCACAGCGCGTAGACGTCCGCGTGCTTGCCGGCCACCGCGAGCGCGGCTTCCGACGCGCCGCCGAAATAGATCGGCACATGCGGCTGCTGGAGCGGCTTCACTTCCGAAAAACCCTGCTTGAACCGGTAGTGCGCGCCGTCGTGATCGAACGGCTGCGCGTCGGTCCAGATCCGGCGCAGGATGCCCAGGTATTCGTCGGTGCGCGCATAGCGCGCGTCGTGGTCGAGGAAGTCGCCGTCGCGCTGCTGTTCGCTGTCCGAGCCGCCGGAGATGAAGTGCACGGCGAGCCGGCCGCGGCTGAACTGGTCGAGCGTCGCGATCTGCCGCGCGGCGAGCGTCGGCGCGGTGAAGCCCGGGCGATGCGCGAGCATGAAGTGAATGCGCTCGGTCGCGGCCGCCGCGAACGCGATCGTCAGCGTCGCCGACGGGCCGGTCGAGTGGTGCGGCACGAGGATCCGGTCGAAGCCGGCCGTCTCGTGGGCGCGGGCAAAGTCGCGCACATAGTCGGGATCGACCACGGGGCCGGACGCCGGGTGGATTTCCGACTGTTTCTGGCTCTGGATCATGCCGATGAATTCGACGCTCATCTGGGTCTCCGGTGCAGGGACGGCCCGGCGCGTGGCCGGGCGGGAATGGAGCGCAGGTTAACGCCGAGATCATGCGAAACGGAAATAATCAATCCCGATTTGAATATCAGATTTGCATGGTTTGGGCGGCGGTGCGCTGCGCCTACGCTGTGGGCTCGTGAACGATCGGGCGCGCGGGCGCCGGCGAATCCGGCGCCGCGCGTTCCGGATCGCCGGCTTCATGCGAAACCGCGCCGCGTGGCGATCGATTGCCGCCATTGCCGCCTGTCCGTATTACCCAGGGAATCCGTCTCGATGTCCGCCAGCCTTGCTGCCTCCTCGCCGTCGCCGCAGCCGCGTTCGCTGCGCCTCTTGTCCACCGAAGATGCCGACGCCGCCGACGACGTCCGCGTCGCCGCGCTGCTCGACCGCCTCGCGCCGGAGCTGGCCGCCGACGCGGCCCGCAACGACGTCGACGGTCGCTTTCCGCACGAGAACTTCGCGCGGCTGCATCGCGCGGGGCTGATCGCCCAGGTCGTGCCGCGCGAGCATGGCGGCGCCGGTGCGACGCTCGCGCAGGCGAGCCGGATCGTGGCCGCCGTCGCGAGCGCCGACCCGGCGACCGCGCTGGTGCTGACGATGACGTACCTGCAGCATCGCGCGCTCGGCCGCGCCGACAACCGCTGGCCGGCGCAGGTGCGGCGGGCGGTGTTCGACAGCGCGGTCACACAAGGCGCGCTGATCAACGCGCTGCGCGTCGAGCCCGCGCTCGGTTCGCCGTCGCGCGGCGGCCTGCCGGAAACCACTGCGCGGCGTGACGGCGACGGCTGGCGATTGTCCGGCCACAAGCTGTACAGCACCGGGATTCCGGCGCTGCGCTGGCTGGCCGTGTGGGCGCGCACCGATGAGCCGGCGCCGCGGGTCGGCGTGTTTCTCGTGCCGCGCGACCGCGATGCGGACGGCGATCGCATCCGCGTGATCGAAAGCTGGAATCACCTCGGCCTGCGTGCGTCAGGCAGCCATGAGGTCGTGTTCGACGACGTGCGGCTGCCGGGCGATCACGCGGTCGACGTACGCGCACCGGACGCATGGGCCGTGTCGGCCGCGACCCATGCGGATGCCGACGCGCAGGCCGACCAGCAGGCGTGGATGGTCGCGCTGCTCGGCAGCCTGTACGACGCGGTGGCGCGTGCGTCGCGCGACTGGCTGGTCGAATTTGCAACGACGCGTGCGCCGAGCGGGCTGGGCGCGCCGCTTGCGACGCTGCCGCGCGTGCAGGAAGCGGTCGGCGAAATCGAGGGCTGGCTGCATGCGAACCGTGTGCTGCTCGACGATCACATCGCGCGCACCGACGCGGGCGATGCACCGTCGGTCACGACGAGCGGCCTCGTCAAGCGGGCCGTGACCGAGCACGCGATCCGCGTGGTCGAGCAGGCGTTGAAGCTGTCGGGCAATCACGGGCTGAGCCGCGCCAATCCGCTCGAACGTCACTATCGCGACGTGCTGTGCAGCCGCGTGCATACGCCGCAGGACGATGCGATCGCGGTGGCGGCGGGGCGTGCGGCGCTCGAAGCGGCGAGCCGGAGTGAGGGGAAGCGCGCAACGAAGGGCGAGACGGAGACGAGCGGGGCGTCGGTCAACGAGACCGAACGCGGCCGCGGCGATGCGTGACGGGAGCAGGGCTGGCGCGGGCGCCGATCGGGCGGCGCGACGCCTTCGCCGCCCGGTCCGGTCAGGCCGCCTTGCCGTGCGCCTGCTCGGGCAACGCGAACGCCGTGCGCGCATGGGCGGCAACGGCGGCGAGCGGCGCGTCGAAGCGGGCCGCATCGTGCCGGCGCAGCAGCCACAGATCGATCTGCGGCTTGAAATCGGTGAGCGGCACGATGTCGAGCGCATCGCGCAGCGGGCTGCCTTCGACGAGCGGCAGCGGCATCAGCCCGATGCCGAAGCCGTTCGCGACGCTCTGCAACTGCAGGTCGCGACCGTAGGTGTCGAGCGTGACCGGCATCGGCAGGCCCTGCGCGTCGAGCGCGCGCCGCAAGCCCGCGCGAAAACCGCAGCCGTCCGGATTGAGCACCCAGCCACGTGCGTGGCAATCGGCGAGCCGGTAGCTGCGGCGCGGCCAGTCACCCTTGCGGCCGACCGCGACGAGCCGCGTGGCCAGCAGCCGTTCGCCTTCGACCTGCGCCGGCAGCACCATTTCGCGTGCGAGGAACACGAGCGCTGCATCGAGGTCGCGCCGGGCGACGCGCTCGACGAGCATGCCGCCCCAGGCGGTCGTGACCTGTGTCGCGAGCGCGGGCCATTGCGCGGCGAGTTCGGCGATCAGCGCGGGCAGCATCAGCTCGCCGAGGCCCTGCGTGAGGCCGATCCGGAATTCGCCGGCAGGCGGCTGCTCGCCGGCCGTCAGCTCGCGCAGCGCATCGACTTCGCGCAGGATCGCGCGACACTGCTCGAACACCCGCCGGCCGATGTCGGTCGGGCGCGGCGGCTTCGTGTTGCGATCGAGCAGGATCACGCCGAGCGCTTCCTCGAGATTCTGGACGCGCCGCGTGATCGCGGGCTGCGTCATCCCGAGCTCGGCCGCGGCCTGGCTCAGGGTCTGGCAGCGGACGACCGCTGCAAAAGCGTCGATATCGCTAATTTTCATGTTTGTTCTGCATGGTCTTTCGGGTGCATCATGACAATCCATCATATTCGGCATCATATTCGAGGAGTCAGCCGATGAGTACGCTTTCGTTGCATCAGACGCCGCTGCGGCCGTTCGTCGATGGTCTGGGCGCGTTGCTCGCGTCCGGCGCGAACGAGGCGCGCATCCTCGACGAGGGCGGCGCGCTGCTCGCCGCGCTCGTCGAACACGACGACTGGTTGCCCGACGCATTCGCGCAGCCCGACCCCGCGCGCTATCGGCAGTACCTGCTGCATCTCGACCCGGACGAGCGGTTCTCGGTCGTCAGCTTCGTGTGGGGGCCCGGCCAGACGACGCCGATCCACAACCACACGGTGTGGGGGCTGATCGGGATGCTGCGCGGCGGCGAGTTCTCGCAGCCGTACCGGTTCGACGCAGCGGGCAGGCCCGAGCCGGCCGGCGACGCCGTGCGGCTGCAGCCGGGCGAAATCGAGGCCGTGTCGCCGCGCATCGGCGATGTCCATCGCGTGACCAACGCGTTCGACGATCAGGTATCGATCAGCATCCACGTGTACGGCGCGAACATCGGCAAGGTCGAGCGCGCGGTGTTCCTCGACGACGGCACCGTGAAGCCGTTCGTGTCGGGTTATTCGAATGCCTGATGCGTGATGCCTGATGCCTGACGCAACGCCCGCACGCGCGGCCGGTTGCCGGCACGCGCCGGCGGGCACAAGATTCATCCGTTCCGCTTTCTTCACTGACTTCAACGCATTCAAGACAGAGACACCGTGACGCAATCCGCTGACTCCACCTCCCGCTTTCCCGTTGCGTCGTACCAGGACGTGCGCGCCCGCCTGCTTGCCCGCGACGAGATCGCGCTGATCGACGTACGCGAGGAAGATCCGTACGCGCGGGGCCACCCGCTGTGGGCCGCCAACTTTCCGCTGTCGAAACTCGAACTCGACGCGTGGACGCGGATTCCGCGCCGCGACACGCCGATCGTCGTGTTCGGCGAAGCGGGCGGCGAGGATCTCGCGCCGCGTGCGGCCGCCAGGCTCGCGCAACTCGGCTACACGGACGTGCGGCTGCTCGACGGCGGCCTCGCGGGCTGGGTCGCCGCGGGCGGCGAACTCTTCATCGACGTGAACGTGCCGAGCAAGTCGTTCGGCGAATGGGTCGAGGCCGAGCGGCATACGCCGTCGCTGTCCGCGCAGGAGGTGCAGGCGCTGATCGATGCGAAGGCCGATGTCGTGATCGTCGACGCGCGCCGTTTCGACGAATACCAGACGATGAACATTCCGACCTCGACGAGCGTGCCGGGCGCGGAACTCGTGCTGCGCGTGCGCGCGCTCGCGCCGAACCCGGCGACGCAGGTGATCGTCAACTGCGCGGGCCGTACGCGCAGCATCATCGGCACGCAGTCGCTCGTCAACGCGGGGCTGCCGAATCCGGTCGCCGCGCTGCGCAACGGCACGATCGGCTGGACGCTCGCGGGCCAGACGCTCGAACGCGGCGCCGCGCGACGCTTTCCGGACGACATCGACGCAGCGCAGCGCGCCGACGCACGCCGGGCGGCGCGCGCGGTGGCCGAGCGCGCGGGCGTGCCGCGCATCGCGCTCGCGGACGTCGCGGCGCTCGACGCGCCGGGCCGCACGCTGTACCGCTTCGACGTGCGTACGCTGGAGGAATACGAAGCCGGCCACCTGCCGGGCTTTTTGAGCACGCCGGGCGGCCAGCTCGTGCAGGAGACCGACCATCACGCGGCCGTGCGCGGCGCGCGGATCGTGCTCGCCGACGACGACGGCGTGCGCGCTGACATGACCGCGTCGTGGCTCGCGCAGATGGGCTGGGACGTGCGGGTGGTCGAACCTGAGGATGGCACGGCGAGGTTCAGCGAGCGCGGCCAGCCGCCGCGCGACGTGCCGGCGACGCCGAGCGTGAAGGACATCTCGCCCGCGACGCTCGCGGGCTGGCTGAAGGAGGCCGCGCCGGGCGAATTGGCGATCGTCGACGTGACGGCCAGCGCGAACTACGTGAAGCGGCATATCCCGGGCGCGTGGTTCGCGGTGCGTGCGCAGTTGCGTGATGCGCTCGCGGCGATTCCGGCCGCGAAGCGCTATGTGTTCACGTGCGGATCGAGCCTGCTGGCGCGGTTCGCGGCGGACGACGCCCGCGCGCTGCTGCCGGCTTCGGCCGACATCTCGGTGCTCACCGGCGGCACGGCCGCATGGATCGACGCCGGGCTGCCGCTCGAAAGCGGCGAGACGCATCTGGCCTCACCGCGCGTCGACCGCTACCGGCGCCCGTACGAAGGCACCGACAACGCGGCGGCCGCGATGCAGGCGTATCTCGACTGGGAGTACGGACTGGTCGATCAGTTGAAGCGGGACGGCACGCATCACTTCAACGTGATCTGAGCGATGCGTTGCAACCGGGCGTGGCGCGTCGTGCGTCGCGCCCGGTCGGCGCGCAGGTCAGCGCTTGAACGTATCGACCGCCGTGCGGCCGACGGCCGGATCGTCGGTGAAGAAGCCGTCGATGCCCGCGCGCAGGTACGCCTGGATCTCGCGCACCGAGCCGGCCGTGTTGCGCGTGGCCGCCGTGCCGCCGTCCTTCAGCGACGCGGGCAGGAAGTTGTTTTCCGGGCGGAACGTGTACGGATGCACGACGAGGCCGGCCTCGTGCGCGTAGCGCACGTACGGCGTCGGCTGCTGCAGCGTGCCGTCCGCGGCGACCGCGATGATCGACGTCTTGTACGGGCCGACGCCGTTCGCATAGGTCGCGATCTCGCGCATGCCGTCGCGCGTCGACAGGTCGCCGTAGGTGCGCTTGTCGTTCGCCTTCACGAAGTCGTACGGGCGCTGGCCGGCTTCGTCCATCAGCTGCACGAGCTTCCAGTTCGGCTGGCTCGACTTGATCCGGTTGCGGATCGTCTTCAGGTTCGCGACCTCGAACGACTGGATGTAGACGGTCGCCGTGCGCGCCGTGTACACGTCCTTCAGCAGCGCATCGACGAGACGGTCCTCGAGCGGCAGGCCGATCGACTGGAAGTAGGTCGGATGCTTGGTTTCCGGATACAGGTGGATCGTGCGGCCGGTCTGCGCGGATATCTGCTTCGCGAGCGCGACGATCTCGTCGAACGTCGGGATCTCGAACTGGTCGTTGTACGCGGTGTTCGCGGGGCGCACCTGCGGAATGCGCTCGCGGGCGCGCAGCGTCTTCAGTTCGGCGAGCGTGAAATCCTCGGTGAACCAGCCCGTCAGCTCCGCGCCGTCGATCGTCTTGGTCGCCTTGCGGCTCGCGAACTGCGGCAGCGTCGACACGTTCGTCGTGCCCGAGATCTCGTTCTCGTGACGTGCGACGAGCACCCCGTCGCGGGTCGACACGAGGTCGGGCTCGATCACGTCCGCGCCGTCCTCGACCGCCTTGCGGTACGACGCGAGCGTGTGTTCGGGGCGCAGCGCGCTCGCGCCGCGATGGCCGACCACCTGGACCTTCGCGGAAATCGGCTGGGTGGGATCGGACGCGACGTCGTCGTCGCCGCCGCACGCGGCAAGCAGGAACGCGGCGGCACAGGCGAACGGGACGTAGCGCAAGGAGGTCGGGCGCTTGAAGAGCATGGCGATAAACCTTCGAAACGAGAGTCGGAAAGGGGCGATCGATCCGGCGGTGCGGCCGGCGCGGCGTGTCGCACGGAGTCGAATGGGACGCGATCGTCGCACCGAATAATTACATATGTATTACTTTCGCCTTTCCGTTCTCTGTTTTTAGGGTGCAATGCCTGCGGCAGGGCGGTTGACTGCGACCTGGCGTGACGCTCATTCCGGCCGTCTCGGGCAGGCCGGCCGCCGGATGCACTAAACTTGCGGGAATTTTGCATCGCCGCGCCGGGGCCGACGCCCGTCTGGCGCGACGATGCGGCGACTCGCGGGCCGGCGCGGGCACCCGGCGCCCGTGTGCGTCCGGGGCCCGCGCCGGCCGATTTTTCCCGACCCATGACGACTCGAACCGATTCCGCTTTCCTGCTCGGCGACCTGCTGAAGAACGTTTCCCGCTCCTTCTACCTGACGCTGCGCGTGCTGCCCGACGGCATGCGCGACCCGGTCGGCCTCGCGTACCTGCTTGCGCGCGCGGCCGACACGATCGCCGATACGGCGCTCGTCGCACCGGATCGCCGGGCGGCGTTGCTGACCGACCTGCGCGACGAGGTCGAGCGGCTCGGCGACGGCGTGGCGCTGTCGCGCGCGCTCGAGGACGTGACGCGGATGCAGACCGATTCGCACGAACACGTGCTGCTCGGCTCGATGGAGCCGATGCTCGCGCTGCTGCGCACGCAGCCGGACGCCGACCGCGCGTCGATCCGCAAGGTCGTCGCGACGCTGACGGCGGGGATGGTATTCGACCTGCGCACGTTCCCCGACGAGCAGTCGGGGCGCGTCGTGTCGTTGCCGACGCGCGGCGAACTCGACCGCTACACGTATCTCGTGGCCGGCTGCGTGGGCGAGTTCTGGACCGACATGACGGGCATGCACACGCCGGCCGCGCGTGGCTGGAACCTGCCGGACATGTGCGAGAAGGGCATCCGTTTCGGCAAGGCGCTGCAGATGACCAACATCCTGCGCGACTGCGGGAAGGACCTGCGCATCGGCCGGTGTTACCTGCCCGACGACGTGCTGGGTGCGCACGGGCTCGGCGTCGCCGACCTGATGGCGCCCGATGCGTCGGCGCGCGCGCGCGGCGTGCTCGTCGACCTGCTGCGCGTGACGCTCGACCAGTATCGCGACGCGTGTCTGTACACGCTCGCGATCCCGCGCCGCTTCGTGCGGCTGCGGCTCGCGTGCCTGTGGCCGATCATGATCGGCCTCGAAACGCTCGAGCTGCTGGCCGGCCACCCGGCGTGGCTCGATCCGGTGAAGCCGGCCAAGGTGCCGAGAAAGCGCGTCTACCGGATCATGGCGTCGTCGCTCGCGCTGGTCGGCTCGAACACCGCGATTCGTGCGCGCCTGACCGCGCTCGCCGATGCCGTGAACGCGCATCTCGCGCAGCCGGCCACGCGCTGACTCGCCCTGAACGATGCCGGCTCGACAGGTGCCGGCATCGCCCCTCGGCCCGCGTTCGCCGGGCCATCACCTTCCGTCCCTTCGCGCGTCGACTAAAAACGTTTTCATTATTTCGTGTCGCGAAACGTGGGTGTCATGAACGTCAGCGATCCTTCGCGGCGGCGTGAATCGTGGTGTCAGCTACGGTCGCGCATTGGTAAGACGTATGTTGCCGAAGGCATCTGACAACATCCGACGGTCGTGTTGCACCCGTAAAAATGTAAAGCTAGGGTTTTCACCGGGAAATGCCGGAAAGGCCCGCCGCGTAAGCGTTTTCAGGTGTTATGTAACCGCTTGGTGAACCCCTGCGTTGCGTCGATCATACGATGACCGACTGCACGTGTTGGGAAATAATCGGTAATCCGTCAGAATCCCGTCGGCATGTACTCGCACATGTGTCAGTCATAAAACCACACCAGAAAAGAAATCATTCTTTGAGGACGGAGAATCAATGAAAAAGCGCGTCGCTTTCGCCATGACGGCAGTCGGTCTCGCAGCCGCTACCGCCGCCCACGCCCAGAGCAGCGTGACCCTGTACGGTATCGTCGACAACGGTATCGCTTGGCAGAACAACTCGTCGGCAGTCGGTGCGACCACGGGTGGTCATTCGAAGGTGCAAATGTCCACCGGCGTGTGGGCAGGCAGCCGCTTCGGCCTGAAGGGCAGCGAAGATCTCGGCGGCGGCACGAAGGCGATTTTCCAGTTGGAAGCCGGCGTCAACACGGCTAACGGCTCGTCGCAGTGGACCAACGGCATCTTCACGCGTCAGGCGTGGGTTGGCCTGACCAACAGCACGTACGGTACGCTGACGGCCGGCCGCCAGTACACCGCGTACTACACGCTGCTGTCGCCGTACAGCCCGACGACCTGGCTGACCGGTTACTACGGCGCGCACCCGGGCGATATCGACTCGCTGGATACGAGCTACCGTGCGAACAACTCGCTCGTCTACATGTCGCCGAAGTTCTACGGCTTCACGGTCGGCGGTTCGTACTCGTTCGGCGGCGTCGCAGGCGCGACGAACCGTGGCTCGACGTGGAGCGCGGCAATCCAGTACCTGAACGGCCCGGCAGGCATCGCGGTCGGCTATCAGAAGGTCAACAACGCAACGCTCGGCGGCGGCGTGTGGGGCGCGAACTCGACGGTCGAGAACGGCCTGACGGCATCGGGCGACGGCAACCAGCCGGCTGTTTCGTCGATCAACAACGGCTATGCCACGGCGCAATCGCAACAGCGTATCGCTGTGACGGCGGGCTACCAGTTCACGCCGGCATGGGACATTTCGGCATCGTACTCGAACGTCCAGTACACGCCGGGCACGGGTTCGGCGTTCCGCAACACGGCCATCTTCAACACGGCAGGCGCCGTGCTGCACTGGAAGGCAGCCGCTCAGTGGGACTTCGCAGCGGGCTACTCGTACACGGCGGCAACGCAGTCGAACGGCATCACCAGCTCGGCCAAGTACCACCAGGTCACGCTGTCGCAGTACTACAGCCTGTCGAAGCGCACGGGCCTGTACGCAGTTGAGGCTTACCAGCATTCGAGCGGCAACACGCTCAATGGCGGCAAGATCATCGCTGCAACGACGTCCATCGGCGACGGCGTGGGCGCAGGTTCGAAGCAGAACCAGATCGGCGTCGGCGTCGGCCTGATCCACCGCTTCTAAATGCCACGCGGCGCGCGAGCGCCGCTTACGGCATGCGGTATGAAGAACCGGCCTTCGGGCCGGTTTTTTTATGCACCCGGCATGGGCGCACTCCCGCGGGGGCAAATCCCGCCATAAGCGGGTCACGGCGAACGAAGCGCGGCGCAACTGCGTGAGGGTGTCGAAGGTCCGTCATGCTGGCGCGTGGGCGCCGTGCAATGCCCGATGACGGGGCGGAGTTCAGTCCTGTGCCGTGGCGGCCAGTGGACCGAATCAATCCGGGCAGCGTGAAATCGCCGCTGACGCCGGCATCGTCCGGCACAGCCGTCACAGCGAGAAAATCAAATCACGAGAACGCGCACGCATCCCGCGATTCGGGTTGCGCCCGTGACGTGTGAATCAGGCATCGTTCTCGTCGGGGTGCGGGCGGAGAGCGGCCCATTTCAGCAGCGCATCGAGCGTCGGACAGAGCGCCTGCCCCCAATCGGTCAGGCCGTACTCGACCTTCGGCGGCACCTGAGGGTGAACGATCCGGCGAACCACCCCATCTATCTCCATCTGGCGAAGTTGCTGAACAAGCATCTTCTGCGTGATGGCAGGGATCGCTCGTTCGAGTTCAGAGAATCGCAGCAGGTTGCCGCCGAACAGATGGAACAGGATAACCAGCTTCCATTTTCCGTCGAATATCTTGAGCGCCTGGCCGACACCCGCGGCGGCCGAGGTCGGGGTCCATTTCTTTTCCAATTTTCATCCTTACCGTTGAGTAAGCACCTTACTTTTTCGTGCGTTCTTCCTGTTTCGGGCGCTTGGCTTCATCATTCCGGCTGATCGACCCTGATTGCACCGGGCGATCCGGTGCCCCGTCAAGGTGCCGTCAAGTCGGGTGCAGCAAGATCCTCTCTCTGGAAATCACGCCATGACCTTCAACCTCGAGCTTACCGGCCGCAGGGCCCTTGTCACCGGCGGCACGAAAGGTGTTGGCGCGGCTGTCGTCGAATCCTTGCGAAACGCCGGCGTAACGGTCGTCGCCGCGGCGCGTTCGGTTCCCGATACAGCTGCTGAAGGCGTCACCTGGATCGCCGCCGATCTGACGACGGCGGCCGGATGCCAGGTTTTGTCGAAGGCAGTGCTCGATCGCCTCGGCGGCATCGACGTGATCGTCAATGTCCTGGGGGGATCGAGCGCCCCGAGCGGCGGATTCGCAGTCCTGAGCGATGATGAATGGGATGCCGCACTCAATCTGAACCTGATGGCGGCCGTGCGCATCGACCGGGCGTTGCTCCCGTCGATGATCGCACAGGGGGCAGGTGTCATCATCCATGTTACGTCGATACAGAACGCGCTGCCGCTGCCCGAGGCGACCACCGCCTATGCGGCGGCGAAGGCGGCACTGTCGACTTACAGCAAGAGCCTGTCGAAGGAAGTCACGCCGAAAGGCGTTCGCGTCGTGCGCGTTTCGCCGGGGTGGGTCGAGACCGAGGCCGCCGTGCGGCTAGCCGAGCGGCTGGCGGATGCGGCAGGGACCGACTACGAGGGCGGCAAGAAAATCATCATGGATGCGCTTGGCGGAATTCCACTCGGTCGCCCGGCGAAGCCTCAAGAAGTGGCCGACCTGATCACCTTCCTCGTATCGCCGCGCGCGGCATCGATCAGCGGCACCGAATATGTGATCGATGGCGGGACCGTTCCGACGGTCTAGCATCGACGGATGCATGACCCGCATCTGTTGAAGCGCGCTGAAGCAACAAGGATTCAAGGATGTCGGCCCGACGTATCGTCCATGCTTGGATGCAGGCAGTCGACATCGTCCACGATCACTCGGCATGCTGCTTCCGACGGCAGCAGATGACGCACGCCGGTCGATACGAGAACGCGTCGAGGTGGTCGTCAATGGAATGACCGTCGCAGACGAACGTCGCGTCGCGCTTGTCGTGCAGCGGCGGCGACGCGCTCGAGCAGGTCATTGCGCCGCATCGTCCGTCCAGTTCCCCGCCAGCGCCTGAAACAGCGCCGCCGTATCGGCGAGCCGGTCGGCCTGCGCGCGCGTACGGTCGAGCGCCGTCTGCAACGCCTGCCGCTGCGCGTCGAGCAGGTCGAACGTGCTGATCCCGCCCGCCGCGTAGCGGTCGCCGGCAATCCGGTTGCTGGCCGCCGCTTCCTGCGCGGCGGTGTCTCTCGCCTGCAGTGCAGCCGCGTCGTGCTCGACCGCGCGCATTGCATCGGCCACCTGCTGCAGCGCCTCGAGCACGGTTTCCCGGTAACTTGCGAAGGCCGCGTCGTACGCCGCTTCGGCCGCACGTTTCTTCGCGCGCAGTTCACCGCCATGAAAGAGCGGTTGCGTCAGCCCGAGGCCGACATTCCACACATTGAGCCCGCTCACGAGATCCGCGATGCGCGTGCGCTCCGAGCCGATCCCCGCCGAAATCGAAAAGCGCGGATACAGGTTCGCGGTGGCCACGCCCACGTTCGCGCTCGCCTGGTGCAGCACGGCTTCGGCCGCGCGGATGTCGGGGCGTTCGCGCGCGAGCGTCGACGGCAGCGCGACCGGCAGCGTGCGTGGCAACGCGAGCGTATCGAGTGTGAGGTCGGGCAGCACGGCATCGGACGGCGGCACGCCGAGCAGGATCGCGAGCCGGTGGCCGGCTTGCGCGAGGCGGGCCTCGAGCGGTGGCAGCGACGCCCGCGTCTGCGCGAGCAGCGCGCGCTGCGCATGCACGTCGGCCTGCGAAACGCCACCCGCCGCGAAACGCGCTTCGACGATGCGTAGCTGCCGCGCCTGCGCATCGATCAGTTGCCGCGTGAGCGCGACCTGCTGCGCGAGCGACGCGCGCAGGATCGTGGTCGCGACGACGTTGCCCGCGAGCGTCAGGCGCGCGGCGTCAAGCGTGTACGCCTGGTAGTCGACCTGCGCGCGCAGTGCTTCGAGCGCACGCCGGTTGCCACCGAACACGTCGAGCACGTACGACACGCTCACCGACGCGTCATACAGCGTGAACGGCCCCGGGCTGGGCACGTTGGCGGGCAGGCCGAACGCGGTCGTGTCGACTCGCTGGCGTGTGGCGGACAGGCTCGCATCGACTTTCGGCAACATCGTCGCGCCGGCTTCGGCCGCGTGGTTCTGCCGCGCTTCGTCGAGTCGCGCACGGGCTTGCGCAAGCGTCGGGCTGTTGTGCCAAGCGGTATCGACGAGCCGGTTCAGCGGTTCGGAGCCGAACTGCGTCCACCAGTGCTGCGGGGTATGCGCGGCCGATGCGAACGTCTGCGCATCGCCGGTCGGGCCGGCGGTGGAGGCCGTCGTCGCGGGCGGCTCGCCGCGCGTGTAGCGCTGCGTGGCGGGCGCATCCGGCGCGTGGAAATCCGGCCCGACCGCGCATCCGGCGACGAGCAGCGCAGCGGCGATCAGCATGCAACCGCGGGCGGCGTGGAAAGGGCGACGCGAAGCCGGTTTCATCGTGCGGCACCTAGTCGAGCGTGCGCCGGTAGAAGCGCAGCGCGATGCCCATCACGACGACGGTGAACAGCGCGACCGGCCACACCGACGGCCACAGGTCGCTCCAGCCGTTGCCTTTCAGCAGGATCCCGCGCACGAGGCGGTTGAAGTAGGTGAGCGGCAGCAGGTTGCCGATGAACTGCGCCCACTTCGGCATCCCGGCGAACGGGAACATGAAGCCCGACAGCAGGATGTTCGGCAGGAAGTAGAACACCGCGAGCTGCATCGCCTGCAACTGGTTCTGCGCGAGCGACGACAGCGTGATGCCGACCGTCAGGTTCGCGGCGATGAACAGCAGCGCGGACAGGTAGATCGCGAACACGCCGCCGACGAACGGCACGTCGAACACGAAGCGCGCCGCAGCGACGATGATCGACACCTGGATCAGCCCGATCAGCACGTACGGGACGATCTTGCCCGTCATCACCTCGAGCGGCCGCACCGGCGTTGCGAGCAGGTTCTCCATCGTGCCGCGCTCGCGTTCGCGGGTGATCGCGAGGCCCGTCATCATCACCATCGTCATCGTCAGGATCACGCCCATCAGGCCGGGCACGACGTTGTACTGCGTGATGCCCTCGGGGTTGTACAGCCGGTGCAGCACGACGTCGAACGCGGCCGGGCGGCCGTTCAGGTAGGCGAGCGGGCCCGTCAGGTCCTTGTCGGCGACGGGCTGCACGAGGCCCGGCAGCGCGGCGATCGCCGACGCGGTCGCGACGGGATCGGTCGCGTCCGCCTCGACGAGCAGCGACGGACGCTCGCCACGCAGCAGCCGCCGCGAGAAATCGGCCGGCACGTTCAGCACGAACTGCACGTCGCCGCGGGCGAGCGCATGCCGGCCGGCCGCCTCGTCGGGCAGCGTCTCGACGATGTCGAAGTACGCGGAATTGCGCATCGCGGCGACGAAGCTGCGCGCGAACGGGCTCGCATCGGCGACGATCACGGCCGTGGGCAGGTGCTTCGGATCGGTGTTGATCGCGAAGCCGAACAGCGTGAGCTGGATGATCGGCACGCCGACGATCATCGCGAACGTCACGCGGTCGCGCCGCAGCTGCAGGAATTCCTTCAGCACGATGCTCCACCAGCGGGCGACCGAGAACGCATCGCGCAGGCGCGCCCATGCGTTCATGACGACGCTCCGCCGGACGGCCCGGATGCGCGGCCCATCATGAAGATGAAGACGTCCTCGAGCCCGGTGTCGATCGGCGCGACCTGCAGCGCGGCAGGCCCGTCGGCCTGCGCCGCGACCTGAGCGAGCGTCGCGTCGAGCTGCGCCTGATCACGGCCGCTCACATGGAGCACCGAGCCGAACACGACCGTCTGGTCGACGCCCGGCATCGTGCGCAGCCGAGCGGACAGTTCGCTCAGATGCGCGCCGGTGATCGCGCGGGTCGCGAGCCCCTGCGACGCGACGATCTCCGCCGACGTGCCCTGCGCGAGCAGCTCGCCGTACGCGATGTATGCGAGCTTGTGGCAGCGCTCGGCTTCGTCCATGTAGTGCGTGCTGACGAGCACCGAGATGCCTTGGGCGGCCAGCCGGTGCAGTTCCTCCCAGAAGTCGCGGCGCGCGGCCGGGTCGACGCCGGCCGTCGGCTCGTCGAGCAGCAGCAGCGCCGGCTCGTGCAGCATGCAGGCGGCCAGCGCGAGGCGCTGCTTCCAGCCGCCCGACAGCGCGCCGGTGAGTTGATCCGCGCGGCTCGCGAGGCCGAGCCCGTCGAGTGCGCGCGCGACGGCCGCCTTGCGGTCGGGCATCCCGTACACGCGCGCGACGAAGTCGAGGTTCTCGCGGATCGACAGGTCTTCCCAGTACGAGAAGCGCTGCGTCATGTAGCCGACGCGCCGCTTGATCTGCGCGCTGTCGCGCACGATGTCGTAGCCGAGGCAGGTGCCGCTGCCCGAGTCGGGCGTGAGCAGCCCGCACATCATCCGGATCGACGTGGTCTTGCCGCTGCCGTTCGGGCCGAGAAAGCCGAAGATCTCGCCGCGCGCGACGCGCAGCGACACGTCCTTCACGACATGCTTGTCGCCGAAATGCTTGTTCAGGCGATCGACGTCGATCGCATACGGTGCGGGTGGCGCGTTCATGGCACGTTCACGGCGACGGGCTGGCCCGGATGCAGCTTCGGCGCATCGGCGACGGTGGGGCGCGCCTCGATCATGAACACGAGCTTGGTCCGGCTCTCGTTGCTGTAGATCACGGGCGGCGTGTATTCGGCCTCGCTCGACACGTAGGTGATGCGCGCGGGCACGTCGGCCGCACAGCCGTCGCAGTGGATCGCGACCGTGCGCCCCGGTGCGAGCGAGGCGACGGCGGCCTCCGGCACGAAGAAGCGCACCTTCAGGTTTTGCGGCGGCAGCATCTGCACGACCGGATTGCCGGCCTGCACCCATTCGCCGACGCGGTACAGCGTGTCGTACACGCGCCCGGCGGCGGGCGCGGCGACGCGCTTCTGGTCGAGCTTCCATTGCGCCTCGGCGACTGCCGCCTGCGCGGCATCCACCTGCGCGGCCTGCGCGGTCACTTGCTGCGCGCGGCCCGGCAGGCGTGCGACGTCGACCTGCTTCTGCAATTCGCGCATCTGCGCGGCGGTGGTTTGCGCGGACGTGCGCGAATCGTCGAGCTGCTGTTTCGACAAGCCGCCGGCCGCGTACTGGCTTTCGTCACGCACGCGTTGCGCGGCGGCCCGCGCGGCTTGCGCGGTGGCCTGCGCGAGTTGCGCCTGCGTGACCGCGATTTCCGGCGGGCGCTTGCCGGTCTGCAGGTCGGCAAGCTGGGCGCGGGCGGCTGCGAGCTGGTGCTGCGCCTGCAGCAGCGCGGCCGTTTCGTTGGCGGCTTCGAGCGAGAAGGCCGGCGTGCCGGCGGCGAGAGTCTGGCCGCGCGCGACCGACAACTGCGTCAGCGTGCCCGATTGCGACGACGCCAGGTACACGAATTCGCCTTCGACGTAGCCCTGGTAGGTCGTACCGTTGCTCGCTTGCCGTCCGCAACCGGCGAGCAGCGCGACCGCGGCGGCCAGCGCGAGCGGCAGTGCGCGCGCCATGTTCACGATGGCCTCCGCGGCGAGCGGGCCCGTGCGCGCGGCGCGGCGGCCGGCGGCTGCATGCCCGACCCGAGCAGCGCGCGGACGTGGCGGTGCAGCACGTCGCGGTCGATCGGCGGCAGGCCGCGCGCGCTTTGCCACAGTTTCGCGGTCGCGAGCGGCAGCATCACCAGCGCGATGATCGAGTGGAACAGGAACGCGGGTTCGAGCGCGGGGTTCAGCGTGCCGGCCTGCTGCGCACCGCGGATGCGTTCGGCAAAGCGCCCGACATGTTCGAGCGGAATGCGCCGGACCATCCGCTCGCGCAGCAGCCCGCCTTCATGGATGATCTCGCGCAGCCAGATCGACGGCAGCCACGGCATGCGGCGCGTGACGTCGAAGAAGCGGTCGACGAGTTCGGCGACGAGCGCGAACGGGTCGTTTTCGATTTGCGGCTCGGTCGGCCGCCACACGAACGCGATGGCCTGCGCGAGCCGTTCCTCGACGATCGCGTCGAGCAGCTGCTCGCGATTCGTGAAGTAGTAGTGGACCATCGCCGACGTGACGCCGGCGGCGGCGGCGATCTGCGCGACGGTCGTCGCGGCGATGCCGCGCTCGGCGAACAACTGCATCGCGACGTCGAGCATGTGGCCGCGCAGGTCGAAATCGTCGACCGACGGGCGGCGGCCGCGGGGCCTGGCGACGGTGGATTTCGCGTTCATGAAATCGACGCTAATTGATGAGTTAGTTAATTTCAAGGAAGGGTTTCCGCCCGAGTTGATCGCGATCAGGCGAGCGTCGAACGGGGGCGCGGGTGGGCGGGGAGGTGACGTGATGCGGCGCGGTGCGGCAAGCCGGCGGCGGAGTGTAGGGAGCAGCTAATGGAGACGCGGCGGGACGTGGCGGGGCCACACGGTATGGAAAGCCGGTCGCGAAGCGGGGCGGCGCGTGCCTGGACGATGGCACGCCCCCCGGAAAGCGCTTACTGATCGATCGGCGACGTCAGCGGCACGTGTTCGCCGGTCAGCCCGAACACGACGAGTTGCGCGGGCTCGGTCGCGCTCGCGTTGCGCGACTCCTGGTGGCGCGATCCGGGCGCCTCGTACCAGCCTTCGCCGGTGCGATAGCGGTGCAGCGGGCCGCCGTTCACCTGCGACAGCACTTCGCCTTTCGACACGACCGCGAACACCGAGCCGAGGTGCCGGTGCGCTTCGGACGCCTGGCCGGGCGCATAGTCGACGGTCGCGACGACCGCGAGCTTGCCGGGCGCTTCGGGCACGGCCTGCTGCATGATCGCGTGCACGTTGTTGCCGGTATCGTGCGCCCGGGCAGCGGCCGGCAGCAGCGCGACGCCGGCCGCGAGCGATGCACACAGGGCGGCGCGACGGAGCGTAGCGTCCATCATCGTCGTCTCCTTACTCGGGCATCTTGCGGAACGCGATCGCGAAGCGGTTCCACGAGTTGATCGTCGCGATCAGCATCGACAGGTCGAACAGCTCTTCATCGGTGAAATGCGGCTTCACGGCTTCCCAGACGGCATCGGGGACGTGGTTGCTGGCGACCAGCGTCAGCGCCTCGGTCCATTCCAGCGCCGCGCGTTCGCGCTCGGTGAAGAACGGCGTTTCGCGCCACGTGACGACGGTGGCCAGGCGGCGCTCGGTTTCGCCGCCCTTGCGCGCGTCGGTCGTGTGCATGTCGACGCAGAACGCGCAGCCGTTGATCTGCGAGGCACGCAGGCGGACGAGTTCGGCGAGCGGCTTTTCGATCGAGCTCTTCGCGAGGAATTCCTCGGCGTTGCGCATCACCTTGATCGCATTCGGGCTGGCGGCGTAGAAGTTCAGGCGCGGTTGCATGGCAGGTCCTTTTCGGTTGGAGCGCACGGTGGCGCGACAGGACCCACTTTAAGACGCATGCTGGCCTGCTTGAATGGCCAATTTCCTGGAAATTCAGGTAACCAGTGCCGAGCCGCCAATGGCGTCCGAACCCAGCAGGCCGGCCAGCGTCGCGAGCGCCGTGTCGATGCGCAGCGTGTCGATCCCGCCATAGCCGAACAGCAGCCCCGCACGGACCGGCACGCCGACGTGGAACGCCGAGATGCCGTACAGGCCGATGTCCTGCGCGCGGGCCGCGCGGACCAGCGCCGCTTCGTCGAGCCCCGGCTTCAGGTAGGCCGCGAGGTGGATGCCGGCGCTCGGCACGATCGCGTCGAACCACGGCGCGAGTTCGCCGCGCAGATGCGCGATCAGCATCTTGCGACGCGCCTCGTAGTGCTTCTGCACGCGCTTCAGGTGCCGCGCGAAATCGCCTTCGAGCATGAAGCGCGCGAGTGCCGCCTGAGTCAGCGTGCAGGTGTGCCAGTCGACGATCTGCTTCGCCTTGGTCAGCGCGCCGCGCAGCGCGCGCGGCGGAATCGCGTAGCCGATCCGCAGTTCCGGAAAGATCGTCTTCGAAAACGTGCCGACGTACGCAACGAGGCCCGTGCGGTCGAGGCTCTTCAGCGATTCCACCGGCCGGCCCTCGAAGCGGAACTCGCCGTCGTAGTCGTCCTCGATGATCACCGCGCGGCGGCGCTGTGCCCATTCGAGCAGCGCGACGCGCCGGTCCAGCGTCATCGGCATGCCGAGCGGGAACTGATGCGACGGCGTCACGTAGACGAGGCGTGCGTCGTCGGGCAGCCGTTCCGTCACCAGTCCCTGTGCGTCGACCGGCACGCCGATCACCGTCGCGCCGAGCGACGCGAACGCGGCGCGGGCAGGTGGATAGCCGGGATCCTCGACCGCCACCACATCGCCGGGCCGCACGACGACGCGGGCGATCAGGTCGAGCGCCTGTTGCGCGCCTTGCGTGACGAGCACGTCGTCCCAGCCGCACGCGACCGCGCGGCTGAACGCGACGTAACGCGCGATCGCGCCGCGCAACTGCGGATCGCCGGCCGGGTCGTGGTACAGGGCCGGGCCGCGCATCTGCTGGCGCAGCGCGTGATGCAGGCAGCGCCGCCATGCGTCGAACGGGAACAGCGCCTTGTCGGTCACGCCGCCACGGAAATCGAAGCCCGGCGCATCCTGCGGCGTGGGCATCGAGAGCGCGTCGGGCAGGTCGTCCCACAGCGCACGCGCATCGACTGCGTCGATGCGCGGCATGTATTCGACGAGGGAGGGCGCCGACATGGCCGCGGCGTGCGGCACGCGCGCGAGGCCGTCGGCGACGAACGTGCCGTCGCCCGCGCGCGTGGTCAGGAAACCCTCGGCGACGAGACGCTCGAACGCGTCGAGCGTCGTCTTGCGCGATACGCCGAGCTGTTTCGCGAGGTCGCGCGTCGACGGCAGCCGCGCGCCGCCGGCGAGCCGCCCGTCGACGATCGCGGTGCGCAGTTGCCGGAAGATCTGCCCCGTCAGGTCGTGACGGCCTTCGATGCGGATCGCGATGTCCATCGCAGTGGTTACCTCGATTGCAGTAATTTTGTGCCGATCAGCATACCGAAGGCGACGAAAGAATGGGTGGCTCTGCGCGGCATGACGGCTTCGCGGGTGTCGCACGATGCACGAACCGGCCACACGGTGCAAGGAATCCCGACAGGGCGACGCGGGCGGCCGGCGAACCGGTGCATCGTGCAACGCTGGCCCGGCGGCATCCCGCAGGGGTGACGGGCATCGTCAGACGACGCAGCCGCACCGAGCGATTGGACCTCGGCCCGCCGCTGCCTTACGATCCACGACAACCCCACACCGGAGCGTGCCCATGCTGTCCGAAGACGAACTTGCGCTGCTCGACGCGATCCGCGCCACCGGCAGCCTGTCGCGCGCGGCCGCGCGGCTCGGCAAGGCGCCGTCGACGGTGTCGCACGCGGCGCGCCAGCTCGAAACGCGCTTCGACGCGCTGCTGTTCGACCGCCGCGGTTACCGGCTGCAGCTCACGCCGGCCGGCCAGTTGCTGACCGACGAAGCCGCGCGGCTGGCACTGGACGTCGCGCGGCTGACGCAGCGCGTGCGGCAGGTCGCGAGCGGCTGGGAGGACCGGCTGTGGATCGTCAGCGACGAGGTGCTGGAGTTCGACACGCTGCTGCCGGTCGTTCGCGCGTTCGATGCGCTCGACTCGGGCGTGTCGCTGCGATTCACGCACGAAGTGCTCGGCGGGACCTGGGAAGCGCTGCGCGACGGACGCGCGGACCTGGTGATCGGCGCGACCAACGAGCCGCCGGCGATTCCCGGTTTCAAGTGGTTCGAGCTGGGCGCGATGGAGTGGGTGTTCGCGGTGTCGCCGCGCCATCCGCTGGCCGCCGTGAGCGGCGCGCTGACGCGGGACGCGATCGGTGCGCACCGGGCCGTCGTCGTCGCCGATTCGTCGCGGCGCGCGGTCGGCCGCGCGTATGGCCTGCTCGGCGGGCAGGCCGTGCTTGCAGTGCCGTCGATGCGCGCGAAGATCCTCGCGCAGCGCGACGGGCTTGGCGTCGGCTGGGTGCCGCGCCGGCGCGTGGCGTCGCTGCTCGCGCGCGGCGAACTCGTGGAAAGGCAGACGACCGATCCGCGCGAGCCGAACCTGCTGTATGTCGCATGGCACGGCGACCGGGACGGCCGCGCGCTGCAATGGTGGCTCGAGCAATTGCGCGAACCGCGGCTCGCGCAGCGCCTGCTCGACGGCATCGACGTGGCCGGCTGACGCGGCGCGGAACGGAACAGGGCAGGAAAGGACAAGGCAATCGAATTCACCCGCCCGAACACGTTCGAAAATTTCGAACATGTTCGTCACGCCCGTCGTACGGCATGACCGGGCGCCGCGCGCATCCTGTGTTCACGGTCAACTCACCGGTTCACAGGAGAACATCATGCAACGCTTCGAAGGAAAGACGGTCCTCGTCACGGGTGGTAACAGCGGTATCGGCCTGGCGGCCGCCAAGGCATTCGCGGCAGAAGGTGCGCGCGTCATCATCACCGGGCGCGATGCGCAGACGCTCGAGGCCGCGCGGCAATCGCTCGGCGCAGACGCGCTCGCGATCCGCAACGAGGCCGGCAGCGTCGCGTCGGCCCGCGCGCTGGCCGATGCGATCGCGTCGGCGGGGGCGCGGCTCGACGCCGTGTTCATCAACGCGGGCGTCGCGAAACTCGCGCCGTTCGCCGACAGTGACGAGGCCATGTGGGATCTCGTGTTCAACACCAACGTGAAGGGCGCGTATTTCCAGATCCAGTCGCTGGTGCCGCTGCTGAACCGCGGCGCGTCGATCGTGATCAACGGCTCGATCAACGCGCACATCGGGATGCCCGGCTCGTCGGTGTATGCGGCGAGCAAGGCGGCCGTCAATTCGTTCGCGAAGACGCTGTCGACGGAGTTGCTGCCGCACGGCGTGCGCGTGAACGTCGTGAGCCCCGGTCCCGTGCAGACGCCGCTCTACGGCAAGCTCGGGCTCGACGCGGCCACGCTCGACGAAACGGCGGAGAAGATCAAGGGCCTCGTCCCGGTCGGCCGGTTCGGCACGCCGGACGAGATCGCGTCGACGGTGCTGCACCTCAGCGCGCCCGAATCCGCGTTCATCGTCGGCGCGGAGATCATCGCGTCGGGCGGGATGGGCTTGCTCTGATCGGTGGGGCTCCGGCGGGGGCTGTCACCGACCGGCGTGATGCCGGTCGGACAGCCCCCGTCACATGCAGGACCAACGGCCGTCCGCCCGTCGCGTCTATCGCGCCGCACAGGCGCCATGCCTGTCACCGCCGGCTTCGAGCTGCGTCACCGTGAGCCCGGAGAACGTCGCGCGGCCGTGTTCGGCAAACACGGCAACGCGATCCGCGTCGAGCGGCGGGAAGATCAGGTCGGTGAGCGCGACACGGCCGCCGTTCGCGAACACTTCGACCGAACCGCGATCGACGACGATCTCGAGCCGCAACTGCCCGTGCTCGAGCGGCAGGTCCACGATGTGTTCGCGGCTGAACGTGTCGGCGAAATTCGTTTCGCCGGACTGCGAGCGGTCGAGCGTCAGCGTGCCCTTTGCCGTGTCGTACACGATCCGGGTGCCGACCGAGCCATCCGCCGAGCGCCGGACGATCAGGCCCGCCCGTGCCGCATGCTGCGGCGCGATCGTGACCGTGATGCGCTGGACGACGCCGCGCGTCGCGGCCGACAGCGCGCGCGTCGTGGAGTCGACCGCGAGGTCGCCTTCATGCACGGCGGGCCTGCCGTCCGCCCAGGCATCGAACGCGGCGGCCGGTGCGACGACGAGCGTCGGCTCGCCGTCGATCGTTTTCAGCGACAGTTCGCGCGGCAGGGTCGTCGCGCCGCGCCATGGCGTGGTCGGCACTTTCGCCGCGTAATCCCAGTTGCTCATCCACGCGATCGCGACCGGCCGTGAGCCGGGCGCGCCCGAGAAGGTGCCGGCTGCGTAGAAGTCCGCGCCATGGTCGACCCAGCGGAATTGCGCGGGATCGGAGCCGGCGGGCGCAATGTGATCCGGCGTAAACGTGCGGCCGTCGAAGTCGCCGACGAAGTACATGGCGCCCGAGCCGCCGGCGATCGACCACGGATTGACGTTGACGATCATGACCCACCGGATGCGTGCGGGGTCGCCGTCGAGCGGCAGCGGCACGAGGTCGGGCATTTCCCACAGCGCGCCGTCGTGCGGCACGCCCGGCCGCGTGAAGTCGCTCAGGAAATTCCAGTGGATCAGGTCGTCCGATCGATAGAGCTTCACGACGTGCGCGTCGGCGACGACCGTCGTCATCAGCCAGTAGCCGCCCGGCGCATACCACGACACTTTCGGATCGCGAAATTGCTTCGATTCCGGATCGAGCGTCAGCACCGGATTGCGTGCGTATGGCTGCCAGGTCGCACCTTGATCGAGGCTGTATGCCAGCGACTGCGCTTGGACGCCCGGCGCGTGACCGGAGCCCGCCTTGTACACGCTCGTATAAAGCGCGACGAGCGGCATGTGGCCCGGTTGGCCCAGGCCGGACGTATTGAGCGTGTCGGCGACGATCGAGCCGGAGAAGATTTCCTCCGTCGCGTTCGCGCGCATCGCGACCGGCTGCTCGCGCCAGTGGACGAGGTCGGTGCTCGTCGCGTGGCCCCACGACATGTTGCCCCAGTCGCGGCCGAGCGGATTGTATTGATAGAACAGGTGATAGCGGCCGTTGTCGTAGACGAGCCCGTTCGGGTCGTTCATCCAGTTGCGCTGCGGCGTGTAGTGGAGCGCGGGCCGCCATTGCGGCGTGCCGTTGTCGGCTGGCGCGTGGCAGGGCGCTGCGATGACCTGGGTGCAGGCCACGCAGGCGAGCAGCAACCGGGCGATGCCGATGGAAAAGCGGAAAGACGTCGATGTCATGCGGGGTCCCGTGCTCCGCCGTGCAAAGCGGGAAAGGAGGGCACAGCCGCTTTCAACGGCGGTGTGCGCGATGGATGGAAGAAAAAAGAGGAGGCGCGCACGCGACACGCGCGATACGCGCCTCCTTAACCCCGTGCCTCTACCAGCGTTCGTTATTGTTGGTTGCCCTGGCTGTTGCCGCCGCCGGTCGCAGGCAGGTTCGCCGGAATGTCGCCGTAGCCGCCGAGCCCGCCGCGTCCGTAGGCGCGATCGACCGCCGTCGACGTTCCGTTGATGTTGACCTTCACCGTCGGCGCGAGCGTGCCGCCGCGGCGCGGGCCGATCGCATCGATGAACGATTCGACGAGCCCGCCCGGCATCACGTAGTGCGAATACGACTGGAATTCGCGCGGATTCTGGTTCGGATCCTGCGAATACGGCGCGCCGGCCGGCGCGGAGAAGTCCGTCGGGTTGCCGAGCACGAGGCCGCTGCCACCGTTCAGCGGCAGGAAGTCGCTGCGGATGCCGTTGCCCACGAAGCCGTACACGCCGTCCGGCCCGTCGACGCCGGCCGCCATCGTCGTGCGGTGGCTGATCGTGAACAGGTAGTACTTGCCGTCCTTCAGGTAGATCTGCGGGCGCTCGGTCTGGTCATCGACGCAGTTCGCCGACAGGATCGGCGGCAGGAACTTCCACTCGGTCAATTGCGGATTCGTCGCGATCGCCAGGCCGACATTGGCCTTTTGATACACTGCGCCCGAATTCATCACCGCGTTGAGATCTTCCTTGTACGGATCGTTCGGCGCGTAGCCGAGATCCGCGTTGGTGCAGGTGCGTGCGCCGCGCGGGCCGCCCGTATTACCCTCGAAGACCATGTAGGTCTTGCCCGGGTGCGCGGGATCGGTGAACACGAACGGATCGCGGAACGAGAAGTAGGTGTTCTGCTGGCCGGACTGGTAGTAGTTGCCGTCCGGTTGCAGCAGCGCCTTGTGATCGTCAAAGCCGCTGAACCAGACGTGCGTGGCGTCTGCGTGGATATGGCCGTCGGCGCGCGTGATGATCGCCTGCGGCGGCGTGATGTCGGCGCCGCCGGGCGCCGAGCGGTTGAACGACGTCGCGGTGTAGTAGAGGCTCACGTTGTCGCCGTTCGTGAGGCGTGCCGAGCCCGACCATTCCGCGTTGTTGGTCATCGGTGACGTGCCGAACACCTTGGCGCTCGCGCCATCCGGGAACAGGTGGCCGCCCCAGGTCCAGCCGCCGTTCGCCGGGCGCTGCGACGCGGGGATGCCCGCGCGGCGGTAGAAGAAGCCGATGCGCGCATGGACGTGACGGTCGTCGAACGTGTAACCCGCATGCGGATCGGCGGTGAGCGAGAAGATCACCTCCCAGCCCTTGTAGCTGAGCTGGTTCGCGCGCAGGTCGGCCAGCGGCCACGTGTCCCACACCCACACGTTCGAGTTGATCAGCGGGAAATCCTGCGGGATGTCCGGCATCGTCAGCGCCTGCGGCAGCGAGTTCTTGTCGGCGCCGGCGGTATGCGACTGCGCGACGATCTGGCGGATGTCCGCCCGCGTCCAGCGCATCGTGAAGTTGCCTTCGGGATCGTAGGCCTGCTGCGTGTGGGGCGTGGGCACGGGCGCGCCCGTGCCGCTGGACTGCGCGTGCGCGACGGACGCGAAGGCGGCAAGTGCGCCGCCAGCGAGCAGCAAACGTTTGGTCGCGATCGGGCGGAAAAGGGGAAAGTATGTCATCTCGTCGTCGTTTCCTGGAAAAGTGAAAGTGAACGGCTGAGTGGGCATCGATGTCCAAACCGGTTTGGATGCTATTTCAAACCGGTTTGGAACGCAAAAGATATTTATTTGACGGTAATCGTTACCAATTGGAAATAATTACCCGGTCGGCACGTCCCGGACGTCGGGCGGCCGGGCGGATCGGCGAATGCGAGGAGTGGCGGTGAAGGTGAATCTGAAGGCGCTATCGGACGCGCTCGGGCTGTCGCGGACGACGGTCAGCCGCGCGCTGAACGGTTACGACGACGTCAGCGAGGCGACGCGCGAACGCGTGGCGCGGGCTGCCCGGGAAATGGGCTATGTGGCGGATCCGACCGCGCGCCGGCTCGCGACCGGGCGGGCGGACGTGGTCGGCATCGTCTATCCGTTCGGCGCGGGCGATCTCGGCGATCCGCGTTTCGGCGAGGTCGTCGCGGGCATCACCGAGCGGCTCGCGGAACGCAATCTCGATTTCATCATCGCGTCGGCGCGGCCGAACGCGGAACTGGACACCTATCGGCGCATCGTCGACGGCAAACTCGTCGACGGGCTGATCGTCGCGCGCACGCGGGTCGACGATCCGCGCATCGCGTACCTGCAGGCGAGCGCGTTTCCGTACGTGGCGTACGGCCGGACGCAGGTGGCCGAGCCGTATGCGTGGTTCGATTTCGACAACGAGGCCGGCGCGCGGGACGCGGTGCGTCGGCTGACGGCGTTCGGGCACCGGCGCATTGCGATGATCAGCGCGCCGCTGGCACTGAATTTCGCCGCGCAGCGCCGTGCCGGCTATCTGTCGGCACTGCGCGAAGCCGGCATCGAGCCGGATCCGGCCCTGCTGGTCGAGTGCCCGTTTACGCACGACGGCGGGTTGCAGGCGGCGCGGGCGCTGCTCGCGCGCCCCGAGCGGCCGACGGCGCTGCTGGTCGACAACAATATCGCGGGTGGTGGCGCGTTTCGGGCGCTCGTGGACAGCGGGCTGCGCCTGGGCGAGGACATGTCGCTGATCGTCTACGACGGCGTGCCGCCGGACCTCGCGCATCCGTACCGCGTGACGGCGGTCGTGCAGCCGACCGGCCACGCGTCGGGGCGCGCACTGGCGGAACTGATGCTGCGGCTGCTGGGCGACGGGGTTCGCGAGCAGCGGCTCGAAGCACCGGCGATCGAGGCGGGCGACACGGACGGTCCGTTGCGCGGCTAGCCGCCGCGGCGCCGGTGAGGGGCGCGAGCGACGGCAGACGCCGGCGGATCGCGCGCCACCGAAAAGGCCATGACGACGGCAGGGGCGATTCCCCGTTTACTAGACGACCGGTCTAATCCGACGCTATCATCCGTTCCCATGAATGCGACGACGTCCGCGGCGCAGGCAACGAAGACGCGAAAATGCCATTTGAATGCCATTTCGCGCTGCGATGCTGGTGGTGCAGCGAGACGCCGTCGTTTTATTTCGAATTGTCCTAGACGACTGGTCTAATAGACGCAAGTCGCATTCGGATATACGGGTCGCACGTTGACGCGTCACAGCTGACTAACCCACAGGCGTGCCGCGCCGACCGGCCGGATTTTCCGGTCGAGCGGCCCCGTTCCTGTCATCCATTTTTCGAAGGAGTGTCCGATCATGAAGATTCTGGTTGTCCTGACCTCGCACGACACGCTCGGCGACACCGGCAAGAAAACCGGCTTCTGGCTCGAGGAACTGGCCGCGCCGTACTACACGTTCAAGGATGCGGGCGTCGAACTGACGCTCGCGTCGCCGAAGGGCGGCCAGCCGCCGCTCGACCCGAAAAGCAGCGATCCGACGGCCCAGACCGACGCGACGCGCCGCTTCGACGCCGATGCGGCGGCCAAGGCCGAACTGGCTTCGACGCGCAAGCTGACCGACGTGTCCGTGGACGACTACGACGCCGTGTTCTACCCGGGCGGCCATGGCCCGCTGTGGGATCTCGCCGAAGATCTGCATTCGATCGGCCTGATCGAGCGCGCGCTGGCGGCCGGCAAGCCGGTCGCCACCGTGTGCCACGCGCCGGGCGTGCTGCGTCACGTGAAGAACCCGCAGACCGGCGAATCCGTCGTGCGCGGCAAGCGCGTGACGGGCTTCACCAACAGCGAGGAAGCGGCCGTCGAACTGACGGAAGTCGTGCCGTTCCTCGTCGAGGACATGCTGAAGACCAACGGCGCGGAGTTCGAGCGCAGCGCTGACTGGGCGCCGCATGTCGTCACCGACGGGCTGCTGATCACGGGGCAGAACCCCGCGTCGTCGGAGCCTGCCGCCGAGGCGCTGCTCGCGCAGCTCGGCCGCCGTTGAGCCACGGGCGCCGGCCGGGCCGGCGCCATCCCCGTATCCGTCGCCGGCCGCAGGCCGGCCCGTCGACGGCCCGAATCATTCCGTCGTGCACATTGCACGACGCGTTTCCAGTCGTTTTGCAGAACCAAGCAAAGGAGCCGTGGATGTCTGCCCTGTTCGAACCGTTCAAACTCAAGGATGTCACGCTGCGCAACCGCATCGCGGTGCCGCCGATGTGCCAGTACGTCGCCGAGGACGGCGTCGTCAACGACTGGCATCACGTGCATCTGGCCGGCATCGCGCGTGGCGGTGCGGGCCTCGTGATCGCCGAGGCGACGGCCGTGTCGCCGGAAGGTCGCATCACGCCGGGCTGCGCGGGGCTGTGGAACGATGCGCAGGCCGAAGCGTTCGCGCCGTCGGTCGCGGCGATCAAGGCGGCCGGCGCGGTGCCGGGCATCCAGATCGCGCACGCGGGCCGCAAGGCGAGCGCGAACCGCCCGTGGGAAGGCGACGACCACATCGCCGACGGCGATCCGCGCGGCTGGCAAACCATCGCGCCGTCGGCCGTGCCGTTCGGCGCGCATCTGCCGAAGACGCCGCGCGCGATGACGCGCGACGACATCGCACGCGTGCAGGCCGACTTCGTTGCGTCGGCGAAGCGCGCGCGCGACCTGGGCTTCGAATGGCTCGAACTGCACTTCGCGCACGGCTATCTCGGCCAGAGCTTCTTCTCCGTGCATGCGAACCAGCGTGACGACGAATACGGCGGCTCGGCCGAGAACCGCGGCCGCTTCCTCGTCGAGACGCTGGCGGCCGTGCGCAAGGTGTGGCCGGAGCATCTGCCGCTGACCGCGCGCTTCGGCGTGATCGAGTACGACGGCCGCGACGAGGAGACGCTCGCCGAATCGATCGCGCTCACGCAGCGGCTGAAGCGGGAAGGGCTCGACATGCTGAGCGTGTCGATCGGTTTCTCGACGCCCGACGCGCAGATCCCGTGGGGCCCGGCGTTCCTCGCGCCGATCGCCGAACGCGTGCGCCGCGAGGCCGGGCTGCCGGTGTCGTCCGCGTGGGGGATCGACACGCCGCAACTGGCGAACCGCGTGATAGCGGAGGAGCAGCTCGATCTCGTGATGGTCGGCCGCGCACATCTGGCCGACCCGCACTGGCCGTACTACGCGGCCAAGCAACTCGGCGTCGAGCGTCCGTCGTGGACGCTGCCCGCACCATACGCGCACTGGCTCGAGCGTTACCGGACCGCCGACAAGGTGGCCTGAGCGGGCGGGGCGCCGGGGCGGCGCGCGCGTCACATGCGCCGCCGATCCGGCGCCGATGGATAGAATGGCGGTTCGCGCAGGCCGGTTGCCTGCGCGAACCGCCATTTTTTCATTTCGACAGAGGTGCCATGGGCGCACATGTCCCGTCGTCTCCCGAGCCCGCCGCTCGGCCGCGCACGCAGCAGGTCTCTCGCGCCGTGCTGGTTGCGGCGCTGCTGGTGATCGCGCTGTGGGTGATCCGCGATTTCATTCCCGCCATCGCGTGGGCCTGCGTGATCGCCATCGCCATGTGGCCGATGCTGAAGCGCTTCGAATCGCATCGGCTGTTCCGCAACCGCCCGACGCTCATCGCGCTCGTCATCACGGCGGCGATCTCGTTGCTGGTCGTGCTGCCGGTGGCCGTCGCGGCGACCCAGGCGATCGGCCAGGCGCACGACCTGCGCGAGTGGCTGCGCACGATCCAGGACAACGGCATCCCGGTGCCGGAGGTGGTCGCGCGGCTGCCTTACGGCGCGGCGCAGATCACCGAATGGTGGCAGGCCAACCTCGCCCATCCGCTGCATGCGGCCACCGCGATGCACGGCGTCAACAGCGAGAAATTCCTCGCGTTCGGCCGGCAGTTCGGCACGAAGCTCGCGCACGCGCTGCTCGAATTCGGCTTCATGCTCGTCACGCTGTTCGTGATCCTGCGCGCCGGCCACAAGCTGTCGGGGGCATTGCTGCAGGGCGCGCGGCGCGCGTTCGGGCGTAGCGGCGCGGAGCTGATCGAGCGGATGGTCGCGGCCGTGTTCGGCACGGTGACGGGGCTCGTCGTCGTCGGGCTCGGCGAGGGCGCGCTGCTCGGTATCGCGTATGCATTGGCCGGCGTCCCGCATGCGGCACTGCTCGGCCTCGTCACGGCGATCGCCGCGATGCTGCCGTTCTGCGCGCCCGTCGTGTTCTGCGGCGCGGCGCTCTGGCTGTTCGTGCAGGGCGCGACCATGTGGGCCATCGTGGTGGCCGTGCTCGGGTTCGTCGTCGTGTTCGTCGCCGAGCACTTCGTGCGGCCGGTGCTGATCGGCAGTTCCGCGCGGCTGCCGTTCCTGCTCGTGCTGTTCGGCATCCTCGGCGGCGCCGAGACGTTCGGCCTGATCGGGCTGTTCGTCGGCCCCGCGCTGATGACGGTGCTGACGATGCTGTGGGCCGAATGGGTCGCGTGACAATGCGTGACGATGCGTGCCGAGGCGGCAGAAAGCGATGGTACGGATGCGTGTTCAAGCGCGCATCGGCCGCCGCGACGGGCGCCGATCAGGCTGGTGCCGAAGCATGCAATGCAAGGATTCGGATAAAGATCTCTACATTTCTTTTCGATCCGGACCCAAAGGTCGAGTAGCATGGGGCTTTCGATTACGCCGGCATGGCGCGGCCGATTTTCCCAAGCATGCGATTGATTACGATGTCCCGTCCCGCAGCGACGCTGTCCCTGGCCGCCAGCTGCCTGATGTTGCACGGTTGCGCGTGGTTCGACTCGTGGCTGCCATTCTCGTATTCGCGCACGCCGCTCGCGAGGGCCGCGTCGCGGCACGGCGCGACACGCGCCGATGTCGTCCGGGCCGCCGGCAATCCGCGCAGTGTCTGGATGGTCCGCAACGGCAACGGTGTCTGCTACAACTACTTCATCGAGCACGGCAACGATCACCGCGAGTATTTCGTCGTGTTCGACAGGGCCGGCGTCGTCACGCAATACGGCTTCGATTCCTGCATGAACGCCGACCGCAAGGGCACGCTCCAGCTGGGCAAGGCCGCCTCGCGCTAGCGCGGCGGCCTTGCCCGTTCGCCGTTACGCGATCGTGTCGACCACGCCGCCGTCCACCCGCAACGCGGCGCCCGTCGTTGCCGAGGCGAGCGGCGAGCACACGTAGACGACCATGTTCGCGACTTCCTCCGGCGTCGCCGGCCGCTGGATGATCGAGCTCGAGCGGTGGTTGCGCACGAAATCCACGGCGACGTCCTCGACGCTGCGGCCGGTTTCGTCGGCCGTTTCCTTCAGCAGTGCCCGCACGCCGTCCGACATCGTCGGCCCCGGCAGTACCGAGTTGACGGTCACGCGGGTGCCGGCCGCGAGCTTCGCGAGGCCGCGTGCGATCGACAGCTGCGCCGTTTTCGTGAAACCGTAATGAATCATGTCGACCGGGATGTTCAGGCCCGATTCCGACGAAATGAACACGATGCGCCCGGCATCGCGTTCGATCATCCCCTTCAGGTAATGCCGCGCGAGGCGCACGCCGGACATCACGTTGGTCTGGAAATAGTGCTCCCATTCGGCGTCGTCGATGTCGAAGAACGCCTTCAGGCCGTAGATGCCCGCGTTGTTGACGAGGATGTCGGCCGCAGGTGTGTGCTGCGTGATGCGCGCAACGCCGGCGGCATCGGACAGGTCGGCCGCGACGCCGTCGAAGTCTGCATCGGGGATGGTGGCGCGCAGGTGCTTGAGCGCGGACTGCACCGACGCATCGCTGCGGCCGTTGACGACGACGCGCGCGCCGGCGCGCGCGAGCCCTTCGGCGATCGCGAGCCCGATGCCGGCGGTGGAGGCGGTGACGACTGCGGTCTTGCCATTCAGATCGATTTGCATGTGTGTGACGGGAGAGGAAGGAACGGAATCGCTGCGCGTGCCGCGGCGGACGGAATTCAAAGCTTAGGCGAAACGGCGCGATCCGGTATTGAAGCCGCAATCCGCCGATCCGGTTGCGCGGCGCCGCACAGTCTTGTACGGTGAGCGTTCGCCGTCCGAACCGGGAGCCCGCCGCGTGAGCCGTACCGCCAACCGATCCGTCGTCCCGTCGCCGTTCTGGCGTGACGCCGCGCTGCCGTTCATCGAGGCGCGCACCGTCGACGACGGCCGCGCGATCTGTTACGCGAAACACACGCACGACACGTTTTCGGTGGGCGCGATCGTCGGCGGCACGAGCACCTACGTGAACGGCGCGACGAACGAGCACGTCGGGCGCGGCGTGCTCGTGGTCATCGATCCGGAACAGGTGCATGCGTGCAATCCGTATGGCCCCGACGCATGGGCGTACCGGATGGTCTATGTCGACGTGCCGTGGCTCGCGCGGCTTCAGCATTCGCTGGGTCGCGATCCGAACAACGATTTTCACGGTTTTTCGCAGAAGTTGACGGAGCGGCGCGATCTGTTCGCGCAATTTGACGGCTTCTATCGCACGCTCGTCGCGCCAGGCATCGATCCGCTCGGCAAGGAGAGCGCGGCGGTCGAGTTTTTCACGGCGCTGCACGGCGCGCTCGATCGCGAATTGCCCGGCCCGCGCGCCGGGGACGACAACGCCCGGCTCGCGCGCGCGGCCGACTACATCGCCGCACATTGCCGTGAGGGCGTCACGCTCGATGCGATCTGCGCGGCGGCCGATCTGTCGCCGTCATATCTGATCCGCGCGTTCAACGCCCGCTACGGGATGACGCCGCATGCCTTCCTGATCGATCGCCGCGTGCAGTACGGCCGCACGGAGCTGCGCCGCGGCCGGCCGATCGCCGACGTCGCGCTGGACGCGGGCTTCGCCGACCAGGCGCACTTCCAGCGCGCGTTCCGGCGGATCGCGGCGGCGACGCCCGGCCAGTACCGCAGCGCGACGAGCTGAACAGCAAACTCTAGGCGTCGAGCAGGAAGAGTGCGCTGCCCGCGAGCAGCAGCGCCATCAGCCGGTTGAACACGCGCATGTGCCGCGCGTTCGCCAGCCGATGCCGCAGTGACGCGCCCACATACGACCAGCACGCGATCGACGCGAAACAGATCACCAGATACAGCGCGGCGAACTGCCAGACCTGCGTGCGGTCGCCATCGGCCGCATACGCGCCCATCGCGGCCACGCACGCGAGCCACGCCTTCGGATTCAGCCACTGCATCGCCGCGCCGGCCGCCGCTGACGGGCCGGCCACGTCCGGATCCGCCGACAGCCGGCCGTCGTCGAGCGCGAGCCGCAGCGCCATGTAAAGCAGGAACGCGATCCCCGACCACTGCGTGGCGGTCGTCAGTACCGGCCAGCGCGCGAGCGCCGCGTGCAGCCCGAGGCCGATCAGCAGGAACAGCGCGACGAAGCCGAGCGTCGCGCCGGCCGCATAGCGCAGGCTCGCGCCGAGGCCGTGGCGTGCGCCGGCACTGAGCGCGACGATATTGACGGGGCCGGGGGTGATCGACGAGGCGAGCGCGAATGCGGCCATCGAAACCAGCATGCTCATTGGATGTCTCCATGCGAAAGGTCGAAAGTCGCATCGAGACTACGGGAGCCGCACGGGCCCGTATTGAAGAAAACTGCCCTTGGCGGCGCTGTCGGGATTCACGTCACGCTGAACCGGGCGCAACGCCCACCGGCCGATCGAAAGTCGTCGGTCGCAGGCGTTGCAAACGACGCCGTCGAATCCCACTTCACGGATGGGCGGTAGTCGCGAGCGCGTCGAACGTGTCAGCTTCCGGAAACTGGCGCCAAGACTCCGGGCCTGAGTCGATTTCTGCGACCGTCAGCAGACACGCATCAAGTTCGCGACGCAACTGGACGTAATCGATCGACTGCCCGATGAACACGATTTCCTGCCGGCAATCGCCAGCCGGTTCCTCCCATTTCTTCAGCACGGCCTCGCGACGATAGTCGTCGTGCGGCCAGTCCGACGGTGGGGTAAACCGCCACCATCGGCCAACGTAGCCCCACTGGAACGCGTCGCCGGCCTGCACGAGCATGGCGGTTTCCGCATATCGGTGCGCAGCCCAGACATATCCCTTGCAGCGAAGCAGTCGGCCGTTGGTCCAGGGGCGACTCAGCCACGCGAGCAGGCGCGCCGGATGAAACGGCGCACGTTCGCGATAGACCCACGACACGACCCCGTACGCGTCCGATTCCGACGGGCGTTCGTCGGCCTGCATGCGTTGCATCCATCCCGGCGATTCGACGAGCGCCGGTAGATCGAAGCGCCGCGTATCCAGGACGTCCGACGGATCGACTTTGCCGTGCTGCATCGGCAGGATGCGCGCCGATGGATTCAGTGACGCCAGAATTGCGCGCAGCCGCTCGAAACCCGCGTGGCCGATCCGGTCGAGTCGGCTCACGAGGATCACGTTCGCATATTCGACTTGTTCGATCAGCAGATCCGACAGCTTGCGCGGTGGATCGGCATCGCCGCCGTTCGCGAGCGGAGCGTCGCGCGTGACCGGTTCGGCCGAAGCGATCATGTCCTCGAACGTCTCGCCGTTGACCACCGTGACGAGCGTGTCCAGCCGCGCGAGTTCGCTGAGGCTGAAACCGTCCCGGTCGAGAAACGCGAACGTCTCCGCGACCGGCATCGGCTCCGAGATACCCGTCGACTCGATCAGCAGATAATCGAAGCGACGCTGCCGCGCAAGCGCGCTGATCCGCTCGAGCAGATCGGCGCGCAGCGTGCAGCAGATGCAACCGTTGGTCATTTCGACCAGTTCGTCCTCGCCTCGATGCAGCTCGACATTGCGCCGCACGTCGTCGGCGTCGACGTTCACTTCGCTCATGTCGTTGACGATCACGGCGACCTTCAGGCCGGCGCGGTTGCGCAGGATGTGGTTCAGCAACGTCGTTTTCCCGGCGCCGAGGAAGCCGGACAGCACGGTGACCGGAATCCTCGGCGCCGTGGCCGCAGGCACGTGTCGATTTGCCGGCGTCGTCATGCGCTCTGCCCGGACGCGCGATCCAGGTAGCCTTCGAACAGGTCGACCACGACATAGCCGTCGTCGGCGGCGTCGCCCCACAGATCCTTCACGCGGAACTCGACGTGATAGGTCGGCTGATGCACGGCGCCGGTGTCGCCGTGGCCGATCGCATCCGGGAATGGCCACGATTCGGTCGTCCGGTGCAACACGACGCCTGCCTTGCCGCGAACGTAGCCCGGCGCGCGGATGTGTCCGCTGACGTATTCGTCGCGAACGACGACGCGATCGCCGACCTCGAACCGCGTCGACGCGGGTGGGGCCGCGCGGCCGCCGGATCGCGGCGGGTTCGCGAGCCGGAAATGCGAACCGAGCGCGCGGTCGAGTTCATCCTGCGCGAGCACGCCGGTTTCGACGAGCAATGTTGCGGTCGCGATTACGTAGCGCTCGTAGTAGCGCGTGCCGACGTGCTGGCGCACGTCGATGCGTTCGACTGCGTGACGTACCTCGTCGACGCTGAATTTTTTCAGTGGGTCCACCCCGACGAACATCAGGCTGTACGCGAGATGCTCCCAGTCTTCCTTGAAGACCGGCTTGTAGCCGAGACTGTTGATCGTATGCGGCACCGGGCCGAAACCCTGGAATCCGCCGAGGTCGTGAAAGCCGTCCATATGTGATCTCCGAGATGAAGGTCGAGAGCGAAACGGGGTGCGCGTCAATGCGCGCGCGGCAGCGCAACGCCGATCAGCACGTCCTTCGTGACGAGCGTGCGCAGTTGTTCCTCGGTCATGTGCTCGCTGCCGGCCGGCCGCACGGGCAGCACGAGATAGCGGCTCTCTGCGGTCGTGTCCCACACCTTCACGACGACGTCATCGGGCAGGTCGGTGCCGAGCTCCCGCAGTACCGTGCGCCCTTCGCGGACGAGCCGTGCACGATATTCGAAGCCCTTGTACCACTCGGGCGGCAGCCCGAGTACCGGCCAGTTCGTGCATGAGCACAGGCTGCAGACGATCACGTTCTTCAGCGTGGGGGTGTCTTCGAGCGCGACGATGTATTCGCCCTGCGGACCGGTGTAGCCGAACTGCGCGCATGCGGCCGTGCCGTCCGTCAGCAGAAGTTCGCGAAACACCGGGTCGACCCACGCGCGCGCGATGATGCGCGCGCCGTTGGCCGGATCCCAGGTCGTGGACATCAGCTCGGTCAGATTTTCGATATAGCCGTCGGGAATCAGGTTCTTCTCTTTCATCACGCGAAACAGCGCCCAGGCGCGTTCGCCGGGCGTCGAGGCTGTTTCCTCGGAAGGAATCGGGTTCATCGTGGGGCTCCTTGTCGTGGTTCGGGTCGACCGCCGCCACGGCGTTGCGACTGCCGTGGCGGCGTGTGGGCGCATCGTGTCGTCACGCTCGACGAGCAGGGTAAGAAGAGAAAAAGCGCGGTTCTTTGCCGGCACGGATCGGAAACTATGCCGAGACGGCCCCATTGCGCGGCAGGCGCCGATGCGCAGCGGATGCACGGCGATTCGCGGCATCGACAGCGCGTCCGGCATGAAACGGCGGCTGCCCGCGCACGTTTCGCGACCGCTGCACGGCGCTGGCCGAGGAGGCCCGCCACAGCCAATTTCTTGTTCCGCCGGAAAACAGAAATGCGGATTTTGCCTTTCTATTCTCACCCTCAAGCGACGGCCGTCCGGCGTCGCGAATCGTCGGCACTCTCCCGAGTACCGGCGGAATAACAGTCAGCCAGTAACCCGCGATTCCACCGTCCGGCAACGGTTCCCGTTCGTCGTACGTCGAGCATGGCGGTGTCTGCGCATCCAGGTGAGGAGCATGATGGACAACGTCAACAGAATGAAACTGAAGCGAATCGCGCGCTGGATCGGCCTGTCGCTGATGGTCGTCGCATCGCATTACGCGGGCGCGGTCGAGGTCGATCCCGGCGACTACGAGCAGTATCCGGTCGGCGCGACGATCGGCGTGCTGTACTACAACTATTCGGCGACGAACGCGTACTACGCGAATGGCCACCGGACGTCGGATTTCGACCTGCAGTCCAATGTCGGCATCGCCCGCCTGCTGCATGTGTTCCAGCTCACCGACAGGCTCACGATCGATCCGCAGGTGTTGCTGCCGTTCGGTCACATCAGCAGCTTCGGCAACGCCGGCGCGCTTGGCAGTACGAACGGCGTCGGCGACGTGATCCTGACCGCTCCGTTGAAATTCCGCCTGAACGAAGCGAAGGACGTCGTCGCCGCGACGGTCTACGTTTACGCGCCGACCGGGAGTTACGACCAGAACCGCGGTCTCAATCTCGGCGCCAACCGCTGGTCGCTGGATTTCCAGGCGGCCTACGTCAAGCACTTTTCTCCGCAGTGGGCGCTCGATCTCGTCGGCGACGCGATCTGGTACGGCAACAACACGTCGTACGGCGCGAACGGTGCGACGCTGCATCAGCGGATGAGCTACAGCGCACAGGCGATGGTGCGTTACATGCCCGATCCGGGCACGTCGCTCGGGATCGGCATCACCCAGCTCTGGGGCGGTGAAACGAGCGTCGACGGCGCGGACAACAACGACGCGCTGCGCACCACGCGCCTGCGGATCACCGCAGCGAAGTTCGTGACGAAGGCCGACCAGGTGCAGATCCAGCTCGGCACCGACCTGAGCGTGCGCAACGGTCCGAAGAACAGTGTGCTCGCGGGCCTGCGTTACGCGCACATCTTCTGACGACCCGCATGCGCCGGGATATGGCCGGTGCATGTCGCTTCGTGTCCCCCAACGTCGATACCTCGACACCCGATTCCCTTTCCAGAGAGGTCACGCATGGAATCCGCCATCGACAAACACCTGATCTGCCCGCGAACGCTGTCACGCCGCGTCGCCGACGATTACCAGCCGCCGTTCCCGATGTACGTCGCCCGGGCCGCCGAAGACCTGAGCCAGGTCGTGATGGGCTATTTCGGCGTGCAATACAACGGCGCCGACAAGCGCGCGGTGGCACTGGCCGCGTTGCGCCGGATCGTCACCGATTTCGGTGCGCAGGACGGCCCGAACAACTTCGACCTGACACAACACACCGACGACCAGGGCTACGAGAACCTGATTGCCGTCGGCTACTGGCGCGATCCGGCTGCGTATGCGCGCTGGATTACGTCGCCGGCAATCGTCGAATGGTGGGCCTCCGACGCACGCCTCGCGGACGGGATCGGCTACTTCCGGGAAATCGTCGCGCCGCGCGCCGAGCAGTTCGAGACGCTTTACGCGTTTACGAGCGATTTCCCCGGCGTCGGCGCGATCATGGACGGCGTCAGCGGCGAGATCGAGGAGCACGGCTACTGGGGATCGATGCGTGACCGGTTCCCGATCTCGCAGACGGACTGGATGAACGCGAACGGCGAGTTGCGCATCGTCGAGGGCGATCCGGCTCGCGGCGGCCGTGTGGTCGTACTGGCACACGACAACATCGCGCTGATTCGGTCCGGTCAGGACTGGCGCGCGGCGGAGAGCGACGAGCGCCGACTGTATCTGGAGGAGATCGAGCCGACGCTGCGCAGCGGAATGGAGTTCCTGCGCGACAACGGCAAGGACGTCGGCTGCTACAGCAATCGCTACGTGCGCTCGATCGATCTCGACGGCAACGTGCTCGACGAGAGTTACAACATCGGCCACTGGCGCTCGCTCGACCGCCTCGAGCGCTGGGCCGAATCCCATCCGACGCACCTGCGGATCTTCGTCACGTTCTTCCGCGTCGTCACCGGGCTGTCGAAACTGAGGCTGTATCACGAGGTTTCCGTCTTCGACGCAAGGCATCAGGTCTACGAATACGTGAACTGTCATCCGCGCACCGGGCTGATGCGCGACGCCGTCGCCCGCTGAATCCCGCCGGCGCCGCCGAGGCTGGGGGCGCCGCTTACCGAACTGGAGAACGTCGATGGCCATCAAACGCCCGACCCGCGAACAACTGTCCGATATTGCAGCCGGCTTCGGCTTTCATGTCGATTCCCGCCAGCTCGCCGAGTACGACGAGGCGCTGCAGGCCAACTTCGACGCGTACGACATGATCGACGCGTTGCCCGACCATCTGCCCGTCGTCGCGTATCCGCGCACGCCCGGCTACCGCCCGGAAGGCGACGAGAACCGTTACGGCGCATGGGCGCAGAAGAGTACGATCCACGGCGCCGCCGACGGCAAGCTGCGCGGCAAGACGGTGGCCGTGAAAGACAACATCTGCGTCGCCGGCGTGCCGATGCGCAATGGCGCGAGCACGTTCGAGGGCTACGTGCCCGATGTCGATGCGACCGTCGTCACGCGGGTGCTCGACGCCGGCGCGACGATCGCCGGCAAGGCGACCTGCGAGTACTACTGCTTTTCCGGCGGCTCGCACACGAGCGCGTCGGGGCCGGTACACAATCCGCGCAAGGCCGGACACTCGTCCGGCGGCTCGTCGTCCGGCAGCGGCGCGCTGGTCGCGAGCGGCGAGGTCGACATGGCGCTCGGCGGCGACCAGGGCGGCTCGGTGAGAATCCCGTCCGCCTATTGCGGCATCTACGGGATGAAGCCGACGCACGGGCTCGTGCCGTATACCGGCGCGATGCCGATCGAGGCGACCGTCGATCATCTCGGGCCGATGACGAGCACCGTGCTCGACAACGCGCTGCTGCTCGACGTCATCGCGGGCGACGACGGGCTCGATCCGCGCCAACGGATGCTGCCGCCGCGCGCCGATTATCTCGGCGCGATCCGCGACGGCATCGCCGGCCTGCGGATCGGCATTCTGCGCGAGGCGTTCGGGCTCGCGAATTCGGAGAAAGTGGTCGACGAGGCCGTGCGGGTCGCCGCGCTCCAGTTGCGCAAGCTGGGCGCGAGCGTCGACGAAGTGTCGGTGCCGCTGCATGCGGCCGGCACCACGATCTGGCTGCCGATCGCGGCCGAGGGGGCGACGCAGCAGATGATGAAGGGCAACAGCCACGGTTTCAACTGGGGCGGCCTGTACGTGACCGGCATGATCGATCATCACGCGGGCTGGCGCGAGCGCGCCGATGAGCTGCCGGATACCGTGAAGGTGACGATGCTGCTCGGTGAATATTTCACGAGCCGGTATCGCGGGCGCTATTACGCGAAGTGCCAGAACCTCGCGCGACGCTTGCGATCGGCTTACGACGCGGCGCTGCAGTCGTATGACGTATTGCTGATGCCGACCGTCCCGATCCGCGCGTCGGAACTGCCGAAGCCCGGCTGTGCGATGTCCGAGTCGCTGACGCGGGCGTTCGAGATGCTCGCGAATACCGCGCCGTTCGACGTGTCCGGGCATCCGGCCATGTCGCTGCCGTGCGGGGTAGCTGACGATCTGCCAATCGGGCTGCAACTGGTCGGGCGCCGCTTCGACGAGGCGACGATCTACCGCTGCGCCTATGCGTATGAACAGTCTTCCGACTGGCGTCAGACGGCATTCGCATGACATGCCCGGCGCGGCAGCGCATCGCCGCCGCGCCGCATGTCGGTCCGACCGGCAACGCGGCTTGCACCGTTGCCGATTGGACAATGCGCTTTTGAACGGGCACGCTACCGGTTGCGTGTTGGCTAACCCATGTGGGGCACGATCATGACGATGCGTCCTTTCCCGCGCGCCGCAAGCAGTGACGCGCCCGGCCCGGCGTCCGGCAGCCCGCCGGTCGAATGGACGAATTCGGCGATCGAGGTGGCGACCGACGGCTCGATCAGCCAGCGTATCGAGTTTTGGCGCGAGACGATTCTGCGCTTGTTCGCGGACGTGCAGATCGCGGCCGTGCAGAAAGCTGATTTCTTCGGTCAGGTGCGGCAGCGCAAATGCGAAAAGATGCGAATCTCGGAAATCTACGCCAGCGAGCAGGCCGTGATTCGGCGCTATCGCCAGGCGCGGAGCGAGTATGAGGACAAGTATTTCGGCGTATTGATGCTCGAGGGCAGCCAATCGGTCGAGCAGGACGGCAAGATCGTCACGCTGCGCCCCGGGGATTTTGCGATCTACGATGCGACCCGGCCTCACCACCTGCAGTTCGGCCAGTCGTGGCGCGAGATCGTCGTCAGCATTCCCCGCGCGACCCTGAACCAGCTCGTCATCGGGATGGAACACCGCACGGCCTGCCCGACGCAAACCGGGGAGGGCGTCGGCAGCGTCATGCGTGCGTTTCTCGAGCAGATGTCGTCGCAGATCCGCAGCGTGACCGAGGAAGAGATGCGGCAGTTGTCGGATACCGCGATCTCGCTGATCGCGATGACGCTCGGGGGCATGCAGCGCAACGACCTCGCGCAATCGAGGATGAAGGCGTTGACGCTGACGCGTGTGAAGCGGCATCTGCTCGAGCACCTGCACGATCCGGAGCTGAGCCCGATGATGATCGAGCGGTCGATCGGGATTTCGTCGCGGTACATCAACAAGTTGTTCGAGGCCGAAAACACGTCGCTGATGCGTTACGTATTGAACCTGCGGCTCGAACGGTGCGCGCAGGATCTTGCGAATCCGCAATGCGCGGTGCTGCGCGTGTCCGACATCGCGTTGCGCTGGGGATTCAACGACATGTCGCATTTCAGTCGCGTGTTTCGGGAGCGGTTTGCGATGTCGCCGCGGGCTTGGCGCGAGCAGGGCGGCAAACCGCGCGCGTAACCCGTCCTGGGCCGCGTTCGAGGCAGGCAAGCGCCGGTCGGAAGAGCGGCTGGACGTCGACTGGCGCGGCCGCCGTCAGTGCAGTGCGCGCGGCGCGTGGGCCGGCCGCGCATCGCGCGCGTCGGCCGGGCGCAGCGGGGTGCCTGCGGCGGGTTGGGTCGATACCGAGAACCCGAACGTGTTGATGCCGCCGGAACACGCGACGAATACGCTGCCGCCGTGCATCTCGGCGACGGCCTTGACGATCGACAGCCCGAGCCCGTGGTTCTCCTTGCTGTTCGCGCGGGCTTCCTCGAGCCGGTAGAAGCGCTCGAACACGTGCGAGCGCCGGGCCGGGTCGATCGGCTCGCCGGGGTTCGCGACGGACATTTCGACGAGCGTGTCGCGACGCACGATCGTCACGCTGACCGTCGCGCCGGGCGCCGAATGCTGGATCGCGTTGATCAGCAGGTTCGTCATCGCGCGGCGGAACAGCGACGGATCGACGGCCGCGCGCGCATCGCCGTGCAGCTCGGCGCGCAACTGCGCCTCGTCGAGCGGGATCTCGAGGAAGTCGAGCATGCGCCGCACTTCGTCGGCGAGCGACACGTCCTTCAGGTCGGTCGCGCGTTCGCCGCGGTCGCTGCGCGACAGGAACAGCATGTCGTTGATGATCACGCGCAGCCGCTCGAATTCCTCGAGGTTCGACTGCAGCGTCCGCTGCATCCGCTCGACCGTGCGGTCGCGGCTGGTCAGCGCGACCTGGGTCTGGCCGATCAGGATGCTGACCGGCGTGCGCAGCTCGTGCGCGACGTCCGCGTTGAACGCCTCGAGCCGCGCGTAGGTTTGCTGGATGCGGTCGAGCGCACCGTTGAACGACGTCGCGAGGTCGCGCAGCTCGGGCGGCAGCGCGTCGGTCTGCAGCCGCTGGCGGCGGTTCGCGAGGCTGATCGCCGATGCGTCCTGCGACAGCCGGTCGAGCGGCGCGAGCCCGAAGCGGGCCACCGCGCGGCTCAGCAGCAGCGTGATGATCGTGGCAATCGCGATCAGCCCCGCGAGCGTCCAGCCGAAGCGGCGCAGCATCCGCTGCGTGCGCTCGCACGAGCTCGCGACGATCAGCTTCAGCGTCGGCCGCTCGCCGTTACCGGCCACCATGACGGTCTTCGTCATCACGTCGTAGGTGCTGTGGTTCAGCGCGTAGCGCTGGAAGGCGCCGAACGGTGCGCCGACGGGCACGCCGTCGACGGGCGTGCCGAAGCGGAAATCCGGATTCGGGCTGTCGACCTGATAGTGCGTCGAGCCGTCGGGCGGCTCGAGGTCGGCGAGTTTCTCCTGCATGAGACGTCCGCGCATGGCCGTGGTCGCATGCGACACGATCATCTCGGCGACCTTGGTGCGCGTGTCGAGCGTCGCGCGCAGCTCGGCGAACAGCTGGCGCTCCATCATCACGAACAGCCCGCAGCCCACCAGCGTGAACACGAGCAGCGACACGATGCCGAACATCGCCGACAGCCGCAGGACGATCGAGCGTTTCATGCGGGCCTCTCGGTGTCGCCGTCCTCGCGCGCCTCGAGCACGTAGCCCATGCCGCGGATCGTGTGCAGCAGCTTGTCCGTGAACGGGCCGTCGAGTTTCGCGCGCAGGCGCTTGATCGCCGTTTCGACGACGTTCGCGTTGCTGTCGAAGTTCACGTCCCACACGAGTTCGGCGATGGTCGTCTTCGACAGCACCTCGCCGCTGCGCCGTGCGAGCACGCCGAGCAGCTGGAATTCCTGCGCGGTCAGGTCGAGCCGCGTGCCGTCGCGGGTCGCGCGGCGGCCGATCAGGTCGACCCGCAGGTCGCCGATCGAGATCAGCGTCGATTCCTGCACGCGGGCGCGGCGCGTCAGCGCGCGCAGCCGCTCGATCAGTTCGAGGAACGAGAACGGCTTGGTCAGGTAGTCGTCGGCGCCGCCGCGCAAGCCCCGCACGCGGTCGTCGACGCGGTCGCGCGCGGTCAGCATGATGACGGGCGTCTGCTTCTGCGCGCGCAGTGCACGCAGCACGCCGAAGCCGTCCAGCTTCGGCAGCATCACGTCGAGCACGACCACGTCATAGTCGAATTCGACGGCTTTCCACGCGCCGTCCTCGCCGTCGAGCGCGGTGTCGACGACCCAGCCTTCCTCGGTCAGGCCGCTCTTCAGGTATTCAACGACTTTCGGTTCGTCTTCGACGATCAGGACTTTCATGTGGGAATCCGTTGTCCGGGTAATCCGGTTAAGGGCTCGGGTGCGCAGGGGCCGGGGCCGGCGCCGGCGCTGCCGTGGCGACCTCGGCCGGCGCGGGGCCGCCCGCGGCCTGGCCATCCCAGCCGCCGCCCAGCGCCTTCGCGAGAAACACGACGAGCGCCGCGCGCTGGCCCTGGATCTGCACGGCCTGCCGCTCGCTCGTCAGCAACTGCTGTTGGGCCGTCAGCACGTCGATGAACGGCGTCAGGCCGCCCGCGTAGCGATCCTGCGCGAGCGACACGAGCTTGCGCGCATCGTCGACGGCCGCGGAGGCCTGCTGCGCGGCGTCGGCGAGCACCGACAGTCCCGTGACCGCATTCTGCACCTCCTGGAACGCGGTGAGTACGGTCTGCCGGTAGCTGGCCTGCGCGGCGACATAGCCGGCCTGCGCGAAATCGACACCGGCTTTCAGCTTGCCGCCTTGGAACAGCGGCTGGCTGAGCGACCCGCCGACCGACCACAGCAACGCCGGCACGGTGAACAGGCCGGCGAAGCGCGTCGCGTCCCAGCCGATATCGGGCGACAGCGTGATGCGCGGGAAATACGCGGCGCGCGCGACGCCGATCTGCGCATTCGCGGCGGCCATCGCGCGCTCGGCCGACGCGACGTCGGGGCGCCGCTGCAGCACGTCGCTCGGCAGGCCGGCCGGCAGCGCCGGCGCGTTGATCGGCACGACGCGCGGCGCGATCGAGAAGGCGGGGGCCGGCGTGCCGACCAGCGTCGCGATCGCGGTTTCGACCTGCACGCGCTGCTGGAGCAGCAACTGCGCCTGCGTGCGCGTCGCGTCGAGCTGCGCGCGCTGCTGCAGCAGGTCGAGGCCCGACACCGCGCCGAGGTCGTGGCGCGCGCTCACGTAGTCGAGCGCTTTCTGCTGCAGGTCGATCGAGCGCTTGACGACGTCGATCTCGGTATCGAATTCGCGCAGCGCGAAATAGCTCGACGCGAGATTGGCGGTCAGCACCAGGCGCGCGTTCGCGAAATCGTCGCCGGCCTGCTCGGTGGTCGCCTGCGCCGATTCGACGCTGCGCCGCACGCGGCCGAACAGGTCGAGCTCGTAGCTGACGGCCGCGCCGACCTGGATCTCGTTCTGCACGGTCGACGTGCTTTTCGTCGCGTAGTTGGTCTGCGGCCGATCGGCGGAGATCTTGAAGCGCTGGCCGCTCGCGTTCAGGCCGACGGCCGGATACTGCGCCGAGGCGACCGACGCGAGCGTCGCCTTCGCCTGGTCGTAGCGCGCGGCGACGGCTTTCAGGTTCTGGTTGTTGCGCAGCGCGTCGGCTTCCAGCGCATCGAGCTGCGGATCGCCGAACGCGGTCCACCATGCCGGGTCGAGCGGCGCGCGGGCCGGCGCGGCCGGATGCCAGTACGCATCCGCCGGGTCGAGCCGCCACGCGGCCGGTGTGTCGACATCGGGCCGCTTGTAATCGGGGCCGACCGTGCAGCCGGCGAGCGCGGCGGCGAGCGCAACCGACGTGATGGAGACGGCGGCAGGCCGCCGGCGGACGCGCATCGCGATCACGACTTCGCCTCCGCAGCGCCGGAGGCCGGCTTCGCGGCCGGTGCCGTGACGATCACCGGGTCGCCGTTCGCGAGCGCGTCGCTCGGGTTCGTGACGAGGCGGTCATTCGGCGTGAGCGGGCCGTCGACTTCGAGCGTCTGCCCGATCGTGCGCACGACCGTCACCTGCTTCAGGCGCACCTGGCCATTCGCATCGACGGTGGCGACCGTCGGGCCTTCGGCGCGGAACAGCAACGTATTGGCCGGCACCTGCAGGCGGCCGACCGGCGTCATCGGCAGCGTCGCCTGCACGTATGCGCCGGGCAGCAGCCGTCCGTCCGGGTTCGGCAGCGTGATTTCGATCTGCAGCGAACGCGTCGCGACGTCGATCGCTTCGGACGTGCGCGTGACCGTCCCGTCGAAGGTCCGGCCCGGCAGCTCGGCCTGCGCGACGCTCACGTGCTGGCCGACCTTCACCTGCTGCGCGTACGCCTGCGGCACCTGCACGTAGAGGCGCAGCCGGTCGGCCTGCACGACCGTGAACAGCGAGCGGCCCGCATTGCCGGAACTGACGAGATCGCCGACGTCGACGTTGCGCTGCGTGACGATCCCGTCGATCGGCGCGACGATCCGCTGGAAGCCTTTCAGCTCGGTGAGGCGGCGCATGTTCGCATCGGCCGCGGCGAGGTTCGCGGTGCCCTGGTTGAACGCGCCTTGCCGGTCGTCGAGTTCCTGCTGCGAGACGGCATCGCGCTGGCGCAACTGCTGCGCGCGGTCGAACGACGTCTTCGCGAGCGCGAGTGCGGCTTGCGCCTGCTGGCGCTGCGCGGTGGCCTGCGCGAGTTCCTGGTTCAGCTCGGGCGTATCGAGTTCGGCGAGCGTCTGGCCCTGCTTCACGTGCGCGCCGATGTCGGCCTGCCAGCGCAGCACGTAGCCGCTCGCGCGGGCGTAGATCGGCGCCTCGACGAAGCCGCGCAGCGTGCCGGGCAGCGTCAGCTTGCCGCCGGTGGCCGCATCGACCGGATGTGCGACGGTCACGTACTGGCGCGTGTTCTGCTGGGCGACCGCGTCGAGCCGGTTGTGGTTCAGCACGTTGACGACGACCGTGCGCGCGGCGCCGGCGGCCAGCAGCACGCCGATCACGATCAGGACGATTTTCCCGCGTCGCGACACCGACGACCGTGGCGGCAGGTGCATGCCGTGTTCGTCCACCTGGATGCCGACGGCGCTGTGATGTTTCTCTTCCATAAATTCAACCAAATCAACCGGGTAGTGGGACGAAAGTCAGTGGCCGGCCTGGCGCGCACGCCGGCGGGCCAGCCGCGCATGCACGCCGCCGAACACGAGCGGCACGAACAGCAAGGTCGACACGGTCGCGAACAGCAGGCCGCCGATCACCGCGCGGCCGAGCGGCGCATTCTGCTCGGCGCCTTCGCCGAGACCGAGCGCCATCGGCACCATCCCGATGATCATCGCGAGCGCCGTCATCAGCACCGGCCGGATCCGTGTCGCGCCGGCTTCCAGCGCGGCCGTGAGCGGCGGCGCGCCGGCCTCGAGGCGCTGGCGCGCGAACGACACGACCAGGATGCTGTTCGCGGTCGCGACGCCCACCGTCATGATCGCGCCCGTCAGCGCGGGCACGCTCAGGTGCGTGCCGGTGATGAACAGCATCCAGACGATGCCGGCGAGCGCGGCCGGCATCGCGCTGATGATGATCAGCGGGTCGAGCCACGACTGGAAATTGACGACGATCAGCAGGTAGACCAGCACGATCGCCATCGCGACGCCCGCGCCGAGGCCGATATACGACGTGCGCATCGTCTCGATCTGGCCGCGCATCGTCAGCTCGGTGCCGCGCGGCAGCGTCGCGCGCGCATCCGACACGATGCGGTCGATCTCGCCGGCCACCGCGCCGAGGTCGCGGCCTTCGACGCTCACGTACACGTCGATCGCCGGGCGGATGTTGTAGTGCGTGATCACGGCCGGGTTCGCGGTGCTGCGCACCTGCACGAGGTTGCCGAGCAGTTGCAGTGGCATGCCCGTGCGCCCGCTCGCCGAGATCGGCGTGCCGAGCAGGTCGTCCACCGACGAGATGTTGTATTGCGGGGTCTGGATCTGCAGCGGGTACTGGACCCCGGTGCGCGGGTTGATCCAGAACGACGGCGTGGTCTGAGAACTGCCGGACAGCGAGATCAGCATGTTCTGCGCGACGTTCTGCGCGGAGAGGTTGAGCTGCTGCATGCGCGTACGGTCCATGTCGGCCAGCAGGGTCGGTTCGTCGTTACGCTGCAGCACGTGCACGTCGACGGCGCCGGGGATTTGCCTGATCTTTTTCATCAGGCCGCTCGCAATAGTCATGTTACTCGCGAGATCGTTGCCGAGCACCTGCAGGTCGATCGCGGCCGGTTGGCCGAAGTTGAGGATCTGCGTGATGATGTCCGACGGCTGGAAGAAGAACTCGACGCCCGGGAAGCGCTCGGGCAGCACTTTGCGCAGCGCCTGCACGTAGTGCTGGGTCGCGCGGTGGCCGGGCTTCAGCGCGATCAGCAGTTCGCCGTCGAGCGTGCCGATCGTGCCCGCGTTGCTGTACGACAGGTTGATGCCGCTCACCGGCAGGCCGAGGTTGTCGACGATCGCGCCGAGTTCGTCGGGCGGCACGGTTTCGCGGATCACGCGCTCGACCTGGTCGGCGAGGCGCGCGGTTTCCTCGATCCGGTAGCCGGTCGGCGCGCGCATGTGCAGCCGGATGTTGCCGGAATCGGCATTCGGGAAGAAGTCGCGGCCGAGCACGAACACGAGGCCCGTCGACAGCACGCAGAAGCCGAGGAAGCACGTCGCGTAGAAGCGGCGGCGCACCAGCAGGATGCTGAGCAGCACGATGTACCACGCCCGCAGCCGCTCGAACGCAGCGTTGAACGCGTGATGGATGCGCGCGAAGCGCGACGTCGATTGGTCGGGGCCGGTGCCCGCCTGCTGCGCGCGGAACAGCAGCATCGCGAGCGTCGGCACCAGCGTGCGCGACAGCACGTACGACGCGAGCATCGCGAACACGACGGCTTCCGCGAGCGGAACGAACAGGAAGCGCGCGACGCCCGTCAGGAAGAACATCGGCACGAACACGATACAGATGCACAGCGTCGACACGAACGCGGGCACCGCGATCTCGCCCGCGCCTTCGAGGATCGCGTCGTGCAGGTTGGTACCGAGATGCAGGTGCCGCTCGATGTTCTCGATCGTGACGGTCGCATCGTCGACCAGGATCCCGACCGCGAGCGCGAGCCCGCCGAGCGTCATGATGTTGATGGTCTCGCCGAGCGCGGACAGCGCGATCAGCGACGTGAAGATCGACAGCGGGATCGAGATCGCGATGATCAGCGTGCTGCGCCAGTTGCCGAGGAACAGCAGGATCATCATCGCGGTCAGCACGGCGGCGATCAGCGCCTCGTGGATCACGCCCTGGACGGCCGCGTTGACGAACACCGACTGGTCGAACAGCGGCGTGATCGTGAGCCCTTCGGGCAGCGTCGGGATCACCCGCGGCAGCAGCGTCTTCAGGTCCGACACGACCTTGAGCGTCGACGCATCGCCGCTTTTCAGGATCGAGATGAGCACGCCGCGCTGGCCGTTCTGACGCACGACGTTGGTCTGCGGCGCGAAGCCGTCGCGCACCGATGCCACCTCGCGCAGGTAGGTCGTCGCGCCGTTGATCGTCTGGACCGGCAGGCTGCTGATGTCGGCGACCGTATCGGCCGACGCGTTCGTGTCGATCCGGTATTCGGTCTGGCCCATCTTCGCGGTGCCGGTCGGCAGCACGAGGTTCTGCGCGTTGACCGCGTTGACGATGTCGGCGGGCGTGAGCCCCTTCGACTGCAGCGCCTGCGGATCGAGGTCGATCGCGACCACGCGCGTGCGGCCGCCGTACGGGAACGGGATCTGCACGCCCGGCACCGTGATCAGCTGCGGGCGCAGGAAGTTGAGCGCGATGTCGGCGAGCGACTGTTCGCTGAGCGTCTTGCTCGACAGCCCGAGCTGGATCACCGGGATGCTCGACGCCGAATAGGTGATCACGAGCGGCGGCGTCGCGCCCTGCGGCATCTGCCGCACGATCGCCTGCGCGGACGAGACCGTCTGCGCGATCGCCGTCTGCACGTTCGCACCCGGCTGCAGGAACACCTTCACGACCGCGATGCCGGGCAACGATGTCGATTCGACGTGCTGGATGTTGTTGACGGTCGTCGTCAGGATCCGCTCATGCACGGACGTGATGCGGTTCGTCATCTCGGTCGCGGAGAAGCCGCTGTAATTCCAGATGACGCTGATCACGGGAATGTTGATCGCGGGCAGCACGTCGACCGGCGTGCGCATCAGCGCAAGCGGGGTGGCCAGCACGATCATGATGGCCATCACGATGAACGTGTAGGGGCGCTTGAGCGCGAGATTGACGATCCACATGGAGGCAGCGGGACGGGCGGAGATCAGGCGTGGGTAAATGGAACCCGAATGATAGGCGTCGGCCCGCAACGGGTTACTGTCGCGAAACTGGCGGAATTGTCAGGTCGGGGCGGGGCGGCCGATCGCCGATTCAGCAGAGGAAACGCAGCGCGGCGCGACGGCCGGAAAACGGTCGCGATACCGGATGGGCGTGCTGCTTCGATGGCGATTCCGTTCATCGGCCCGCGCTCAGATCTGCTCCATCCCGACACGCGCGAGCGCACCGAGATCGACGACGTCGATCTGGTTGTACGCGAGCCGCAGCGCGCCGAGCTTCTCGAGCTGCTGCAGCGCCTGGTTGATGCGCTGCCGCGATACGCCGACGAGCATCCCCAGTTCCTCCTGCGAGATCGACAGCGACGGGCCGGTGTCCGGGTACAGGTCGGGGTTGAAGAGCTGCGCGAGCGCCTGCGCGACGCGCGCATCGACGTCGAGCAGCCGGCTGTTCTGGATCGACGCGATGAACTCGCCCATCCGGTTGTTCAGTTGATGGATCACGAAGCGCGTGAACGGCAGGCTCGTATCGAGCAGCGCATGGAACGTGTCGACCGGCACGAACAGCACGGTCGAGCGCTGGATCGCGACGACCTCGTACTTGCGCAGCTCGCGCTTGATCACGCTGCCTTCGCCGAACCAACCGCCCGACGGTACGCCGGAGAACGTGCAGCCGCGCCCCGACGCGTTGAAGATCGCGAGCTTCAGCAGCCCGCGGTGCACGCCGATCCAGTATTCGGATGGCGCGAGCCGATGGGCGATCACATCGCCGGCCTCGCACTGCTCGACGCGCGACTGCGCGAGCACGAGCGCCTGGTGCTCGGGCGCGAGCGTGCGGAACCAGGCGCACTGGCCGAACAGCATGGCCAGCGCCGGCAGCGGGCCCGGTTCGGGCAGCGCGTCGGCCGGGTGGGCGGGCGCGTCGGGCGGGGCAACGAGAGGGGCGTGCATGGGTGCGGGTTTGCGAGGATAGGGATAACGCGCAGCGCGTGAAAGGCACTCTGTCGTTTCGATGACAGACGGCTCACAATAGCGCCCGTTAGGCTGTCGGCAATTGAACCACATCAAAACGATCCGGGGTGGATGCGCCCCGGTCGACAGGACACGGGAGACAGGATCATGACGCAGATGTTCGAGGCCGGACTCGGCCGCCGCGACGCGAATTACGTGCCGCTCACCCCGATCGACTTCCTGGTCAGGACGGCCGAAGTCTACGGCGAGCGCCTCGCGATCGTGCACGGCGACGTGCGGCGCACCTGGGGCGAGACCTACACGCGCGCGAAGCAGCTGGCGAGCGCGCTCGCGCGGCTCGGCGTCGAACGTGGCGACACGGTCGCGGCGATGCTGCCGAACATTCCGGCAATGGTCGAGGCGCACTTCGGCGTGCCGATGGCCGGCGCGGTGCTGAACACGATCAACACGCGGCTCGACGTGTCGTCGGTGCTGTTCATGCTGCGTCATGGCGAGGCGAAGGTGCTGATCGTCGACACCGAGTACGCGGAGTTCGCGCATCGCGCGGCGCTCGAGGTGCCGGGCCTGAAGATCGTCAGCGTGGCCGACGCGATGCCGGCCGACCCCGCGCGTTTCGCGGGCGCGACCGACTACGAGGCGCTCGTCGCGAGCGGCGACGCCGACTACGCATGGACGCCGCCCGCCGACGAATGGGATGCGATCGCGCTGAACTACACGTCCGGCACGACCGGTGACCCGAAGGGCGTCGTCTACCACCATCGCGGCGCGTATCTCGCGGCCGTCAGCAACCTCCTCGAATGGGACATGCCGAAGCACGCCGTCTACCTGTGGACGCTGCCGATGTTCCACTGCAACGGCTGGTGCTTCCCGTGGGCCGTCGCGGCGCGCGCGGGCGTGAACGTCTGCCTGCGCAAGTTCGATGCGAAGACGGTGTTCGACCTGATCCGCCGCGAACGCATCACGCATTACTGCGGCGCGCCGATCGTGCAGAGCGCGATCGCGAACGCACCGGCCGAATTCCGTGAAGGCATCGACCACACGGTGCACGCGATGGTGGCGGGCGCGGCGCCCGCGCCGGCCGTGATCGCGAAGATGAAGGAGATCGGCTTCGACCTGCTGCACGTATACGGACTGACCGAGGTCTATGGCCCGGCGACCGTCTGCGCGAAGCAGTCGCACTGGGAGGAACTGAGCGACGAGGAGCGTGCGCGGCTCAACGCGCGCCAGGGCGTGCGCTATCACCTGGAGGCGGGCGCGACGGTGCTCGATCCCGACACGATGGCGCCGGTGCCGGCCGACGGCGAGACGCTCGGCGAGATCATGTTCCGCGGCAACATCTGCATGAAGGGCTACCTGAAGAACCCGAAGGCGACCGACGAGGCGTTCCACGGCGGCTGGTTCCATACCGGCGATCTCGCGGTGCTGATGCCGGACGGCTATATCCGGATCAAGGATCGCAAGAAGGACATCATCATCTCGGGCGGCGAGAACATCTCGAGCATCGAGGTCGAGGATGCGCTGTACCGGCACCCTGCGGTGGCGGTGGCGGCCGTCGTCGCGATGCCCGACCCGAAGTGGGGCGAGGTGCCATGTGCGTTCGTCGAGCTGCGCGAAGGCGCGAGCGCGACCGAGGAGGAAATCGTTGCGCATTGCAAGGCGCTGCTCGCGGGCTTCAAGGTGCCGAAGGCCGTGCGGTTCGGCGAACTGCCGAAGACGTCGACCGGCAAGATCCAGAAGTTCCAGCTGCGCAATGCGGTGGGATCGGACAAGGCGATCGATCTGGCAGGCGACGACAAGAACAAGAAGTAGGCGATGGGCCGGCCGTCGCCGGCCAGCCGTTCTCCGTCACGCGTTCCGTTCGAGCCGGAACACGCTGACCGCGTCCGACAGGTGCGCGGCCTGGTCGCGCAGCGCGACGGCCGCGCGTTCGGCATCCGAGATCAGCAACGCGTTCTGCTGCGTCGCGTCGCCGATCTGCGTGACGGCCAGGTTCACCTGCTCGATACCGGTCGACTGTTCGCGCGACGCGGCGCTGATCTCGCCGATCAGCGTGCTGACCTGGTCGACGCGCGCGACGATGTCGCGCATCGTGCCGCGTGCGGCCTCCGCGATCCGGTAACCCTGTTCGACGGTCGTCGACGATTCGGCGCTCAGCGCGTCGATCTCCTTGACCGCGGCCGCGCTGCGCTGCGCGAGCGCGCGCACTTCGGCCGCGACCACCGCGAAGCCCTTGCCGTGTTCGCCCGCGCGCGCGGCCTCGACGGCCGCGTTCAGCGCCAGGATGTTGGTCTGGAACGCGATGCCTTCGATCGTGCCCGTGATCTCGGCGATCCGGCGCGTCGCGCGGCCGATGTCGTCCATCGTCGCGACCACGCGCTGCACCGCGGCGTCGCCGTTCGTCGCGGCCGCCGACGCGTCCGCGACCAGCGCATTGGCTTGCGCCGCGTGCTCGGCGCTCTGCTGCACGGCGGCGGTGATCTGTTCCATGCTGGCGGCCGTCTGTTCGACGCTGCTCGCCTGCGTCGCGATCCGCGCGGCGATGTTGCTGCTGCCGGCCGCGATGTCGACCGTGCCGCGCGCGATGTCGGCGGAGCTGTTGCGCACCTGCGCGACGATCCGAGCGAGGCCGTCGCCGATCCCGTCGACCGCCTGCACGAGCCGGCCGATCTCGTCGTCGCCCGCATGGCCGCGCGTGGCCGCGCCATCACGGATGCGCACGCTGAGATCGCCCGCCGCATAGCGTTCGGAGGCCCGTGCCGCCGCATCGAGCGGCCGGCTCACGACGCGGCGCACCACGATGACGAACAGCGTCGCGAATGCCGTGACGAGCACGGCGCCGATCATCAGGAAGCGGTTGCGGGTGGCGCGCATGGTGGCGAGCAGTTCGTCGTCGAGCGCGATGCCGCCGACGAGCCATTGCCACTGCGGAATCGTCGTGAACGACACGAATTTCGCGGTCGGCCCGCCATCGTGCGCGGCCGGGTCGGTCGACGTATACGCGAGCCGCCCCTCGCCGGCCGCGAGCATCTGTGCATACGGCGCACGCGTGTCGTCGGCCGGCCGGCCGTCGGCATCCGGATGCACGACGAAGGTGCCGCGCGACGGGCCCTGTGACGCATCGAGCACGAAGTAGTAGCCGTTGTCGCCAATCTTCAGCGAGCGGATGCCGTCCTCGACGAGCTTGAGTTCGTTGCCGATGTCGAGGCCGACGAACAGCGCGCCGATCACGCGGCCGGTCGCGTCGGTCACCGGCTTGTACTGCGTGATGTACGACCGGCCGAACAGCTTCGCGAGGCCCGTGTAGCTGCGCCCGGCGACGAGCGGCGCGTAGGCGGGGCCGGCACGGTCGAGTTTCGTCCCGACGGCGCGCGCGCCGTCCTGCTTCTTCAGCGACGTCGTGATGCGCACGAAATCGTCGCCGTCGCGCGCGAAGATCGTCGCGATCGCGCCACTTTTCTTCAGGAACTGGTCGGGAATCGAATAGTCGAGGTCGAGCGGCTGGCCGCCCGCGAGCAGGGTCGGCGCGGCGACGCCGCCGATGTCGACGGTGCGCGCCGGGTCGAGCGAAAAATCAGGCGGCAGGAAGCTCGCGAACAGCGACATCGAGCGGTTCGCTTCGGCCGTCAGCGCCTTGTCGAACAAGTCGACCATCGCGCGGATCGACTGTTCCTTGTCGACGATCCGCATGTGGGCTTCTTCAGCCAGCTGCTGGCCGGCGAAATGCGCGAGCGTCCACGCGAAAACGGTAAACAGCAGGGCGACGAGCGCGCACGCCAGCGCCGCAAGACGCGCGCCGACGCTCACCCGGCCCAAGTGGGTCAATCTCATGAAACATCCTGAGTGGGGAGGGAGAGGAGGCGGAACGCACGCGTCACCGCTCGTTGACCGGTTAATAAGCCTTCGACATGAAATGTCTCTACAATCATGGTTCGAACTGGACGGGACGAGCAACGAAGCTGATGGCATTGAAAGCGCTGGAACTGACGCAGGAAGAACGTACAAAGCTTGAAGCGATGGCGAGAAGCCGTCGTGATTGGCGAATACGAGACCGGTCGCGGACGATTCTGATGTTCAGCGACGGCGTGCGAGCGAAAGAGATCGCCAGACGACAGGAACTGACGTTGGAGGCGGTGTATGAG